>CAJQTF010000011.1 GCA_905618945.1 uncultured Methylophilaceae bacterium
TGAACTAGTTAATCTAAACCAAAATGATATTAATTTTGATGATGGAACAATTTCTGTTATGGGTAAAGGCAACAAAGAGCGAGTAGTTCCAGTTGGTTCATTTGCTTCTAAGGCTATAACAAAATGGCTAGCGTTAAGAAAAAATATTAGAAATCTAACATCTGAAAATAAAATACTTTTTTTAAGTCAAAATGGTAAAAAATTAACCCCAAGAGCAATTCAATATAGATTAAAATTTTGGGCAATTAAACAAGGCGTTCCTGAAAATATTCATCCTCATCTTCTTAGGCATAGTTTTGCATCTCACCTCCTACAATCAAGTCAAGACTTAAGGGCTGTTCAAGAGTTATTAGGCCATGCAAATATTAGTACAACACAAATTTATACACATTTAGATTTTCAACATCTTTCAAAGATTTATGATAAAGCGCATCCACGAGCCAAAAAAAAATAAGAAAGAAAGTGCATTCTCTATTGATGCTATGAAGAATTTAAATTATAGTAAATGAATGTTAGATGAACTAAATTTATTAGAAAGCAAACTCATTAAACTTATTGAGGCGGTAGAAGTATTAAAAAAAGAAAACGATGAATTGAAACCTAATCTTCATCTTGCTAAGGAAGAAATTCAATCTTTAAAAACTAAAATGAACGAAGCAACATTAAAAGTTGAAAACTTATTAGCGCAGTTACCTAGTTGAAAATATGACAAAAAAAATTGAAGTAAATATATTAGGAAGGGATTTTACTATTTCATGCCCAGAGAATGAGGAAGAAAACCTTCAAAAATCAATTAGCTATTTAAAACATAAAGTAGAAGAGATTCAACAATCTGGGTCGGTAATAGGTGTTGATAAAACTATCATTAAAGCAGCCCTAGATATTACTCATGAATTTTTAAATCAAGGTGATAACAAAAATTTACATACCCTTGATTATCAAAATAAAATAAAAGATTTCAATTTATTAATTGATAAAACCCTACAAAAAAATTAATTGATAAGTTTGTTTAGATGTTGCTTGGGCTAATTATTCCGTGAACTAGTCTATAGCATCGGTTTTAATTAATCAGAATGTGGTGTGATCGCTCACGATTGGGTTACCTTATAAGGGCTCTTGGCGAGCGAACCTAAAACATCTTAGATTATTACCACTTGAACCTTTGGTTCTGGATGCTGGTCTAGGCAACATCTAAGCAAATTTATCTTAAGCTATGATATTGTAAATCACTCAATGTTATGATTTCTAATGCTTTTTCATGTGTAGACTCTAAAATTACTGGTGGGGCGCACCCAGCTTCAGCTGCTTCTAGCCAGCGATTTGCGCATAAACACCAACGGTCCCCAGCCTTTAATCCTAAAAAATTATATTCTGGTCGAGGCGTGCTCAAGTCATTTCCTTGTGCTTTTGAAAATAATAAAAATTCCTCATTTACCTCAGCACAAACAGTATGATTTCCACTATCTGATTGACAATGATCGCATTCGCCATTTCTAAAATAACCTGTTAATGGCTCTAAACTACATAACTTTAAAGCAGTTCCTAGTACATTTTTCTTTTCCATAATTTTCTCTTGTATTAAACTCTTAATAACATAACAATAATATATTAATTAAGGAATACTTTTATATGCGTTACTGGCTAATGAAATCTGAACCATCCATTTTTACAATCGAAGAGTTAGAAAATACTCCATCAAAAACCGTCGACTGGATTCCAACAAAAGGGATAAGAAATTATCAAGCTAGAAATTTTATGAGAGATGATATGTCATTAGGCGATTTAGCTTTTTTTTATCAATCCAACTGTGAGTCGCCAGGAATTGTAGGAATAATGGAAATTACAAAACTTGCATATCCTGACCCACTTCAATTCTTAAAAGATAATAAATATTATGATCCAAAATCTACACCTGAAAATCCAAGGTGGCTCAACGTCGATGTAACTTTAGTAAAAAAATTATCGTTGATTGAATTAAAAAAATTAAGAAACTACTCTGAATTAAAAGACATGATGATATTAAGAAAGGGTAATCGATTATCGATTACCCCAGTTACTCATGATGAATGGTCAATAATAAATAAAATCTAATGGCTATTTTTTTATTTTTCCTGGTCTAAGCTTCCAATTGCTTTTGGATAAGTAATTATTCCCCAAGGAATTCCAGCAACTGGAATACGTTTTTTGATATTTAATGTTTCTGCATCTATTAACAGAACCTCATCTGACCTTCCACAAGCCAACATAATGTTTTTATTATCTGGTGTAAAAGTAAAGTGCCAACATCTTTTCCCCTCAGTCTTTAGTTCCTTAATTTTAGTAAAATCTTTACCGTCAAAGACCTCTAATGTTCTGGCTCTACCAGCAGCCACATAGAGCTTATCGCCTTTAGAATTAAAACTTATTCCATAGGGTGACTTTCCTGTCTTAACTGTCTTTACATGATTAAATTCTTTATCTAACACGATAAAATTATTACTAAATTCTAACGTTGACACATAAAAGTTACCATCAGGAGAAACTTTTATACCTCTTGGTCTGAGGCCATAAGGCTCTGTTGAAAAAGTTTTTAATAGAGCGCCAGATTCATAGTCATGGATTGTAATAGAATTATCTGCCTCATTAGTCACTATAATTTTCTTACCATCCTTACTAAATTCAATTCCCTCAGTTTCTGGACCCGCAGTTATTTCTCTAACTTTTTCGCCTTTTGCAAGATTAACTACAGCAACTTTAGCGGGGATTTTATCTTCATCATCTTCCTCTTCCTCATGCATTATTTCACCTTTCTCAGGTGGCTTACCCTTTGAAGATGGCTCTGTTGATACAAATACATGCCCCTTATTTACTCTAACGAACTCTGGGTTAATTCCAACATCTATATTTTTAACTTCCTTAGTCTTTGAATTAATAATTGATAAATTTGCATCGCCTTTATTAGCTGTAATTAAATATTTTCCATCATTAGTAACCCCAATTCCTCTTGGGAATGTTGCTCCAACATTAATTTCTTCAATTATTTCCATTGAGTTTAAATCAATAACTGAAATACCACCTTTTTGAGAGGTTACGTAAGCCTTTCCTTTATCTGAATTTCCACATCCAAATAATAAAATTGATAGCAGAGTTATTTTGAGCAAATTCATTTTTAATATATTCCCTTAGTTGAAAATTATTACGTAATTTAATATTTATGTGATTCTAATACAATTAATTGTTTATTGGCTACTGATTTTCTTGAGTTTTTCCAAGAAATATTTTATAAGCTTCATTATTAGTCTCATTGACATAGGTATATCCAAGATTCTTTAAAAATTCTTTAGATTCTTCTTTGCTTTCTTCATCAACTTGCATGCCAACTAAAACTCTTCCAATATCGGAACCATGGTTCCGATAATGAAATAAACTAATATTCCAATGACCCATTTTTTCTAGAAAATTTAATAGTGCCCCAGGCTTTTCAGGAAACTGAAACCTATAAATAACTTCATTCTTTGCCTCTGGGGCATGCCCTCCAACTAAATGTCTCAGATGAAGCTTCGCCATTGTATTGTGAGTTAAATCTATTGGTTCAAGAGAGGCTCTTTTTAAAACTTCAAATATTAATCTAGCTTCATCAAAGTTTTTTACGCTAATACCAACAAAAATATTTGCACTATTTTCACTTGAATATCTATAATTAAATTCAGTAATATTATTTTCACCAATCAGGCTGCAAAAGGTTTTAAAAGCTCCAGGTTTCTCAGGGATGGTAACAGCGAAAATTGCCTCTCTTTCTTCACCAATTTCTGCTCTTTCCGAAACAAACCCAAGTCGATCAAAATTCATATTTGCCCCAGAAGCAGTTGCAATAAAAGTTTTTGTTTTAACATTATTTTTTTTAATATAAGACTTTATACCTGCCACTGCTAATGCTCCTGCAGGCTCTAAAATGGTTCTCGTATCTTCAAACACATCTTTTATTGCCGCACAAATTTCATCTTTACTAACAACAATCATTTCATCAACATACTGCTGACAAATTTTAAAAGGAAGCTCTCCTACTTGCTTTAATGCAGCCCCTTCTGCAAACATACTAATCTTTTCTAAAGTAACTCTCTTATTTGCTTTAAGTGATTGTGTCATTGCGTCCGCACCCTCAGCTTCGACTCCGATTATTTTTATTTCAGGTTTTACGGCTTTTATATAAGCAGCTATTCCTGAAATTAAACCACCGCCTCCTACGCAGCAAAAAATAGCATCAATTGGACGAGAATAATCATCTAAAATTTCTTTTGCTATCGTACCTTGACCGGCTATCACTTCTGGATCATCAAATGGATGGACAAATATTGAGCCTTGTTTTTTTTGAATGCCTAAAGCGTGATCAAAGCACTCATGAAGTGTTTCTCCATGTAAGATTACTTTAGCTCCATGTGATTCAACAGCATTAATTTTTATATAAGGAGTTGTTTTAGGCATGACAATTGTTGCGTTACATTCTAAAATTTTTGCTGCTAACGCAACGCCCTGAGCATGATTCCCTGCTGAACAAGCAATAACTCCATTTTTAAGATTCTCATCACTTAAGTTTTTCATTTTATTGTAAGCGCCACGTATCTTAAAAGAAAAAACCGGCTGAAGATCTTCGCGCTTTAATAGAATATTATTATTGAATCTTTTTGATAAATTTATTTGTTTTTCTAGTGGCGTTTTTATTGCTGCCTCATAAACATTAGCATTATCAATTCTTTTTTTGTATTCATTTTTCATAATTTGATTATTTTCAAGCAACAAAGTGCCGTGTATGATAACTACATGATACTTTAAGTAAGTTAATTTACAGTTAAATTCGATTAATTTTTGATTAATAATAACTTAATCTAAAGTTAATTATTGAAAAATAAAAGGTAAAAAAAAATGAACATGCAACTATCTCAAGATGAATTAAAAAAACAAGTAGCAAGTGCTGCAATACATTACGTAAAATCTGGCATTATTGGTGTTGGAACTGGATCTACAGCAAATTATTTTATTGATGCACTAGCTCAAATTAAACATAAAATAGATGGTGCTGTCGCAAGTAGTGACGCTACTGCTCAAAGGCTAAGATCTCATGGAATTGAAGTTTTTAATTTAAACGATATTAATGGAATGGATATATATGTTGATGGTGCAGATGAAATAACAGAACATATGCACATGCTAAAAGGTGGTGGTGGTGCATTAACCAGAGAGAAAATTGTTGCTGCTAATGCAAAAGAATTCATATGTATATGTGATGAAAGTAAATATGTTCCTATTTTAGGAAAATTTCCATTACCTATAGAAGTTTTACCGATGGCAAAAAGTTATGTGGCCAGAGAGCTTACAAAGTTAGGTGGCCAACCCCAACTTAGAGATTTTACAACTGATAATGGCAATCTAATATTAGATGTTCATGAGCTTAAAATTACTGATCCAATTGAAATGGAAAAAAAAATTAATCAGATTGTTGGGGTAGTTACTAACGGATTATTTGCCATTCGCCCTGCTAACATTTTACTTCTTGCCACTAATGATGGTGTTAAAACTATAAAGAAAGGTGCTTAATTGCCTTAAATTTGTCATAATATAGGTCTATATTAATAATTTTAGGTAAAGAAAATATGGCTTCAGAGCATATTTACAAACAATTCGACTCAGACTTAGAAGCAATACGCGCAAAAGTTTTAGAAATGGGCACTTTGGTGGAAGAGCAAACAGCTAATGCGGTTAAATCTCTGTTAAATACAGACATTAAGCTAGCTGAAGAGGTCATGAAAAGAGATGTTCAAATCAATGATTTAGAAGTAGCTATTGATGAAGAAACTTCACTTCTAATAGCAAAAAGATCGCCTGCTGCTGGGGATTTAAGAAATATAATGATGATGCTTAAAATTATTACTGATCTTGAACGAATGGGTGATGAAGCTGCAAAAATAGCAAGATCAACAACTAGAATTTTTGAAGATAATCGCATGAGTAAGCCACGGTTCACTGAAATTAAAGGGATGGCAAAGGCTGTTCAAGAGATGATTAAAACAGCATTGAATTCATTTGCAAGATTAGACTTAAGCGACACTATCGATATTCTTGAAAAAGATAAGCAGGTTGATGATGACTATCGCTCTTGTATGAGACAACTACTAACATTTATGCTTGAAGATCCAAGAACAATCTCAATGTCTCTAGAAAGTATGTTTATTGCAAAATCACTTGAAAGAATTGGTGATCATGCAGTCAACATCTCACAAAGTGTTATTTATACTGTGAAAGGAAAAGACGTAAGACACTCGTCACTCAAAGAGATCAAAAAAGAGCTTTCTTAATTTTAACTTTTTGGCGGTACATAACCCTCAGCTTTATCTGCTCCATCGCCAAAAAAGTAGGCTTCCGTTTGCTCTGTAAGATATTTTCTTGCCTGAGGGTCAACCAAGCTTAAACGTTTCTCATTTAAGAGCATAGTTTGATGCTCAAGCCAACCAGACCAGGCTTCCTTTGATACGTTCTCGAAAATTTTAAGGCCCAAAGGTCCAGGGTATGGAGGGTAATCCAATCCTTCTGCCTCTTTTTTCAATTTCGCGCACTTTACAATTCTTGCCATTTCAATATTACCTCTTAAGTTATTAAATAACATAATACAAGAAACATAACTGCTCATACTTATTTATTTGTTATAATTTATTAAACTTTTATGGGGTAAGTTTCTTGGAGAGTTCTTTTAAAAAAAAAATTAATCTTAAGCAGCTCATTAATATCTTTCATTACTTAACAAAAATATTAAAAAAAACATTCAAAAATGAAGATGATTTTAGAAAAGAATTTTATCTATCTTTTGTTCTAATTCTAGTAGGAATTATAATTGGCGAAACTGGCATCCAAAAAATATTGTTAATTTTAAGCATACTCCTCATACCGATAGCAGAAATTCTAAATTATTCACTGGAATCTTGTGCAGACAGAATTTCATTTAACAATCATCACTTATCAAAAACAATAAAATACATAGGGTGTACTGCTATTTTTTTAGCCATTGGGAATGCCTTTATAACCTGGATTGTAATTCTATTTTTCTAGCACTTGATATTTAAATCTCAATAAAGTAATATCCATTTGTTGATTTTAGGTGATAACAATTTGTATAAAATTGTTATTTAAACGGGAAGTTAAGTGAAAATCTTACACTGCCCCCGCAACGGTAAGTAAGGAAGAATTTGCATCATAATGTCACTGGGGAAACCTGGGAAGGCAGCAAATTTAGTCTTATGAGTCCGGAGACCGGCCTAGTTTCAATCGTAACAAGAAATTGCGGGGAAGCAATTTTTTATTTTTAGTTTAAATAATTCATCATCTAAATTTATTAATATCTAAATCAATTCCTATGTATTGTTGCGCCATAAACCATGCGGGGAAGCATGAATAACGTATTTAGGAATAAAATGTTTAATAAAAAACTACTCTTACTTTTGCCAATCCTAGCAGCTTCAGTTAATGCAGAACCAGTCATACAAACAGAAGAAATCATTGTAAAAAACTATAAATACGATAGCAAAGAAGGGCTCTCACCATACTCAGTAGAAATCCATTCCGCAAAAGAAATTGCACTAGCAGGAAGTGCTTCTTTAATGGATTATCTTACTCAACATACATCTTTAAACATTATGCCAAGCTATGGCGATAAATCTAAACCGTTGATAGATATGAGGGGTTATGGAGTTGAATCTGGGTATCAAAATGTTGTGATCTCAGTAGATGGGCAACGATTAAATAACATAGATCAGAGTTCTCAACTTATTGGGTCTATTGATATCAGCAGTATTGAAAGAATAGAGATTGCTAAAGGTACAGGATCGGTAAAATATGGTGATGGTGCTATGGGAGGTGTGATACAAATTTATACTAAAGATTATAATGGTTACTCTTTAGAGACTGCGCTTGGCAGTAGTGGGACAGTTAAAAAAATTGCTAATGCTGGATTTAAAGGAAAGAAATTTAACTTATCGGTTAATGCAACAGATGATAGGCATGCAGGGTTTAGTGATAGAGATGTAACAGGTCAAAAAGATAATTTTCAAAATAAATCACAATCCGCTAAATTAAATATTGCGGCATCAAACGACTTACTATTGAATTTTGGAGTCTCTAGTTCAAGGATTAATTCTTATTTAAAGGGCCCTATGACAAAAGAAGAATTTGTAAATAACCCAGCCCAACATTCTGTTGAGACATACAATAATTATGACACTGACTCTGATAAATATAGTACTGGGCTTGCTTATAAAGTTAATAAAAAATTAAATGTAACTGCAGATTATTATTACGAAGATAAAATTTATAATGCGACAAGAGCTTATGGATCGCTTTATACGAAGGATTATAAAGGCTTGAATCTTTCAGCAGAGTACTTAGAAAAAAATTATACAATCTCAACAGGGCTAGATTATTTTGATGGCGAGCGAGTAGATACTACGAATGCAGGAACGACAACGAAAGATAACATTGCTATATATATTGAATCAGAATTTCAACCCAATTGGCTCCCTGAAAAAGCTGCACTCTCTGCAGGGATCAGACAGGAGCGAGTGGATTATACCCATTCTGATGCAACCGCTAGTTACTCAACACATGAATCGCTAACTGCTTGGGATGTGGGACTAAATTATGTAGTTGATAGTCAATTAAGTTTCTTTGGGAATGTGAATCATGCCTACCAAGCACCAGATATCGATCGATTTTTCGAAGGAGTCTACGAAAACTGGGTATGGGTTAGACGTGACTTTAATGGATTTATTAAGCCCTCAGAAGTTAATACAATAAATGTGGGCGTTAATCATATTACTCAAGCAAATAAATTAAAAATTGTTGCTTTTTATTCAGATCTTGAAAATGAGATTGTTTACATCAATAGTACAGTTGGAAATGGGAATATTGATAATTCTGAAAAATATGGACTTGAAATTCACGATACCTATAAATTTAATAATAAATCAAATATTAATCTAGTCTACAAATACATTGAAGCAAAAATTGGTAAAAATTCGGATGGCTTCATAGATGGGAAAACTTTGCCTGGGGTTCCTAAGCATTCAATACTAGCAAATCTACAGCATAAATTTTCTGATCAAATGCAATTTAATCTAAGTCATACTTGGAAACAAAGGGCGTTTATTATGTCTGATTATGCGAATACAAATGCACAAAAAGCACCTGCGTATAGTTCAACAGATGCCAACATCGATTATGAAGTTAAAAGATTCCCGCAATTTAAAAAAGTCAGACTCTATGGCTCAGTAACAAATATCTTTGAACATAAAAATGCATTGCAAGGATATGCGGATTCCCTATACGCATTTAACTTTTCTAGAGCTTGGATGACAGGCCTTAAAATTGATTTCTAATAATTTAGTATTCTGATGTTAAAATCTGAAGCTTATAATTTAATTAAATTTAAAAATGCAAAAACTACTTAAAAAAAATATTTTATTAGCTTTGATTTTATTGTTTCTTACTTTACTCACCCGAGCGAGTCATGAATTAACATCTTTTAGCCTACCAGATGCTAGTCTTGCAATTTTTATTGCAGCAGGTATTTTCTTAAAGCAAAGAAAGTGGCTCATAGTTTTTGTAGCTTCGATTGTTTCTTTAGATTGGTATATCATCAACATAAATAATATGACTCATATTAACTTTGAAGCTAGTTATTTAGGGCACGTTTTTACTTATATTTTGACTTGGGAATTAAGCAGGAAATTTTTATCTGATAGTAAATTTCTTGAAGCAAAAATATTTCTTCCTTTTGCGTTTATTACTATAGTTCTTAGCTATATTATCTCATTTTCTAGCCATTATTTTTTATCAGGCTGGCAAAGTAATCCTAATTTTTATGATGGGTTAAGCTTCTTAGGGAATTATTTCAATTCGTTCTTTATCCCGAATGCCGTTTACGTATGTGTGCTATATGTTATTTTTAAAATAGCCCATGAAGTCTCAAAACTAGCAGTATTTAATAATAGAGCTTCATAGTAAACGCTAATCGACCATATCAGACATAAGTTTGATATAATTCGCCACTTGTTGTTATTTATTATGGCCTGATAGCTCAGTCGGTAGAGCAGTGGATTGAAAATCCTCGTGTCGACAGTTCGATTCTGTCTCAGGCCACCATTTTTAATAATCATTTCTTAAGTATTTTTGGCTAAATGAAAAAACTAAGTTGAAAAATTCTAATCAAGCTTTTGGATATTACTCACCTATAGGTGTTAGTAAGATTATCTGCCTTCTAGCAAAAGTTGGTTTGGGCTTTGGCAGCATCAAGAAAATTTATGCAAAAATCTTAACAAAATTTAATGGGGATAATCCATTAGATATCATTTATCATAATTTAAAATTCAGATTATATCCACACAACAACACAATAGAATCAAAAATGGTCGTAAGTTCAAAATTGCGTGAAGGTAAAGAGCTTAAAGTGATTTCAAGCTTTATAGGGAGCGGTGGAACATTTCTTGATATTGGCGCTAATGTGGGCTATTACTCATTAATGGCAGCAAAACTCGGAGCAGATAAAATTTTAGCTATCGAGCCTAACCCGATTGTCCTCGATCGATTCAAGACTAATATAAAATTTAATAAATATGAAAAAAAAATTAAGGTTTGTAAGCTAGGAATCGGAGAGAAAAAAGATATTTTAGAGCTACGTCTTTCTCATACAGATATGGGAAGTAGTACGGTTTTAAATAATGACCTTGATAGCGATAAAATTAAAATAAAAATTATTCCTTTATCAGATTTGCTACAAAAAGAAGCCATCAAAAAGGTTGATGTCTTAAAGATTGATATTGAAGGGTTCGAAGATAGAGCTTTATTTCCCTACTTTGAGAAGTTAGAGAAGAAATTTTATCCTAGACTAATCTTAATGGAAGATAGTAGCCAAAAAGAATGGGGAAGAAATATACTCGAATGGCTTCTAGCTAACGGGTATCATGTTTTAGCGAGAACTCGGGGTAATATTCTTATCACCACAGAAAAATAAATTTATTGCATAAGTGTCAAAATAAAATAATTCTGTCATTGCCTGCAACTTCCAAATTTCACTTCACCAGACAATTATTTTTTGTTTTTGAGTTCAATGTTTCTAAATTCTAAAACAGTCATAACAACACCAACTATTGCCAATACAAAACAAAATAATCCTGTAAAAAATAATAATGAATCATCCATACTTAGTCCTTTTTAGCTATTATCTTAAAATAAATAGCAAAAGTTAAAATTGAAGGTATCCATGTTGCCGTAAACAATGCTTCTTGTTTAGTATCAACTCCTTGGAACCACAAATAAGCAGTTGTTATAAATGCTACTGCTACTGAAATTAAAATGCATATATCTGATGTTTTGATCATAAATTAAACCTTTTTTAAAAATTAATCTTCATTCCAGAAAGCCCACGAACCGATTAATAAGAGAATTACTGCTAAGGATGCATGTGCTCTTATATTTGTTTCATTAGGCAGTTCTATTAAAAGTGGGACTATGTTAAACATACCTAATAGAAGCCACAATACTGATAACAATGATAAGAAAAGTGCAACTTTTCCAATTTTTCTTTTCATAAAAACCTTTTTAATAGAGTATGAGTTTAACTAACACACAAATTTTTAGTGGGCTAATTAAATGTTTTATGAGTATGCTTGAGACATATTTGATGTCAACCCATAATTGATAATTATTGAATATCTTTCAAATTTAGTTATTATTAATATCAATGAATAAATTTAATATAGGAATTGATCTAGGTGGTACTAAAATTGAATCAGTTGTTCTTGATCTTAATTTTAATATTTTATTTCGTCAAAGAATTTTAACTGAAAGCCAAAAAGGTTCTCAGCATGTACTTTCCCAAATTGAAAATATATATTTACAAGCGATAAATCATATTGAAGACTCTGAACATACCCTTGGTGTTGGAACTCCCGGCTCGCTTTCTAAATCTACTGGATTATTAAGAAACTCTACTATTTCCTGTCAAAATGGATTACCAATTCATACTTTAATAGAAGAAAAATTAAATCATTCATTATCCATTGAAAACGATGCAAATTGCTTTGCTTTAGCAGAATCACATATGGGTGCTGGTAAAAAATATGGCTTAGTTTTTGGTGTAATAATGGGTACAGGCTGTGGCGGTGGATTTATTCACAATGGAGAATTAAGGGCCGGTCCACAAAGATTAGCTGGTGAATGGGGTCATTCAGTTATTGACCCAAATGGGCCATTATGCTTTTGTGGGAAAAATGGTTGTGTAAGTACTTATATTTCTGGGACTGGTCTTGAAGAAATGATTTATGATAGTTTAAAAATAAAGATTTCAGCTGAGAAATTTTTAAGCCAACTTATATACAACAAAGAAGAGGAAGATATTTTAAATAAGTTCTATGAATTTTATGGTTTGTCATTAGCAAATATAATAAATACTATTGATCCAGATATAATTATTTTAGGGGGCGGCTTATCGAACCATAAGGATTTATACACAAAAGGATTGCAAATGGTTTATAAAAATATCTTTTGTGAGGAGCCAACTACCCCTATTATAAAAAATATTCTTGGTGATTCGGCAGGCGTCATTGGTGCAGCTATAATTGGTAAAACCGGATCTATTAAAGATTGCTAAATTATGCTAAATAAATATTCACTTAAATAATAAAAGTAGAAGGGTAAAAATTGACGATGAAGATGCTATGAACTAGTCCTATGTCAAAATTTATCTTCTTACAAGAAATTTTAATTAAAATATAATAGGTAAAATATGCTACAAATAACTGCACTATATGCTTCACTCCTCGCCTTTATTTATATTAAGCTGTCTATAAATGTTATTAATTTAAGAAAGTTTCATAAAGTATCTCTTGGTCATAAAAATCATAAAGATCTTGAACAAGCCATTCGTGCACAAGCAAATTTTATTGAGTATGTACCCTTTGGTTTAATTTTATTAAGCTGTCTTGAGATTAATAAAATTCATCCAGCAATAGTTTTCTTATTGGGTGGCTTATTATTTATTGGTCGTTTTTTACATGCTAAATCATTTACGGTGCCTGGCATAGACAACACGAAAAGAATTCAAGGTATTAAATTTACGTTCTGGTCAATTAGACTTATGGCAGCTATGTTGCTCCTCTCATTACTTGTTTCACTTGTTTAAGTTGATTCAGAATACAAATCATTCGCATTAACACATCATTATTCAACCTGTGTTAATTTATGACTTCAATAGATAAACAAGGAGAAATGTAATGGCTGATAATCAAAAAATTATTACTTCACTAAATAAAATTCTAGAAATGGAACTTGCTGGGGTTGTTCGCTATACCCATTATTCTTTAATGGTATATGGATATGGCCGCATTCCTATTATTAGTTGGTTAAGGGGTCAAGCAACTGAATCATTAGACCATGCAAATAAAGCTGGGGAATTAATTACTAATTTAGGAGGGCACCCATCACTTGCGATTGGCCCACTCTTAGAAACTAATACACATGATATTGGTAATATACTGCGTGAATCTTTAGATCACGAAAAAGCTTCACTTGATTGTTATAAAGACTTATTAAAACTTGTTGGTGACAGCTCGATTATGCTTGAAGAGTATGCTCGAGAAATGATTTATACAGAAGAGCTACATATGGGTGAGGTTGATAAAATGCTTAGATCACCTGGAGATGTAGAGCCATTTAGCAAATAAACTATGACTGAATTTGATTATGAAATAGATGCCATTGGGCTGAAATGCCCAATGCCTATCCTTAAGTGTAAGAAAGGCCTTAATTCGCTTGATACAAACCAAATATTAAAAATAAAAACAACAGATAAAAGTGCAAAAAAAGACTTTGAAGCTTTTTGTAGAAATACTGGCCACGATTTAATTTTCTGTGAAATTGAAAGTGAAGTAACTACTTTTTATATAAAAAAAAATTAAGAACTAAGCTTTACTAATTGAGCTTTTACTTTTTTATTCAACTGAGTAAAGCCTAATAACCTTTCTTTCTCTTGATTAATTACTACCTCAGGTGCTTTATCAACAAAATTCTTATTCTCTAATTTTCCACTTGCTTTATTAATTTCAATCTCTAATCGATTGATTTCTTTTTGTAATCTCGCTATCTCTGTTTTTTTATCAATTTCTATATTTAGCATTAGCTTAAAATTATTAACAATGGCTACTGGGGCATCTTTATCAGGTAGCTCTTTCATATATTCAATTTCATTTACCTTAGCAAGCCCTTTAAGATAAATTTCATATCCAGTCAAAATATCTTTATCTCCCGTAATTGCTAATGGAATTTTTTCTGCAGGGGAAACACCCATCTCGCCTCTCAAACTTCGGCACTGAATAACCATTTTTTTTAATACTTCCATCCATTCAATTGATGCTTCATCGACTTTATTCTCTTGGAAAGTTGGATAAGCCTGCATCATAATTGAATCGCCCTCTTTTTTAGCCATAGGAGCAATAGTTTGCCATATCTCCTCAGTGATAAATGGCATCACTGGATGACTCATTCTAAGAATCATTTCTAAAACGCTTATCAAAGTTCTTCTTGTAGCTCTCTGCTGAGACTCATTACCATTTTGTAATTGAGCTTTTGCTATCTCTAAATACCAATCACAATATTCATCCCATACAAATTGATATATCTCTAATGAAAGCAAATCAAACCGATAGTCTTTAAAATTATCTTCAATTTTCCTAATTTTTTGATTAAAAATACTAACAATCCATCTATCTGCATTTGAAAATTCTAAATACCCTTCAACACAATCACCAAAACCGTTGTCTACTTCTTCACAGTTCATTAAAACAAAACGAGTTGCATTCCATAGCTTGTTACAAAAGTTCCTATAGCCCTCGCATCTGTGCAAATCAAACTTTATATCTCTTCCTGGACTTGCAAGACTTGCAAATGTAAACCTTAATGCGTCTGTCCCATATGAAGCGATTCCTTCTGGGAATTCTTTTTTAGTCTTCTTAACAATCGATTCAGCTTGTTTTGGATTCATTAACCCAGCTGTTCTTTTCTTTAATAATTCTTCGATTGAAATTCCATCTATTAAATCGATTGGATCTAAAACATTGCCTTTTGACTTACTCATTTTTTGACCTTCAGAATCTCTAATTAATCCATGAATATAGACATGTTTGAATGGAATCTTTCCAGTAATGTGCTTAGTCATCATCACCATTCTTGCAACCCAAAAGAAAATAATATCGAAACCAGTAACTAGCACAGAAGAAGGTAAATATAAATCAAGGGCATCATTACTTTTTTCGGGGTATTCTGGAGTCCAATCTAGCGTTGAAAAAGGCCACAAGGCTGATGAAAACCAGGTATCTAAAACATCGTCATCCCTTTTTAAACTTCCCTCATAGCCATCCTCTTTAGCTAATTTTTTTGCTTCATCCTGAGTGTGAGCTACATAGATTCTATTATCATCGCCATACCAAGCTGGGATCTGATGCCCCCACCACAACTGTCTTGATATACACCAATCTTGAATGTTATTAAGCCATTGATTATAAGTATTTACCCAGTTTTCAGGATAAAACTTAATATCTTTACTTTTAACAACGTCTAATGCTTTCTCAGAAATACTCTTTCCGTCATCACTTTTTTTTGACATAGCAACGAACCATTGATCAGTAAGCATTGGTTCTATGACCGTTCCTGTTCTATCTCCTCTTGGAATCTTTACAGTATATTTTTCAACTTTATTTAATAGAGATTTACTTTCAAGGTCGCTTACAATTTTCTTTCTTGCTTCAAATCTTTCTAAGCCTTCATAAGAACTTGTTCCATTCTCGTTAATTAAGCCATCAAGGGTTAAAATATTTATTAATGGGAGCTTATGTCTTTGACCAACTGCATAATCATTAAAATCATGCGCTGGAGTTACTTTTACTACCCCAGTGCCAAAAGTAGCGTCGACATATTCATCTGCAATTATTGGAATTTCTTTATTTAGTAACGGCAATATCGCAAACTTACCAATATATTTTTTATACCTATGATCGTCTGGATGAACCATTAAAGCTACGTCACCTAGCATTGTTTCTGGTCTAGTAGTGGCGACTGTAAGAAATATATTGTCATTACCTGCTAGATGATAATTAATATGCCATAAAGATCCATTCTCTTCTTCTTGAACTACCTCTAAATCTGATACGGCGGTTTGAAGCTTTACATCCCAATTTACCAATCTTTTTCCTCGATAAATCAATCCTTCTCGATAAAGCTTTACAAAAACTTCAGTTACAGTTTTTGATAGTCCTTCATCCATTGTGAAACGCTCTCGAGACCAATCAGGTGATGTTCCTAGCCTGCGCATTTGTTGTGTTATTTTTCCACCTGAAAAAGCCTTCCAATCCCACACTTTTTTTATAAATTCTTCTCGGCCTAATTCATGTCTAGTAGTACCTTCTTGATCCAACTGTCTTTCAACAACAATTTGGGTTGCAATGCCAGCATGGTCTGTTCCAGGCTGCCACAGAGTGTTAGATCCACTCATGCGATGATATCGAGTCAATGTATCCATTAATGTTTGATTAAAGCCATGCCCCATGTGTAAAGTACCAGTAACATTTGGCGGGGGTAATAATATTGAAAAAATTTTTGAATTATTTAAATCACTACCTATTCCATAGTAGCCTTCTGACTCCCAAAATGTATACCATTTTTCTTCTATTTCTTTGGGATTAAAAGATTTTGATAGTTCTTGTGTCATATTTTTTTATCTTGAATAATAATGAATTCTAGCATGTCAGAATATACTCTGAGTCAAGAATTTGTTTAAATAGAACATACCTTACACCCTTTATCTTTAACTATTTTTATAGTTTTCCATGTCATATCTTTTACATCAAGAAGTAATAATCTACCCATTAATGAGTTACCAATATCTAAAATAATTTTTATAGCTTCTGCAGCTTGAGTGGAGCCAATAATTCCAACCATTGGTGAGAAAACTCCATGATCAGCACACCTTAATTCTTCTTCAGTATTTGTATCTGGAAATAAACATTCGTAACAAGGGCTACTCATTTTTCTAAAATCAAATACGCTAATCTGGCCATCAAATTTAATAGCTGCGCCAGATACAAGAGGTTTTTTAAGATGAAATGAAATTTTATTCAAAGCATAACGTGTTTCAAAATTATCAGAACAATCAATTATTACATCCGCATCTTTCGCTAAATCTGTCATTTCATTAATATTAAGTCTTTTCTCAATTGGAGTAATAATTATTTCCGGGTTAACTTTATTTAAAAATTGGCCTGCTGAAAGAGCTTTGTTTTTTCCAATAGATTGATCACTATGAAGTATTTGTCTTTGAAGGTTAGAAATATCTACATCATCGAAATCACAAATTGTAATTTTACCTATTCCAGATGATGCAAGATAAATAGATGCTGGAGACCCCAAGCCACCTGCCCCAATAATTAAGCAATGACTGTTAAGTAATTTTTCTTGTCCGCTATATTCAATTTCAGGTAATAAAATATGACGGCTATATCTAAGTAATTGATTATCTTTCATATCAAGGAATTATCTGCATAACCAAATTATCATATCCTAAAAAGGAATTAAGGAAAAATGGGGTGGCTGATGGGGCTCGAACCCACGACAACTGGAATCACAATCCAGGACTCTACCAACTGAGCTACAGCCACCATATAAATTGGCCTGCCCGACAGGAATCGAACCTGTAACCCCCAGTTTAGAAAACTGGTGCTCTATCCGGTTGAGCTACGGGCAGCTAACTAATCAAATAAAGCGTATATCGGGCCTACCTTTATTCAGTATATATATTGGTCGGGGTGGAGAGATTCGAACTCCCGACATCCTGCTCCCAAAGCAGGCGCGCTACCAGGCTACGCTACACCCCGAACGCGCAAATATAGCTTAATTACTGCTTTTGGTCAAACATGTTTTACAATTTTTATATTATACATTGGCAAATTTATTAATGTTTCGATTAAGTTTTGATTAATAATAACTTAATCTATACTTAATTATAGTTTTATAAACATTCTGCTAGAATATTTCTTTTATATCATTTCAAAGTTAATCAAATGTCAGCAAAAATTATTGATGGAAAAAGTATTGCTAGTGAGCTTCTTGATAATATAAAAGAAGAAATTATCACCCGTACGAATGAAGGTCATAGGGCCCCAACTCTTGTAGTTATTTTAATAGGGGAAAACCCTGCGTCTAAAATTTACGTTAATAGAAAAATAATGGCCTGTGAGAAAACTGGTATTAAATCAATTACTCACAATTTAAAAGAAAATGTTACAGAACAAGAATTATTGAAGTTAATTATTGCCTGTAATCAAGACAATGAGATCGATGGTATCTTAGTTCAATCTCCATTACCCTCTCATATTAATGAAGAAGTAATAATTGAGGCGATTAATCCAAAAAAAGATGTTGATGGGTTTACCCCCCATAACATTGGATTATTAGCAATAAAAACTCCAATTCTAAGATCTTGCACCCCATATGGCGTTATTAAAATGCTTGATACACTTAAAATAAAATTAGAAGGGCTTGATGCAGTTGTGGTTGGGCAATCAAACCATGTAGGTAGGCCCATGTTTTTAGAGCTTTTGTTAGCAAAATGTACAGTAACAATATGTCACTCTAAAACTAAGAACCTCCAAGAGAAAATTTCTCAAGCCGATATTATTGTATCTGCTGTTGGTGTGCCTAATTTTATCAAAGGAAACTGGGTTAAGCATGGTGCAATTGTGATTGATATTGGAATCACACGATTAAATAATAATAAAATTGTTGGTGATGTTGAATTTGATGCTGCAAAAGAAAGAGCTGCTTTTATTACTCCCGTTCCAGGTGGAGTTGGGCCAATGACTGTTGCAACACTTATGGAAAATACCTTAATTGCGCAAAAATTATTCTAAAGGGTTTCTATTGAAGCTTAAAAAGTGTAAAGTACCGCGATTATTAAATATTTAAATTTAGGAAGTTTTTAATGGCTCAAAAAAAATCACTTATGCAGAAAGCAATAGATGCAGCAAAAAAAGTTGTTGCTAAGCCACTGGTTCCAAAAAAAGTAGCAAAAAAAGTTGTTGCTAAGCCACTGGTTCCAAAAAAAGTAGGGGCATTAAAACAATTTAATTCATATACCCCTAAAGCAAATGAGAAATATATGAATAAATCACAATTTAAGCATTTTATAAAAATATTAAATGAATGGAAACTTGAGCTAAGTAACGATATAGATAGAACGGTAAGTAATATGCAAGTCGAATTAACAGCATATGCAGACCCTAATGATAGAGCTAGCCAAGAGTCTGATATGGCACTTGAGCTTCGTAATCGAGATCGTGAAAGGAAGCTTATTAAAAAAATAGATGGGACTTTATTAAATATAAGTAATGATGAGTATGGTTATTGCAATGGATGTGGCGAAGAAATTGGATTAAACAGATTGTTAGCCAGGCCTACAGCGACATTATGTATTGATTGCAAAACTCTTGATGAAATTAGAGAGAAAAAAATGGCAAAATAAAAAAACCCAGCTAAGCTGGGCTTTTTTTGAGCATCTACCTTAGTCTTCTTTGACTTCCTCTTTCTTCGGTTCGTCAGAAATTGGTGCCTCAATTAAAGCTTTTGCACTAACCCTAACTCTACCTTTATCATCTACCTCTATTACCTTTACTTTCACTGCATCACCTTCAGACAAATGATCTTTTACTGCTTTTATTCTTTCATGCGCAATCTGCGAAATATGAAGTAATCCATCTTTTCCGGGTAATAATGAAACTATAGCTCCAAAATCAAGAATCTTAATTACTTTACCATCGTAAATTTGATCTACTTCAACATCAGCAGTAATTTCTTTAATCCTACTTAATGCTGCTTCGCCAGATTCAGCAGTTGTACATGTAATTTTAACAAGCCCATCGTCATCAATATCAATAGTAGCGCCAGTTTCTGCAGCTAACCCTTTAATTACTGCACCACCTTTACCTATTACATCTCTAATTTTGTCCGTATGAATTTTTATTGTAAGAATCTGTGGAGCAAATTTCGATAGACTCTCACGACTACCCTTAAGGGCTTTCTTCATTATTTTCAAAATATGATCTATCCCTTCTCGCGCCTGACTTAAAGCTACTTGCATAATTTCAGTAGTAATACCTGTAATCTTTATGTCCATCTGTAATGCAGTTATTCCGTTATCAGTACCGGCAACTTTAAAGTCCATGTCACCTAAATGATCTTCATCTCCTAAAATATCAGTAAGTACTGCAACTCTGTTACCTTCTTTAATTAACCCCATTGCTATGCCAGCAACATGGTCTTTTATTGGTACCCCAGCATCCATCATAGCCATAGTGCCGCCACAAACTGATGCCATAGAGCTAGACCCATTTGACTCCGTAATTTCTGAAACCAGTCTAATTGTGTAATCAAAATCTTCTTTATTAGGTAATGCAGCACTTAGTGCTCTTTTTGCTAGTTTCCCATGACCAATTTCTCTTCGTTTTGGAGTACCTACTCTGCCTGTTTCGCCAGTAGCATAGGGGGGGAAATTATAATGAAGCATAAATCTATCTTTATACTCGCCTTGAAGTGCATCGATAATTTGCTCATCTCGACCACCACCCAATGTTGCCACTACAATTGCCTGTGTTTCACCCCTAGTAAATAAAGCTGAGCCGTGAGCTCTTGGTAAAACTCCCGTCCTAATTTCGATAGGCCTTACTGTACGAGTATCTCTTCCATCGATACGCGGGTCGCCATCAAGAATTTTAGTTCTAACAATTTTAGCCTCTAAGTTATGAAACTCATCTTTTATTTGATTTAATTGGGTTGTGTTTGTTTCCTCTGTTACAAGTTCTTCTAAAACCTTATCTCTTATTACAGAAATTTTTTCAGATCGATCACCCTTTGACTTAATAGCAAAAGCCTTCTCTAAATCTTTGATTGCAATCTTTTCTATTTTATCAATTAATTTTTTATCTGCTTCAGGAGCAGCCCAGTCCCATGGATCTTTTGAAGCTTCTTTTGCTAATTCATTTATTAACTTAATCACTGGCTGCATTGCTTTATGACCCTCTAGCACTGCATCAAGCATAACTTTTTCAGGCAACTCTTTAGCTTCAGACTCAACCATTAATACAGCAGAATCACTTCCAGCAACAACTAAATCAAGCTCACTTAATTCCATTTCAGTTTTAGAAGGATTGATTACAAACTTATCGTCAATATACCCAACTCTTGCAGCACCTACTGGTCCATGAAAAGGAATTCCTGAAATTGCTAACGCTGCAGAAGCACCTATAATGGCAGGAATATCAGAATCAATTTCACTATCAGAAGACATCACTGTCGCCACAATTTGTATTTCATTATAAAAATTGTCTGGAAATAGTGGTCTTAAAGGCCTATCTATAAGTCTACAAGTTAGAGTCTCTTTTTCACTAGGCCTGCCTTCCCTCTTAAAAAATCCTCCAGGAATCTTCCCTCCAGCATAATTTTTTTCTTGGTAATCAACTGTTAGTGGGAAAAATTCTTGGCCCTCTTTTGCTATTTTTCTTCCAACTGCAGTTACAAAAACTACGGTATCTCCATAACTAACCATTACGGCTCCATCTGCTTGACGGCCAATTTCTCCAGTTTCAATTGTTAGGTTATGAGCTCCATACTTAATACTTTTTTTAACTATGTTAAACATTTAATTTATCCTTTTATATTTTAAATTCATTATTCACTTCTTAATAATGAATACATTTTTAATAACAAAAAAGCCGACACAAACAAAAAATGTATGTAATCGGCTCAAAATTTTATTTACTTTTCTATTTTCTAAGACCGAGGCTTTTAATTAATCCTTGGTATCTCTCTAGACTTTCACGTTTTAAATAATCAAGAAGTTTCCGTCTCTGACTAACAAGCGCAAGTAGGCCTCTTCGTGAATGATGATCTTTAGCATTGGTTTTAAAGTGCTCTGTCAAATAAGTTATACGATCTGTCATTAATGCAACCTGAACCTCAGGCGATCCCGTATCTTTTTTAGCTATCTGATATTTCTCTACAATTTTTGCTTTTTCTATAGCAGTACTAGTCATTCAAATTCTCCTATTACAGAACCGCACATTTTAGCGGCATTTTAGTAATTTAACAATATCTTTTTAAATCAATTTTTTAAAGATTTTAACCGCTTAGCTTTTAAATTTTCTGTTTCATCAATTTCGCCTAATCCAATAAAGTCATTGTTAACCCCATATAATCTATATAAGCCTGGAATCTTTCTTTTTTGTTCTATTATCTTTCCATCTTTTATAGCATTTTCTTCATTAAAGCTTAATATTATCTTCTCATATTTATTCAACAATTCTTCAGGTAGCAATAAAAGCTGACTCCTTTCTTCTCCTTTTGTTTTTTCAATCTTTTCTATATTTAAGGCGCTTTTAATACTAAAATTTCCAATATTCGTTCGCCTCAGGCCAATTAAATAGGCTCCGACATTTAATTGAGCTCCGATATCTTCAGCTAATGTTCTTATATACGTTCCTTTTGAGCATTCTATTCTAAGCCTTAGCTGATCTCCTTCATAATCTAGTAATTCAATGGTATATATATTAATTTTACGCTTGGATCTAGGTATATCAATTCCCTCTCGAGCATATAAGTAAAGGGGTTTACCTTGATATTTCAGTGCGGAATACATTGGAGGAAGTTGCTCAATTGTCCCAATAAATTGTTGTAGTACTTTTTTTATCTCAACAATAGAAGGCATTCTGTCTATATTTTGTTTGATTATCTCGCCCTCCATATCTCCTGTAGAGCTTTTATATCCCAATCTTATTAGTGCTTCATAAGTTTTATCTGCGTTCAATAAGTAACTTGAAAACTTGGTAGCTTCTCCTAAGCATATTGGTAGCAAGCCTGTTGCCATTGGATCAAGTGTTCCTGTGTGGCCAACTTTTTTAGCAGAAAATAAAATTTTTATTTTCGATACTAACTGATTGGAAGTAAGTCTAAGTGGTTTATCAATAAGCAAAAGTCCATCGACATCAAATTTAAGTCGTTTAAATTGCATTATTTTATTTTTGAGGAGGCAACACAGAATCTAATAATTTTGAAATTTTCATACTTTCATCTACCGTCTTATCGTAAACAAAATGTAACTTAGGGATGCCTCTTGTCGTCATTCTTTTTGAAAGCTGAGATCTAAAAAATGACATGGACCTATTGATACCTTTAAAGATTTCTTCATCATATTCAGCAGAAATGATATATATTTTGGCATGTTTCAAACATGGTGATACTTCAACATCTAATATAGTTAACATTCTTAAAGCGGGGTCTTTACTTTCCGTTTGCAACAAATTGGCTAACTCTTTTTTTATTTGCTGGCTAATTCGATCACTTCTAGGGTAATCTTTTGGCAATTTATAGCTTCCTAGGCACCTGAACTAGCTCATAAACTTGAACTTTATCTCCAACCTCAATATCATTAAAGTTTTTCAAAGCTAAGCCGCATTCTATATTTGCTTTAACTTCTTTAACGTCATCTTTAAATCTTTTTAATGAATCTAATTCCCCTTCAAATACAATCTCGCTATCTCTTAAAAGTCGGATATTTGAATTTCTTCTTATTACTCCTTCTAAAACGAAGCACCCAGCAATATTTCCAATTTTAGATGCTTTGTATATTTCTCTAATTTCAACAAGTCCAAGGATATTTTCTTTTTGTTCTGGAGCTAACAAGCCGCCTAATGCAGCTTTAACTTCATCAACTGCTTCATAAATAATACTATAATTCCTCATATCGACTTCTAAGTTGTTAGCTAATTTTCTCGCCCCACTATCAGCTTTAACATTAAAAGCAATAATTACTGCATTAGATGCAGACGCTAAATTTATATCAGACTCATTCACGGCCCCGATTGCCGAATGAATTACATTGACCTTTACCTCTTCTGTCGAAAGTTTCTCTAAAGATTCAGCTAAGGCTTCAGCTGAGCCTTGAACATCCGCCTTGATTATTAAAGGTAAAAATCTAACCTCAGCCTCTGTCATTTGATCAAAAACATTTTCTAATTTTGAAGCTTGTTTTGCTAGTTTTACATCTCTAAATTTACCCTGCCTAAATAAAGCAATTTCGCGTGCCTTTTTCTCATCACTTAAAACAATAAATTCATCACCAGCTTTTGGGACTTCTGAAAGCCCAATTACCTCAACAGGAATTGATGGTCCAGCCTCTTTTAAATCTTTACCAACCTCGTCTAGTATCGCTCTAATCCTTCCAGATGCATTTCCTGCTAATAAACTATCCCCTTTTCTAATAAAGCCTGATTGAACTAATAAAGTCGTTACTGGGCCTCTTCCTTTATCCAATCTTCCTTCTATAACAATCCCTTTGGCAGGTGTATTAATTGGTGCTTTTAATTCTAATATTTCAGCCTGTAAAAGAATTGCATCTAATAAATTATCAATTCCTTGACCAGTTTTTGCTGAAACTTCTACAAACATTGAGTCTCCGCCTAGATCTTCTGGAATAACTTCCTGAGCTAATAATTCATTCTTAACCTTTTCAGAATTAGCTTCAGGTTTATCAACTTTATTGATCGCAATAATTAATGGAACGCCAGCAGCTTTTGAATGATTTATTGCTTCAATAGTTTGTGGCATAACTCCGTCATCAGCAGCAACAACTAAAACAACTATATCGGTTGCTTTCGCACCGCGAGCTCGCATTGCTGAAAAAGCTTCATGCCCAGGTGTATCTAAAAAAGTTGCTACGCCTTTTTCAGTCTCAACATGATATGCACCGATATGTTGAGTAATACCTCCAGCTTCTCCAGATGCAACACGTGAGGTTCTAATAAAGTCTAATAAAGATGTTTTTCCATGGTCCACGTGTCCCATTACAGTTACTACAGGGGGTCTTGATTCGATTTCCGGCACAAGGCTCTCATCACTGTCCAGAAGTGACTCAGGATCATTTTCTTTTGCAGCTTGAGGATTATGGCCCATCTCCTCTACTAAAATCATTGCTGTATCTTGATCGAGAACTTGGTTTATAGTTACCATCATCCCCATACCCATTAAAGACTTAATAAGCTCAGAAGCTTTAATGGCCATTTTATGTCCCAGATCTCCAACTGAAATTGTCTCTGGAATCAAAATATCTTTTACAATTGGCTCACTGGGAGCAACAAAATTTAGTTCTTGATCTGCCTCCACATTCCTATTTTTATTTCTTGGCTGTCTCCATCCAGAATTATTATTTCCGGAGCGATTTTTTATTGGTCTTTTCTTTATAGTTCTGTCAACCCAATCTTTTTTTGTAGCTTTTTTATCTTTTACAACTTTTACATCTGCTTTTGCTGCTGGTCGATGTAAAGTTCCCTCTTGCGGCACCTCATTTTTCTTTTCTGCCGAATCTTTCTTTTTTTGTATATCTGCTGCTTGTGCATCAGCTAATGCAGCATGTCTTTTTGCCTCTTGATCTCTTATATTCTTCTGGTTATCATCAACAACTTCTGCAGGCTTTATTATTTCATTTTCAACAAGCGCTTCGGTATTTTTCTCTTTGGTTTGCTCAGGTTTAACAATAGTTCTTTTTTTCCTAACCTCTACTTGAATTGTTCTTGCTCTCCCTTCACTATCTGTTTTCCTTATTTGTGTATTTTGTTTTCTTGTTAGTGTAATTTTAGACTTTGGACGAAGAGATGCACCATGCTCAGCCCTAAGATATGCTAATAAAGCAGATTTATCTTCTTCCTTAAGCTCATCTGAAGCGTTCGACTTATCTACCCCAGAACTTTTTAATTGCTCAAGTAATAAATTTATCGGCAAGCCTAATTCGCTAGCAAACTCTTCTACGTTAGATTTTCCCATTAATGCTCCACAAATTATTTAAACGAACCATGGTGCGCGTGCTGTCATTATTAATGTTTTGGCTTTTTCTTCATCCATCTTAACTAATTCAATTAATTCATCTACAGCTAATTCTGCCAAGTTCTCCATAGTTATTATTTCCTTTGAAGCCAAAAGTTTGGCTGTATCAGAGTCCATACCATCCATGCCTAAAAGATCAGCTGCAGGCTCAGATATTTTTTCTTCTGTTGCAATAGCTGCTGTAAGAATTACTGCACTTGCCCTAGACCTTAATTCATTAACAGTTTCTTCATCAAAAGCCTCAATTTGTGCCATTTCTTCAATTGGAACATATGCTATTTCTTCCAAAGAAGAAAAGCCTTCCTTAACAAGAATGTCTGCAACGTCTTCATCAACATCAAGTTTTTCTATAAATAATTGACTTGAAGACGTATATTCTTCTTTCGTTTTTTGATCGGATTGCTCTTCAGTAAGTATATTTAATTCCCAGCCTGTTAATTCGGATGCAAGTCTGATATTTTGTCCATTTCTTCCGATTGCTTGCGCCAATTGATCTTCTGCTACAACCAAATCCATACTATGCTTATCTTCATCCACAACAATACTTGATACTTCTGCAGGGGCCATTGCATTAATAACAAATTGAGCTGGCTCTATCGACCACAATACAATATCAACTCTTTCTCCTGCTAATTCACTAGTTACAGCTTGCACTCTCGAACCTCTCATTCCAACACATGTACCAACTGGATCGAGTCTTTGGTCATTTGCCTTAACAGCAATTTTTGATCTTAACCCCGGGTCTCTAGCTGCAGCCATAATTTCAAGTAGGCCCTCTTCTATTTCTGGGACTTCTAACTCAAACAATCGAATTAAAAATTCTGGAGCTATTCTGGATAGAATTAACTGAGGCCCCCTAGCAGTTTCATCAACCTTCATTAAAATTGCCCGTACGCGATCATTTATTCTTAAATTTTCTTTTGGTATCATTTGGTCGCGAGGTAAAATCGCATCTAGCCTGCCAATTTCAATAACACCGTTACCTCTTTCCATTCTTCTAATTTGGCCAGATATTAACTTTTCGTCTTGCTCTAAAAAATCTTTAAGAATTTGTTCGCGCTCAGCTTCTCTAACTTTTTGCAAAATAACTTGTTTTGCAGCTTGGGCCCCTATTCTCCCAAATGCTTCAGAGGGAATTAATTCTTTAATAAGGTCGTTATTAGCCTTTCCTTTAGATTTTTCATCCTCAATGGAAAGCTCAGCCTCTGGATTTTCAATCTCCTCTTCAGGCAATATTGTCCAACATCTAAAGGTCTGGTATTCCCCGGTTTCTTGATCAATCTCTACTCGAATATCTACCCCAACATCCTGCTTCTTCTTTGTAGCAGATGCCAAAGCTAACTCCACTGCTATAAAAATTACTTCTCTAGCCACATTTTTTTCATGCGCGAGAGCATCTACTAACAACAATATTTCACGACTCATTTAATATTCTCCGGTCATACGTTTAACTAAAAATCTGGATCTAAGCGGGCCTTCTCAATATTATCTAATCCAATTTTAACTAAAGCATTGTTGAATTCTATTAAAATTAAATCTTTCTCTATGCCTTGCAGAATCCCCGCAAAATTTCTTCTTTCTTCAATAGGTGTCCGAGTTTTTACCTTAATCTTTTCACCTTTAAATCTTTCAAAGTCTTTAAGCTTTTTAAGCACTCTGTTTGTTCCTGGGGATGAAACCTCCAATCTATCGAAACTTATATCTTCTTCTACCGTTAAAATAAGCTTAAGTTGATTAGTTACGCCAACACAATCTTCAATGGTTATTGAGTTCGGTTTATCTATAAATATTCTCAGTAATTCCCCTCTATTAATTATTTCGAGATCGACTAATTCATAACCCAACTTGGAAACATTTTTTTCAATTAACGCTTCAAGATCAATAGCCAATTTATAATTCCTTATTTAAAATAAAGGTCCCAACAACAAAAAAGGGCCATAGGCCCATTAATAATTGCGGATTATATCAATAAATTCAATAAATTGAAAGAATAAGTTGCCTCTCTAAGTGTTAATTTTTGCAAATTTTCTTTTACCAACCTGAATTGTAAAACTTTTGCCTTTAACGGCAATAAATTTTGAGTCTGATATTTTTTCTCCATTAATTTTAATTCCTCCACCTTTGATCAATCTAATGGCTTCTGAGGTACTTGACACCAGATTTATTTGTTTAAGTAATTGAGGAATATTTACGCCACCAGGCTCAGCAACTGATAATGAGTGCTCTTCAATATTTTCAGGAATATTGCCTTTAGCCCTTAAGTTAAAGTTTTTTTCAGCCTCATTAGATGCATTTTCATCATAAAGACGGCTTACAATCTCTTTTGCAAATTCAACCTTAATATTTTTTGGATTTTCTCCTTCGTCAACCCTCTTTCTCCAAGATTTTATTTGATCCAATGAGTTTAAAGATAATAAATCGATATATCTCCACATTAAGTCATCAGATAAAGATAATAACTTTGCAAACACTATTTCAGGCGGCTCATTAATGCCAATATAATTTTTTGATGATTTGGACATCTTTTGAACGCCATCTAAACCCTCAAGAAGAGGCATAGTTATGATGCATTGAGGATTTTGACCGAAATGCTTTTGTAATTCTCTTCCCATTAATAAATTAAATTTCTGGTCAGTACCACCAATCTCTATATCAGATTTCAATGCAACCGAATCGTAACCTTGAAGCAATGGATACAAAAACTCATGAATCGAAATTGGTTGATTAGCTTTATATCTTTTTGCAAAATCGTCTCTTTCTAACATTCTTGCAACAGTATGAGTTGAAGCAAGCTTAACAATGCCTGAAGCTCCCAAATCATTAAGCCATTTTGAATTAAAAACAATTTTTGTCTTAGATTTATCTAATATTTTAAAAACTTGCTCTGAATACGTTTCCGCATTTTCTTTAACATCCTCCTCAGACAATGGTGGTCGTGTTACATTTTTACCAGTTGGGTCGCCTATCATTCCTGTAAAATCCCCAATCAAAAAATATACTTCGTGGCCTAAATTCTGTAATTGCCTTAATTTGTTTAGCAAGACGGCATGTCCCAAATGAAGATCTGGCGCAGTTGGATCAAACCCTGCTTTAATCTTAAGAGGTAGGTTTTTTTTCAGTTTTTCAAGCAACTCGGATTCAAGTAAGATTTCATCAGAGCCTCTTTTAATTATTTCTAACTGTTCTTTTATATCCACTATTTCATCTCACAATTTAATTTAATTCAATTCTATCGTAATTATAGACTTAAAATAATTAGACTTTTATTATTTCAAATACTTGAATTAAAAAATAAATAGCTCACAATTAAAATTATGAAAAATTTATCCCTATTTTTTGGTGTCATGTCTGGAACAAGTTTGGATGGAATTGATATTGTTTTAATTAATCAGATTAACAAAAGTATAAAAATAATCGATTTTATCCACATGCCCTATAATATAAAAATAAAGCAAGACTTCCTTGAACTTCATTCAGGCCAGAATTCTGACCTTGAACATTCAATTCAGCTATCTCTTTCTCACGCAAAAATTACAGCAAAAGGTATCAATAAGATACTTAAAAAAAATAAACTCAATTCTAAAGATGTTAAATGTATTGGTTACCATGGACAAACAATTCGACATTATCCCGAACGCGGTTACTCTATTCAACTAGGTAATCCAAATCTGTTAGCTGAACTAACTGACATTACCGTTGTTTCTGATTTTAGAAATAGAGATATTGTTGCTGGTGGGCAAGGAGCTCCTCTTGTTCCAGCTTTTCATAATGAATTCTTTTTTAAAAAAAATAAAAATAGAGTGATTATAAATATTGGAGGGATAAGTAATATTACCTACCTACCAATTAACAAAAATATAATTGGTTTTGACTGTGGTCCTGGAAACATTTTATTAGACCATTGGATCAAACTTCAACATAATAAAAATTTTGATAATTTAGGGAGATGGGCAAAATCAGGAAAAATAATTGAAGACTTACTACTTAACTTCCAAAAAGATTCATTCTTTAAAAAACAACCTCCAAAAAGTACTGGTAGAGAGTTATTTAATATCGATTGGCTTAATAAATTTAATATTAAAAATTACCCTATTGAAGATATTCAAAGAACTCTCTTAGAATTAACCGTGGTGACAATTAATGAGTCAATTAAAAAGTTTTGCTCTAGTGTAGACGAGATATATATTTGCGGTGGTGGTAGTAAAAATAAATTTCTAATCGAGAGACTTGAAAGAATTACTGGAGTAACTATTAATACTACTGACAAACTCAATATCCCCACCCAACAAGTAGAGGCTATTGCATTTGCTTGGCTTGCAAAAAAATGTATTCGAAAAGAATCTAATAACTCACCTACTATTACTGGGTCTTCGGGCCCTAGAATTCTCGGCGCAATCCATTACTCCTAAAAACTCTTTAGGTTAGGTATAATACGCAAACTTAATTAATACTTTAATTATATATAAAACGTATGGCTAAATTAAAAGCAAAATTAATAATTCATGACAAAGAAATTGATCTTCCAATTATGGAGGGATCAATGGGGTATCCTGCAGTTGATATTAGCTCGTTACATGCAAATGCAGTTAAAACATTTGACCCTGGATTTTCATCTACAGCAGAATGCTCATCAGCGATAACCTTCGTAGATGGGGGGAAGGGTGAGTTACTTCATAGAGGCCACCCAATCGAACAATTAGCTGAAAAATGTGAATATTTAGACATCGCTTTTTTACTTTTTAACGGTGAATTACCGAATTCACGAGAAAAAACAAGTTATGTGAATTCAATTAAAGAACACAGCTTACCCCATGATCAGTTGAATAATATATTTCGAGGGTTTAGGCGAGATGCTCACCCTATGGCGGTTATGGTTGGGGTAGTGGGTTCAATGTCTGCATTCTATTTTGATGAAACTATGAAAGTTGATAATCAAAATCATAGAAGATTATCTGCTCAAAGGCTAATTGCCAAAGTTCCAACAATTGCTGCGTGGAGTTATGCCTATAGTCAGGGGCGCCCTTTTGTTTACCCCAAAGATGAGCTTAGTTATTCTGAAAATTTTCTTAACATGATGTTTTCTACCCCCAATACTAAATACTTACAAAATCCAATTATTTCCAAAGCATTTGAAAAAATTCTTATTTTACATGCTGACCATGAACAAAATGCATCAACTTCTACTGTCAGACTGGTTGGGTCATCAGGAGCAAATCCTTTTGCTTGTATTGCAGCTGGAATTGCATCTCTATGGGGACCGGCCCATGGTGGAGCAAATGAAGCAACCCTAAAAATGCTTAGTGAAATTAGAAATGAGGGACGGATTAATGAATATATTAAAAGAGCTAAAGATAAAACAGATTCATTTCGCCTGATGGGCTTTGGCCATCGTATCTATAAGAATAAAGATCCGAGAGCTATTATTATGAAAGCCACATGTCATGAAGTATTAGACGAGCTAGGCCTTAGAAATGACCCTATATTTAAATTGGCACTCAAATTAGAGCAAATTGCTCTTGAGGATGAATATTTTGTTAAGAAAAAATTATATCCGAACGTTGATTTTTACTCTGGTATTGTAATGAGAGCATTAGGAATTCCAAATTCTATGTTTACAGCAGTATTTGCCTTAGCTAGGACAGCTGGTTGGGTTGCTCATTGGAATGAGATGATACTCAATGAAGATTCAAAGATAGGAAGACCAAGACAAATTTACACAGGAAAGCTTAGGAGAGACGTTCCTAATCTTTAAGCAGAAAAAGAAGACCCACAACCACAAGTAGTTGTCGCATTAGGGTTCTTAATTACAAACTGAGACCCTTGAACATTATCTTGATAGTCAATTTCGGCTCCATTTAAATACTGCAAGCTCATTGGGTCTATTAACAAAGTTACTGAATCCTTTACAACTTGCGTGTCATCTTCATTAATCGCTTCCTCAAATGTAAACCCATACTGAAAACCAGAACATCCGCCACCGCTTACAAATACTCTTAATTTAAGATCAGGGGATCCTTCCTCTTCAATTAATGCTTTAACTTTACTTACTGCATTATCTGTAAAGTTAACTGGCGTTGGTATTGTCATTTCAGATGTCATTTATTCTCTCCGATTATCTTATCTTTTTTAAATGGTAACTTTTTTTGTACTTTATTCGTTTGAGCTTTAATTATCTGCTTCAACTCTCCATTTACTTTTGCCCCTGCATGTATCTCTATTTCATTGTACTCTATGTTTCCTTTAATAATAGAAGTAGGTTGCAATTCTAAATAATCATAGCATGTAACATTTCCTATGACCTCACCTGCAATAATAGCTGTTTCAACTATAACACTTCCTTTTATTCTGCTATATTCCCCCATAATAAGTGTTCCACCAGAGTCCTCTACAACTGTTAAGTCGCCATAAATTTTGCCGTCTAATCTTATTCCGCCAGAGTATGAATAATTTCCTTTGATAACATTGTCTTTATCTATCAAAGTGTCTATAGACCCTAATTTCTTTTTTTTCTTAAAGATCATAAATTATTTTCTTTTCCCCACAACTTTCTCATAAAATAAAATACTTTCTTTTAAGTTAGTATTTTCTTCTTTTGCCTCTTTCAAGCCTTTGGAAATTTTTTCATAAGATATTTGAGACATTTGCAATTCCAACTTTAATTCAAGGAGTTCTTTTTCTTGCTTAGCATTATATTGTTGCAATTCATCTATTTTAAGTAAAAAATTAATGGATTTCCCACCATCAACATAATAATATGTACAAGCAAACCCAATAGAAACAAAAAAAACACAAGCCAATAGATAATTAGGCCAAACACTTCCTGTCCTTATTCTAGCTGTATTTCTAGTTAATTTGTAATTTCTTTTTTTTGATATATTTTGCATTTTTTAAGGTACTAAAGGAATTAAGTGAATTCCGAGAGTTTCCTCCCAACCCATCATAATATTCATATTTTGAACTGCCTGACCCGCTGCTCCCTTCATCAAATTATCTATAACAGACAAAATTACCAATTGCTTAGTATCAGGCACTTTGAAAAATGATATTCTGCACATATTAGAAGATCTTACAGATTTAATTTCGGGGCATGAATTTGCTTCCATAACATCGACGAATGGCTCTTTTTCATAAAATTTATTAAAAATAACTGACGCATCAAAATCTTTAATGCAGTTAACGTATATTGTAGCGTGAATACCTCTGACTATAGGCAAAAGATGAGGCACAAACAAAAGTTTAGCTTTCCCCAACGATGAATTCAGGCTTAAATTTTCTTCGATTTCTGGTTGATGCCTATGCCCCTGCAAAGAGTAAGCTTTAAAATTTTCACTAGCCTCTGACATCAAAAAATCAGCTTTATTTTTTTTACCAGCCCCACTAATTCCTGACTTTGCATCAGCTATTATTGACAATGGATCTATTAAGCCCTCTTTTAATAATGGAATTAAAGCCAATTGAATTGCTGTGGGATAACATCCTGGGTTAGCTATAAGCTGGGCATTCTTAATTTTTTCCCTATTTACTTCTGGAAGTCCATAAACAGCTTTTGGTAAAATATCAGGGCATTTATGTGGCATTTCATACCATTTCTCCCATTCTTTTATATTTTTAATCCTAAAATCTGCTGCTAAATCAATAACTTTAATTCCATTATTTAATAAATCTTTGGCATATTCCATTGCAACCCCGTTAGGGGTTGCAAAAAACACTAAATTTGATTCTTTTAAATCAATCTCGTCGGGACTTGTAAACCTATGATTTAATACCCCTCTTAAGGAGGGATAAACTTCATAGACATGCCTACCCGCATCATTTCTAGAGGTAATATGGTGTATATCAACATTAGGATGTAGCGATAGTATCCTTAATAATTCAATACCGGTATAGCCGGAACCACCTACAATACTTACTTTTATTTTTTCATCCATAACTTCAACTATTCTACATTGTTAATTATTAATCTAGTTTAAAAAAAAAGCCGCTATAAGCGGCTTTTTCTAGTTCAAAAAATTTATCGTTTTGAAAACTGTTTCGCGCGCCTTGCTTTTCTTAACCCAACTTTTTTACGCTCAACTTCACGGGCATCACGTGTTACGTATCCTGCTTTAGATAGCTCAGGCTTAAGTTCAATATCATAATCCATTAAAGCTCTTGTAATTCCATGTCTTACAGCACCAGCTTGTCCGGATTCACCGCCACCAATAACATTAACTTTAATATCAAATGTTGCAGTATTATTAGTCAATTCCAATGGCTGCTTCATGATCATTTGAGAAGTGAATCTTGAAAAATATTCGGCCATAGGCTTATTGTTAATCACAATATTTCCTTTACCAGGCTGAATAAATACTCTCGCTATAGAGCTTTTTCTTCTTCCTGTACCGTAATAATATTTACCTATCATTAAATATATCCTGTAATTATAAAGTTATTGGTAATGGCTGTTGAGCCGAATGATTATGATTGCTTCCAGCAAAAACCTTCATCTTCTTTACCATAGCATACCCTAAAGGACCTTTAGGTAACATGCCTTTGACTGCTTTTTCTAAAGCTCTGCCTGGAAATTTTTCTTGCATCTTTTTAAAATTTGTTGAATAAAGGCCACCAGGAAAGCCAGAATGTCTGTGGTAAATTTTACCATCTGCCTTATTTCCAGTAACTTTTAACTTCTCTGCATTAATGACAACAATATAATCTCCAGTATCAACGTGAGGGGTATAAATAGCCTTGTGCTTCCCTCTTAACCTATGAGCAATTGCACTTGCAAGTCTCCCTAGAGTTGCATCAGTAGCATCTACTAATAGCCAGTCTCTTTTAACTTCGTGTGATTTAGCTGAAAATGTTTTCATTTTATTTAAAGTACCAATTTTGCATTAAAAAAATTAAGATGCGAATTTTAGTCTATTTTAGGCCTGTATGTCAATTTTTTTCCTGATCAAACTACATTTTTATATTTGGGAGAAAAATCCTGCGAATATTATAAAGCCAACATAATGATTCCTTAAGAATGCTTTAAAATTTTTTTTTGGTTCCATATGTCTACCTTCAAAACATCCGTACATTGAAACTATAATAGCTAAACCCAATAAAATATAAAAACTAATAGTAAATTCTTTCAAAATTCCAATAATAGACAAACCTAAAAACATTAAAAAGTAACTTAGCGTAACCATCAAGATAATTTTATTATTAAATGTTAATGGAGCAGAATGAATATTTAATTTCTTATCGTCTTTCATATCAGTAATTGCATAATGAGAATCATAAGCAAACACCCAAAAAATATTTGATACAAATAAGATTTGAGCCTCTAAAGGGATAGTGTTTTTAATCGCTGAAAAAGCCATTAATATTCCAAAGCCAAAAGTAAGTCCAAGATATAGTTGAGGAATAGAAAAAAAACGTTTAGTAAAGGGATAGGTTAATAAAAATAAAAGCGCCGCAAAAGAAATCGAAATAGTTAAATAATTTAATTGCATTACAAGAACAAAAGAAAATAATAATAATATTAGCAGTAATATAGCTGCATCTTTAGTACTTACTAAGCCAGATGTAATTGGTCTATCTTTTGTTCTTTCTACAAAAGAATCTAGATTGCGATCGGCTAAATCATTTGCAACACATCCTGCAGACCTCATTAAAATTGTCCCTAATATAAAAATAACTAATATTTTTATATTAGGGATTCCTTCTGAAGCTAGAAAAATGGCGCAAAGTGTAGGCCATAACAATAAAAATATACCGATTGGTTTATTAATTCTAGTTAAATTTACTAAAGTATTAAATTTATCCATCTAAATAATCTAACTTCTCAAAATTATTGAAAAAAACCTCGGTTAACACTGCTTTTTCATTCTTATTCTTAAAGGTTGATTGTCTTGTCGCAAGTATTTTAGTGTTTTTTAAATTCAACTTCTTAATTTTTTTCGAAAAGTTATCATTGTTAGATGGTTTCTTGAACTTAAATTTTGAACGTATTATAATTTTTTTTTCGAATACAATATCTGCCAATGGCTTATTGTTCAATTTTTTTATTTTATGCCAAAACCCTCTTAAATATTTAGAAGGTAATACAGTTCTTGCATACATGATTGGTAACTTGTCTGCATAAATTAAAACTTCTCTAAGATACAAATGCTCTGACTTTATATTATCAAATACCTCCTTCTCATTAAGAAAAATATTACTCCCCCTAGTTTCAACAGGAATGATTTCAAGTTTTGCAATATTTCTAATGCGATAACTTAAAGATTTCATATCTAAAAGCCAATACTTCAATTTGCTATTTATTTGAATATTTTTATTCCACATTATTTTTTTATGACCTTCCTACATCTTGATAGTTTCTATGCCAACGATTGACATGCATTGATACATCTTTAGGTTTTTTCTCTAAAAGAAAATCTGCATCTATTTTTGCAATATTTAATAGTTCATGATCGCGATCTAAGTCGGCAATTCGTAAAGAAGGGAGTCCACTTTGTCTTAATCCTAAAAGCTCTCCTGGTCCCCTTAATTTCAAGTCCTCCTCGGCAATCTTAAAGCCATCAATATTTTCATATATAACTTTTAATCTCTGTTTGGCGATATCAGATAGTTTCTTTTTATATAGTAAAATACAAATACTTTTTTTATCGCCTCGACCAATTCTTCCCCGTAACTGATGTAATTGTGAGAGCCCCATTCTTTCAGCATTCTCTATAACCATCAATGTCGCATTAGGAATGTCTACCCCTACTTCAATAACAGTTGTTGCTACTAAAATTTGAGTCTTATTCTTTTTAAATCTCTCCATAATTTCTTTTTTATCGTTTGAAGGGAGGCGTCCGTGAATTAATCCCACTTTGTGCTTAACAAAATATTTTGATAAATCTATAAATGTTTGCTCAGCGGTTTCAAGTTGCAAAGTTTCACTCTCTTCAATTAATGGGCATACCCAATAAATCTGATTGCCATTTAAACAGTGCTGATTGATTGTATCTAATATTTGACTTCTTTTATCACTTGAAAAAACTTTTGTGGTTATAGTTTGTCTGCCTGGAGGCATTTCATTAATAATTGATATATCCATATCTGCGAAATAATTCATTGCTAATGTTCTAGGTATTGGTGTTGCGCTCATCATTAGCTGATGAGGTTCAAAATCTTTATTTGACTCACTTTTTTTCTTTAAGGCTACTCTTTGTCTTACTCCAAAACGATGTTGTTCATCAATAATATAAAATCCAATATTTTTATAATCTACTTTTTCTTGAATCAATGCATGTGTTCCAACAATTAATTTTGCTTCACCACTTTTTATTTTTTCGTATGATATATTTTTTAATTTAGGCTTCATACTCCCTGTTAATAATTCAACATGAATGCCAAGCTTAGTCAGCCAGTAGTTTAATTTTTCAAAATGTTGCTCTGCTAGAATCTCAGTTGGTGCCATAAATGCAACCTGGAAACCAGAATTTATTGCTTGTAAAGCAGCCATTACTGCAACTACTGTTTTGCCACTACCCACATCACCTTGAAGCAATCTATACATTGGGTAGCTTTGATTTATATCATTCCTAATTTCTAAGAATACTGATTGTTGTTGATTTGTTAATTTAAACTCTAAATTATTTAAGAATTTTTTTTGAATACTATCTGAATATAAAATTGCTTTAGATTTGTAAGATTTATTCTCATGATATTTGCCACGAAAAAAAAATTGATGAGTAAGCAATTCATCATAAATTACTCTTTGATGGAAAATACTCTTTTTTTTATCAAATAATTCTTTCTCGTATTCTTTACTTGGCTTATGAATTAATTCCAATGCTTCTAATAATGATGGAAGATTTTTTTCTCGATATAAATTTCCAAAATAATCAGGATACTGTTCTTTTAGGTTTTCTTGTTTAAATACTTTTTGTACTAATTTAAAAATTAACTTCTGAGATAGTCCTTCAGTTGCCGGATAAACAGGGGTATAAAAATCTTTAAGTGGTGTATCTATTGATATAAATTCATATTTAGGATGAACCATTTCGAATAAAAATGAGTTCGATTTTATCTCGCCATAAACTCTTAAAATCTTACCTTCTTTAAATTGCTTTATCTGGCTTGAATAAAAATTTATAAATCTTAACTTTAAATCACCAGATACATCTTGCACATAAACAGTTAAATTTTTCCTTGGTCGGTATGAAACTTCTATGCTAATTATTTTAGCTTCAATTTGACACATGGATCCTGGTCTTATATCTTTTATTAAATCAATTTTTGTTTCATCTACGTATCTGAGAGGGATATGAAGAAGCAAATCAAGTGAATTTAAAATACCTAATTTTTTCAATTTTTTTGACTGTATTTCTGTAAATATTTGTTTTGGCAATTTAAATAATTACCTATTTACTCTAAAACTAAAAACCCATCAGCCTCAACTAAAGATCCTTTTGGAAGAGATGCAACTCCTATTGCTGCCCTTGCTGGGAATGGCTCTGTAAAATAAGTCTTCATAATTTCATTTACTAAAGCAAAATGTGATAAATCAGTTAAATAAATATTTAATTTAGCTACGTCATCAAAGCTAGCATCTGCCGCCTTTATAACTTCGCCTAAATTTTCAAATACTTGTTTGATTTGTGCTTGAATACCTTCTACTAATTCCATAGTGTTTGGATTTAATGGTATCTGCCCAGATAAAAAAACTATATTCCCTTTACGAATTGCTTGGCTGTAAGGCCCAATTGCTTCTGGTGCATTTTTTGAATTTATAGCTATTTTTTTCATTAATTATTTCCTTAATTTAATGTAAAGATTTAACACGATTAATTTTATTAATTTTTGAGATTTTTCTCAAGTTTCTTATCAATTCTGCTAAATGTATGCGGTTCTTTACTTGAACTATGAGCCTTAAAGTTGAAAAATTACTTCCATCGCCGTCATCAACAGAAATATTGTCTATATTAGCTTCCGAGTCTGCGATAATGGAAGTAATTTTGGCCAATATCCCACGCTCATTTATTACCAGTAAATTTAAACTAACATTAAAGTAGGCATCTGGGTTTGGCTCCCATTCAACATCAAGCCATTTTTCATGATCTAATTTTAAGTTTCGAATGCTTGGACAATCATGCGTGTGAATTATCAACCCTCTATCTTTATTAATAAAGCCTAATATTGGATCTCCAGGTATAGGGTGGCAACAGGTTGCTAGCTTAATAGCCATACCCTCAGATCCTTTAATAGTAATAACATCTAAAAATTTTGTTTGTTTGTTCGTTTGTTTAGTGCCATCTATTATATTCGTTAGTTGATGAGCAACCATTACATTAATTCTCTTGCCTAAGGCAATATCTATAATAATATTATCCTTTGAATCTAGATGGTAATCTAAGATTAATTTATCCCAATGTCTTTTTTTTATCGCAGAGGGGTCAACATGAAAAGCTTTTAGTGCGTTATTTAACATACTATTTCCTAAAACAATAAGGTCTTTGGTTTCAGCAGATCGAAGAAATAACCTTATTTGGGAGCGTGCTTTCGGTGTAATAACAAAATTTAGCCAAGCTGGGTTTGGTTTAGCAACTGAGGCTGTAATAATTTCAACATGCTCGCCAGTTGCAAGCTGTGTCCTTAAAGGTACTAATTCTTTGTTTACTTTAGCTGCCATAGCACTATTTCCAACAACAGTATGAACAGCATAAGCATAATCAATTGTTGTCGAGCCTTTAGGGAGAGCAAAAATTTTACCTTTCGGAGAAAATACATATACCTCATCAGGGAATAAATCAATTTTTAGGTGTTCCAAAAACTCAAGCGAATCACTACTTTCTGTTTGAATCTCAATCAGCCTTTTTAGCCATTGATTCGTTTGTTGCTGAAGTTCTGTGACATGAGTATCTTTATTTTTATATAGCCAGTGAGCTGCTACGCCAGCCTCTGCTAATTTATGCATATTCTCCGAGCGAATTTGGATTTCAAATGGCATGCCAAATGGTCCAAATAATGTTGTGTGGAGTGATTGATAACCATTAGCTTTTGGAATAGCAATATAATCTTTAAATTTTCCAGGAATAGGTTTATATAGAGAATGGAGTGCTCCCAATGTTAGATAACATTCATTTAAATTATTCACAGTTATTCGAAAACCATAAATATCATTAATTTGAGAAAAATTAGTATGTTTTTTTAGCATTTTTCTATGAATACTCGCAGGATTTTTCTCACGCCCAGTAATTGCTGCTTTTAAACCTGATTTTTTTAATTTATCCTCTATTGCTGCAAGTGTTTTTTCAATAATTTCTTTTCTATTTCCACGACTAGAAATAATTGCTTTCTGTATAGTTCTATATCTTAAGGGGTGGATATATTTAAAACTTAAATCTTCTAATTCTTGATAAACATTGTTCAAGCCTAGCCTGTGGGCAATTGGTGCATATATATCCGAAGTCTCCTGAGAAATTACTCTTCTTTTAGATGGCTTTAACGGCTCCAATGTTTGCATATTATGCAATCGGTCTGCAAGTTTTATTAAAATCACTCTAACGTCTTGTGACATTGCTAAAAGCATTTTTCTAAAGTTCTCTGCTTGTGCTTCAGTATCATCTGCGAATTGGACTTTATCAAGCTTTGATAATCCATCTACCAATTTTGCAACTTGCGAACCAAATTTTTCCTCAATATCGCCTGCAGTTGAAGGTGTGTCTTCAACTACATCATGGAGCAATGCTGCTTGAATTGAAGGTGAGTCTAAGTGAAATTCAGATGCAATACATGCTACCGATACAGGATGCGAAATATAAGCCTCACCACCTATCCTTTTTTGTCCCGAATGGGCTTTATCACTATAACGATATGCCTCCCAAACTAATTCTATTTCTTTCTGAGGAAGATATACATTTAATAACTTTGTTAGCTTTGAGTCTTCGGTATCTGCAGGTAAAAGTGGTGCGGCAACTTTGAGTAGCTCTACCGCCTTATTTCTATGAACGGGCTTAGCCATTTACATTTAACAAAACTTTATAAAATATTTAATAAAAAATATCCTATTAAGTTGTACTTTTTTTAAGGATATCTTCACTAACTAACCCAGCTGAAATTTCTCTTAATGCTATAACAGAAGGCTTATCATTTGAACCAGCAGTATCAATCAAAGGCTCTGATCCATTAGCAAGTTGCCTAGATCGAAATGCAGCTACTAAAGTTAATTGGAATCTGTTCGGTATTTGTTCTAAACAATCGTCAATTGTAATTCTAGCCATTTTTCGTTCCCTTTAATTTATTTTATTAAGCCATCAATCAAATTTTTATGATTTAAAATTTGATTTTCCATTTTTAGTTTAAAAGCTTCTGGCTTGAACTGTATAATTGATTTAAGTTCATCCAAAGCCTGTCCAAAATCGTCGTTAATTGTAACATAATCAAATGCCTCTAAATGGCTCATTTCATTCCTTGCAGCGGCAACTCGTAACTTTATATTTTCTTTGCTATCTTGCCCACGATTATGAAGCCTGTCTTCTAATGCATTAATTGAAGGGGGAATTATGAAAATACTAATACATTTAGGGAATAATTTTTTAACACTGAATGCCCCTTGATAATCTATTTCTAAAATAATATCTTCTCCATTTTCAATCGCTTCTTTAACTGCTAATTTTGATGTTCCGTAAAATGATCCGTGACACTCTGCAATTTCTAAAAACTCATTATTCTCAATCTTTTTTTTAAAATTAACCTCATCTAAGAAAAAATAATCTTCTCCATCTTTTTCACCGACTCTTGGATTTCTTGTTGTAAACGATATGGAGACTTTTATATTGGGATTATCAGACACCAAAGCCTTAACCAATGAGGTTTTACCTGCGCCAGATGCTGCAGTAATAATAAACAAGTTCCCTGTAGATGATTTCATATAATATCTATTCTATGTTTTGTATTTGTTCTCTAATTTGATCAATTAAAACCTTTAAATCAACTGATATTTTTGAAATATCTATTGAAATTGATTTTGACCCCAATGTATTTGCTTCCCTATTGAATTCCTGCATCAAAAAATCTATCTTCTTACCAACAGGCTCGGACTTATTTAATAATCTTCTTAATTCTGAAATATGGGCTCCCAATCTATCTAATTCTTCCTCTACATCTCCTTTTTGAACAAAAATTAGAAATTCTTGTTTCAAACGGTCTTGGTCCGCGTCAATTAATGCGGCTTTAAATTTATCTTTAATTTTATTTTGATGAGATTTAATCGCTAATGGCATAATTTTTTTTACCTTTAGCACTAATTTTTCTATTAAATTTAATTTAGCTATGATAATTTTTCTTATCTTTGCTCCTTCTCTTTTTCGATCTATTACTAGCTTATCAAGAGCTTGTTCTGTATACCTTAAAAGAATTTTTTCTAATTTTTTTACCTCTAATTTATTTTTTTTAACTCCTGCAAATCTCATTAATTCGAGAGGATTAATTGGCTGAGGTGAATTAATAAATGAAGAAACTTTTTCAGAGATTTTAATCAAGTCTTTAATCTCTCTAAAATCTATATTTTTTGGGTCCTGGTCATCCTCAAAGGCTTTAAGATAAATTTTATAATCAGCTTTGCCTCGACTTATACTTTTCACAATTTGATTTCGTATTTTTGGTTCAAGAGTTTTAAGGTCTTCACTTAACTTCAATTGAAGCTCGAAATAGCGACTATTTAACGTCTTAATCTCGAGCACTAAATTACCGTATTCTGTTTCGTGCTCTCCAAAGAAAAAACTTGTCATACTTGAAATCATAATTACTCTTTAATAAATATTTTACTTATTTTAACAATCTAATCTCTATTATGGTTATAAACCTTTTATTCAATGAAGCATAAATCAACTTATATTTAAAGATGCCAATAGATTATAATTAACTTTTAATGAATTAAACTAAAGGAATTGCATGCGCCCATCTCAAAGAAAGAATAATGAACTAAGATCTATAGAAATTATAAGAAATTATACTAAGCATGCAGAAGGGTCTGTTCTTATTAAGTGTGGTGACACTCACGTCATATGTACGGCTAGTGTTGAGGAAAATGTCCCTTCTTTTTTAAAAGGTAAGAATCAGGGTTGGGTTACAGCTGAATACGGCATGCTCCCTAGGTCAACGTCAACAAGAATGGCAAGAGAGTCCGCAAAAGGAAAGCAATCTGGAAGAACGCAAGAGATTCAAAGATTAATAGGAAGAAGCTTAAGGTCAATTATTGACCTAAAAAAATTAGGAGAAATAACAATTAAAATTGATTGTGATGTTATTCAAGCTGATGGAGGCACTAGAACAGCAAGTATTACTGGTGCCTATGTCGCATTGTATGATGCCATTCAAGATATTATCAATAAAGGAATTATAAAAGATTCGCCTATTATTGATTCTATTGCCGCGATATCGCTTGGGGTCAAAGGCTCAGATATTCTGCTTGATCTAGATTATGCTGAGGATTCAACATGTGATACCGATATGAATATTGTAATGACAGGTGGTGGGAAATTTATTGAAATTCAAGGAACTGCTGAAGGTGAAGCATTTACTCGTGATGAATTGAATAATTTGATTGATACGGCCGAACAGGGCATTAAGCAATTAACTGTTATACAAAATTCTCTTATTTTGTAGATTAAAAATGACAAAAATTGTTATAGCAACAAGTAACGAAAAAAAGTTAGCTGAAATCAAAGCCCTGCTTTCCGAGCTGCCCATTGAGATTGTTCCACAATCTCAATTTGGTATTGAATCTTGTGCGGAGCCTTTTAATACGTTCATTGAGAATGCTTTAGTTAAAGCAAGATTTGCATCCAAAGAAACAAGTTTTCCTGCAATAGCAGATGATTCTGGGCTTTGTGTTGATTCTCTTGATGGACAACCTGGTGTCTTTTCTGCTCGATTTGCTGGAGAAAATAGGAATGATGAAGGCAATAATGATAAATTACTTGATGATTTAAATAATATGGAAGATCGTCGTGCTCATTACTATTGTGCAATTGTCTTTGTTAGAAGCCCTTCTGATCCACAACCAATTGTTACTGAAGGAATCTGGCAAGGAGAAATTCTAAAAGTAAGGAGAGGTCATAATGGTTTTGGTTATGACCCAATCTTTATGGATTACAAAACTGATCAGTCAGCCGCAGAACTTTCGCCTGAATTAAAAAATAGAATAAGTCATCGTGGCCAAGCTTTGCAAAAATTAAAACAAAAACTTAAGATACTTTATGAAGAAAAAAGATAATCATTGGCCAGTTTGGGTTAGAGACGATAATTCAATTGTCTCCTGCACTGAAAAAATTAAAGTTATGAAAGAAAACTTTGATGAATTGAAGCAGCTTGCTCAAGATGCTTTTGAGGATGGTTTATTAATGGAAGTATCTGATAAGCAATTAAAAAAAATACTTCATGAGCTGATTGATGATCTTCATAACCCACTAAAGAAATAAATTAATTTTGGCTTGCCTCATTGTCTAAAAAATATTCTATCCCCCTTTCAGTTTATGTCCATATTCCATGGTGTATACATAAATGTCCCTACTGCGACTTTAATTCACATGAATTTGAAGGGCAAGATATTAAAAATAATGAGTTAATTTATACAAATGCTTTAATCAAGCAACTAGAAAATTCTAATATCAATTTACAAAGGCCAATACATTCAATATTTTTTGGAGGCGGGACCCCGAGCTTATTTAGTCCTGCATCTTTTAAAAAAATAATTACAAAAATTAACGAGAAATTTGGCCTTGAAGAAAATTGTGAAATTACAATCGAGGCCAATCCTGGAACTGTAGATAAGCAATATTTTTATGGTTATAAGGATGTTGGCATAAATCGAATGTCTTTAGGGATACAAAGCTTCAATGAAAAACATTTAAAAAAACTAGAAAGAATTCATAATCAACAAGAAGCTATCGAAGCAGCGAATCTTGCTGTTAAATTATTTGATAAAGTTAATATTGATTTAATGTTTGCACTTCCGGGACAAACACAGCCAGAACTAAATGATGATATTGAAATGGCTCTAGCAATTGGCTCTTCTCACATCTCTTATTACCATCTAACAATTGAACCAAATACTTTTTTTCATAAACATCCCCCTAAAGTTCCTAATCAAGATGACAGTGCAGTTCTATTTGATTTAGTTAGTAGTAAATTAAAAAATGCTGATTTTGAGCACTATGAAACTTCGGCTTATGCAAAAAAAGGAAGTCAATGTTCCCACAATTTAAATTATTGGAATTTTGGTGACTATTTAGGTATTGGTGCTGGAGCTCATAGCAAAATAACATCGAATGATTCAATACGTCGATATGCTTGCCATAAAAGTCCAAAATATTACATTTCTGAAGTTAATAAAAATAACTATATTAACGAGGAGCAACTTCTAACGACTAATGATCGTGTGTTTGAATTTATGATGAACTCATTAAGGTTAAATAATGGATTTGATATTACTTCTTTCGAGCAAAAAACAAATTTATCTATCAATGAAATATATAAAGAATTATCAATCGCAAAAGAGAAACAACTCATCATAGAAATTAATGGTAGGATTAAACCAACCATTTTAGGGCAAAACTTTCTAAATGAGCTTTTACAAATATTTTTGAGGGACCAAAATCATGATGTTAAATAAAATAATTGATGACTATGTTGTTTCTGATCAAATTACAAAAGAAGATATAGAACAATTGAAAGAAGCAGGCTTTAAAACTATTTTTTGCAATCGCCCTGATAACGAAGAAAAAAACCAAGTCACGGTCAAAAGTATTCAAGATAAAGCTATCGAAAGTGGTTTAAATTTTATTCACCAACCCGTCATTGGTAGTCAAATTTCACAAAATGACATTGATCAATTTAGTGATTATTACGATGCTGCTGAAAAACCAATTTTTGCTTATTGTCGAACAGGTACAAGGTCTTCCATGTTGTGGGCATTATCAGAATCTGGGAAAAGGTCTATAGATGAAATATTGCAACTAACTTCTGCAGCTGGATACAATCTGAGTAATTTATTTAGATAGTTTAGCTCTAGCTTTTTTTAGTCCTGCTTTGACTGCATTAAAGCTTGTGCCGCCAATATGCTTTCTTGATTCAATAGAGCCTTTCAAGGTTAAGCAATTAAAAACATCTTTCTCAATTAATTTACTAAATTTTTGCAAATCTTTTAATTTAAGTTCAGATAAATCAGATTTTTGATTAATTGCAAACTTGACTGCTTTGGCTACAACCCCATGAGCTGCTCTAAATGTCATTCCTTTTTTCACTAAATAATCGGCTAGGTCTGTTGCTGTTGAATACCCTTTTAGCGCAGCAGCTTGCATATTTTTAGGAAATATTGTCAACTTAGAAATCATTTCCGCAAAAATATTTAGAGTATCTGAAATCGTATCAGCTACATCAAAAATTGGTTCTTTATCTTCTTGGTTATCTTTATTGTAGGCAAGTGGTTGTGCTTTCATCAATGTAAGCAAGCTTACCAAATGCCCATTCACCCTTCCGGTTTTTCCTCTAACCAATTCTGGTACATCAGGATTTTTTTTCTGCGGCATAATGCTCGACCCAGTACAAAAACTATCTGAAATCTCAATAAATTCGAAAAACGGGCTAGACCACATAATTAACTCTTCTGACCATCTTGATAAATGTGTCATCAAAAGGGATGCATTTGAATTAAATTCAATCAAAAAATCTCTATCGGATACTGCATCAATTGAATTTTCCATTACCTCATCAAATTTAAGTAGTTTAGCTACAAATTTTCTGTCAATGGGGTAAGAAGTTCCTGCTAATGCGGCAGCGCCCAAAGGCAAAACATTAATTCTTTTTCTAGCATCTTGAAATCTTGATTTATCCCTTTCCAACATCTCATAATAAGCATGTAAATGATGTGCAAAACTTACAGGCTGTGCAATTTGCAAATGAGTCATGCCGGGCATAATCGTCATAATATGCTTTTCAGCCAAATTTAATGTCGCTTTTTGTAAAGTCTTAATTTGAACAATAGTTTGATCTACAACTTCCCTCAGGTATAGCCTCATATCTGTCGCAACCTGATCATTTCTAGATCTGCCTGTATGTATTTTCTCTCCTGGCTCACCAACTATTTGCGTTAATCTTTTTTCTATATTTAAATGGACATCTTCTAGGTCAATCGACCATTTAAACTTCTGACTAATAATTTCTTTCTTAATCTGATTTAAACCTTTTGTTATTAATTTAAGATCGTTAGCAGAAATTACTTTCTGTTTTTTTAACATGGCGGCATGCGCCAGAGATCCTTCGATATCAAACATCGCTAATCTTTGATCAAAATTAACAGATGCTGTATATCTTTTCACTATTTCGCTAGTAGGCTCAGAGAACCTTTCAGACCATTTTTTCGTAGTTTTTTTCATTTCAATTTATTCATTTATTTTATTCATCAATTCAATGAATTATATATTAAAATAACTAATCACATGACTAATCTCCAAATAGCCTCTGTGCTAAAATCTAAGACATAATGACAATAAAAAATATTACAATTGCATCTAGAGAAAGTCCTCTTGCTATGTGGCAGGCAGAGTACATTAAATCGAAAATTAAGCAGCTCTATCCTGATATTAAAATTAATATTAAAGGGTTTAAGACACAGGGTGATATTTTATTGAATCAATCTTTAGCAACCATAGGCGGTAAAGGTCTTTTTATTAAAGAACTTGAACAAGCCTTATTGGCTAAAAAAGCAGATTTAGCTGTTCATTCTATGAAAGACTTACCTATGGATATTCCTGATGATTTTAAACTTATTGCAATCACAAAACGTGGAGATCCAAGGGATGCCTTTATTTCAAATGACTTTGATTCTTTTGACGATATGCCTAAGGGCACAATTATTGGGACCTCAAGTCTAAGAAGGCAAAGTCAAATTAAAGCTACATACCCTTATCTAAGTATTGAACCCTTGAGGGGAAATTTACAAACTCGTTTAAAAAAGTTAGATGAGGATAAATATGGCGCTATTATTTTAGCTGCAGCAGGACTTATTCGCTTAGGGCTCGAAAACCGAATTAAAAAATATCTAGAGACGGAAATTAGTATCCCAGCTGTGGGACAAGGGGCCTTAGGCATTGAGGTTCTTGCAGGAAATGAAGAGCTTAATAAAATGCTTTTAGAACTTAACGACGACGATACATCACGTTGTGTTTTAGCAGAAAGAGTTGTCAGTCGATCATTAGCTGGAAGTTGTACAGCTCCATTAGGTGCTTATGCATCAATTTCTAATAATGATTTTATTATTAAAGGGTTTGTAGCTTCACCAGATGGTGCCCAGATTATTTATGCTGAAACAAAAGGGGATAAATCAGATTTTTATAAACTTGGGGAAACTCTAAGTCAAATTCTCATTGATAAGGGAGCAAGGGATATTTTATCAAGTTTATGAATTCGATTAGCGTAAAAAAAAATGTTGTACTAATATCTACTAGGCCCTATGAGAAAAATATTCTTTTGATAAAAGAGTTAGAAGGCACAAATATTTCATTACTAAACTATCCTTTAACTGAAATTAAACCCTCGAAAAATTATACTAAATTTGATTCACTTCTAAATAATTTAAAAAACTACCAACACATTATATTTATTAGCACAAACGCTGTTCATTTTTTTGCTGAGCGCTTTAAAAGTCTTGAAATAAAATTACCAAATCATATTATCTTTTCTAGTATTGGTCCTACTACTCAAAAAGCGCTTGAAAACGAATTTAATATTAATGTTTATTGCCCAGAAAAAACTTATGACTCAAAACATCTTATAAAAAATAAAATATTTAACAATCTTCAAAATCAAAAAGTTTTGATTATTCGAGGAGAGGGCGGTCGCGAAGTCTTAAAGAATATGCTTGAAAAAAAAGGGGCTGAGGTACATTATGGGGAATGCTATATTCGAAATTATTTACCAATTAATTTAAATAAACTACAAAACGAAGCTGAGAATTATAATTCTATTTTTTTAATAATATCAAGTTATGAAAGCGCAAAACATTTCTTAACTCTAAATACTACGCATAGTTGGGATTGGCTCCAATCAGTAAAAATTATTGTAAATCATCCAAGAATTAAAGATGCGCTTAGTGTGATATCGAAAAAAATTGTTGTAACCAATGATCTTAGTAAAAATTCACTACTTCATTTGATCAGTATGCATTAATTTTTTTGGCGGGGCGAAAGTAAATGCATCGGCAAAAAACTCATCCTCAGGTAAGCCTTTTACTACAAAAGATTCAAAAGCAATTTGTACTAAACCTGGTGCACCACAACAATAAACTTGGACATTATTAAGACATTTAAAATCTTCTAATACGGCTTCATGAACTAGGCCAATTCTCAATTGGTCAGAATTACTTGACTGATTTTGAGAAACTGGAATATAAGTAAATTCATCTATTGTATTTGACCACTCTAAGGAAAGATCATGCATATATAAATCTTCGAATTTACCGACACCTCGATATAAAAAAATTGGTCGATTAATATTGTTAAAAATCATATCTTCAATCACAGATTTTACTGGGGCAAAACCTGTCCCTCCAGCAACAAATATTATTGGCTTTTCACTTTCTCGTAAATAGAATTGGCCGATAGGGGCATCAATACGGTGAATAGATTTTTCCTTCATTTCATTAAAAACGAATTGCGTAAATTTACCTCCTTCAATCAATCTTAAGTGAAGTTCTAGCAAATCTTCATGGGGAGGGTTAGCTAATGAAAAAGCTCTCCTAGAATTATCAGGCATAATAAACTCAATATATTGTCCAGCTTTGAATTTTAAACTCTCATCTCCTGGAAGTTTCAACTTCATTTTTATAACGTCTTGATTTAGTTTTTCTAATGACTCAACCCTGACCGGAGTAACTTTTGACTTAATTACCTCTTCTTCACTCTCTCTAATATCGATAGTAATACTTTCAGTAGCTAAGGCTTTGCAACACAATATTAATCCATCTGATTTTTCTTGTTCTGTTAGAGCTGATTCTTGATAATCTTCCAACATCACATCTCCCGAAACTAATTTCCCCTTGCATGAGCCACACATACCACTTCTACAGCCATAAGGAATGGTAATCCCAGCATCCGCTGCTGCTTCTAAAATAGTTTGGCTTGGCTTGGCTTGAAATGTTTTACCTGAAGATTTTAAAGTGACGGTATAAGTCATATTTTATTTTGGATCATCTTCACGACGATACTCTCCCTCAATTACATCGCCTTTATTAGCAGTGTCTTTCTTTTGATTAAATGTATGTGCTTTAGTTTTATTTAAATTTTCCTCATTTCCTGCTATCGGAATGAGTAAAAGAATAAAAGCAATGACATCAGTAAAAATTCCAGGGAATAAAAACAGACCTCCTGCCATTAGATTTTTTGCTGCCCCAAGTATAAGCGCCATGGGATTTCCACCATGCGCCATGATGCTCATAAACCTTGATAAAACTAAAGTTTTTTCTTCTTGGATAAGTCGCCAACCTAAAATTGCCATTACTATAAGGTAAATTAAAAACCACCAGCCATAAAGGCTGCCAAATTTGAAGTAGCCCCAAATTTCAGCAAATGGTAAAAGAATTAATCCGAAAAGAAGAATCGAGCGCATAGGTATTGGGTTATGATATTCACTAATTTAATTAAATACAGGACTTCTTAATAATACTATAATTATAGCCTTATTAAAGACCTTAAAAGATGAAACGATACCTAAATTTATTTTTAATAGCTTTTTTATCATTATTTATTTTTTCATTTGCTTCTGCTGATAATGATAACTCCTTTTTATACAACAAAAAAAATGATTTTTTACCTGTTGATAAAGCCTTTAAATTTGAAGTTTATAGTTTTGAAGACTTAAAGCAGTTAGATATAAAATTTAATATTGCACCTGGTTATTATTTATATAAATCTAAAATAAATATAAGCATTGATCCAATTTTAGATTTTGAGTTTATTAAAGCTAATGGGATAATTAAAGAAGATGAATTTTTTGGCAAACAAGAAGTTTTTTATAAAACTACAGCTATAAAAATTATTTCTAAGAGCCAACTTCCTAACAACTATAAAGTTATTTTAAAATATCAAGGATGTAGTGAAAAAGGACTTTGCTACCCCCCCGTTTCTAAAATTATTAACTCAAGTAATATAAAAAATCGTTCTCTTGAGTCACAATATTCAGAAACTGATATTATTATTTCAAAACTTTCTGATCAAAGCTTTATTCTAACTTTGTTAGGATTTTTTCTTTCAGGGCTTTTATTATCTCTTACCCCATGTGTATTACCAATGGTTCCAATATTATCAGGGATTATTATTTCATCTAATCCAAAGAATTCTATTCGACTAACACTGAGCTATGTTGCAGGAATAACTTTTACCTATACTTTACTTGGAATTATTGCTGGTATGACTGGGACACTCTTATCCTCCAGCTTACAAAATACAAACTTTATTTTATTTGCTGGTTTTCTTTATTTTATTTTTGCTATAGCTATGTTTGGCTTATTCCAATTAACTATGCCTTCGAATATCCAGAATAAAATTACTAATTCTTTAAAAAACTTTAAACTTGAAAATTCATTCAATGTTTTCGTTCTGGGATTAATTTCTTCTTTGATCTTAAGTCCCTGTGTTGCACCACCTCTAGCAGCTGCAATTCTTTATATTGGTAAATCAAACGATTTAATACTGGGCGGAGGATCGCTTTTCTTTATGAGTCTTGGGATGAGTCTTCCACTTCTAGCTATTGGAATTTTTTCCATTAAAATTATTCCTAAGCCTGGGCCATGGATGCTCAATATTAAAAGATTTTTGGGCTTTATATTGCTAGCTATGGCTATCTATATTACTAGACCATTACTTTCTGAATTAGTATTTTTTTATAGCCTTTTCTTAATTCTTATTATTTCTAGTATTTACTTTATTTGGTTTAATAGAAAAACTGTAAGGAAGACCAACCTAATTCTAACTATCATTAGCTTAACTATCATTAGCTTCATTATTTTTCAAACAAAATCTATGTGGTGGGCCCCTAACCATGGACCTAACCAAAGATTTACACCCATTAATAATATTGTTGAACTAAACAATTACCTGACAGACACAAACATAAAACCCATAATGTTAGATTTTTATGCTGACTGGTGTGTTGCTTGTTTAGAATATGAAAAATTTACCTTTAATAGCCCGAGTGTTATCAATTTATTAGATAAATTTGAATTGCTACAGGTTGATGTAACCAAAAACAATAAAGAACACCAACTTCTTCTAAAGGAATTTGACCTCTTTGGACCACCAGGAATTATTTTTTTCGATTCTAAAGGAATTGAAATAAAAGAACTTCGAACAATTGGGTTTAAAGATGCCACTGAATTTTCCTCAATACTTCTAAGGGTACAAAAATGACAAATTTCAAATTCATTGTTTTAATTATCGTTATTGGCTTGATTAGTGGTTTTGCTGGACTATATTTTAGTAAAAATATTTCCCCTTCCTTAAGTAATCCTCAAACTGAAATTTTCTTTAATTCGATAAGCAAAGATATAAACAATAAGAGTGTTTCACTGTCTCAATATAAAAATAGGTGGTTATTGGTGAACTTCTGGGCGACATGGTGTGCTCCTTGTAGGGAAGAAATACCAGAGCTTAATGAGCTTTTTGAAGATAATATGGATATTCATTTAATTGCTATTGCTATTGATGAAATTGAGGCTGTAAATAAATTTCTTATTAAAACTCCTATTAAGTATGAATCTTTAATCTCAAATGATATGCAAGGTTCAGAAATCTCTAAATCTTTAGGGAATGATAGAGGTGTTTTACCGTTTACTGTCTTAATCAAACCAAATGGAAAAATACAAGAAGTCTTTTTTGGTAAATTAAACATGGAAAGCTTAAATACCTACTTAAAAGAAGTAATTTAATAAAAAATGCATTAAAATGCATTAAAGTGTAGACAAAAGTCGTTATTTTCGTCAAAATCTCTTTTCAATTTTCAAACTTATATATTTAATTTAATTATGGAAATAAAAAATATTACTGTTATTCATGGTCCAAACCTTAACTTACTGGGCCAACGTGAGCCAGATCATTACGGCACTCTCACATTAGATGATATAAATAGTACTCTCACAAAAGAGGCATCTATTTTAAATCTCGCTCTAGAAGTGTATCAAAGTAATGGGGAATCCGAAATTGTAGATAAAATTCAATCTCTTAAAAGTGATTTTATTATAATCAATCCAGCAGCCTATACCCATAGTTCAGTTGCTATTAGAGACGCGCTTGCAGCTATGGGAATTCCATTTATTGAAGTACATATTTCTAATGTATTTGCTCGAGAAGATTTTAGAAAACAATCTTTTTTCTCTGATATCGCAGTAGGTGTTATTAGTGGATTAGGTACTGAAGGTTATTGTGCTGCCTTAAATTATGCAGCAAAATTAAACAAATAAGAGGCAATTATGGACTTAAGAAAATTAAAGAAATTGATTGATTTAGTTGAAGCATCAGGAATATCAGAACTTGAGCTAACAGAGGGCGAAGAAAAAGTTAAAATCAGTCGAAATAGTGGGCTATCACTTCAACCACAATTAGTTCAGAGCCAACCACAATTAGTTCAGAGCCAACCACAATCGATTAAAGCAGAAGAAATAGAAACACCTCCGGCAATTGATGGTGACATTATTAGTTCCCCGATGGTAGGAAGTTTTTATCGAGCAGCTTCACCAGATTCCTCACCATTTGTTGAGATTGGATCAACTATCAAAAAAGGTGACGTGTTATGTATTATCGAAGCTATGAAATTGCTAAATGAGATTGAATCAGAACATGATGGAATAATCAAAAAAATTATTGTTGAAAATGGTCAGCCTGTTGAGTTTGGCGAACCTCTATTCATCATTGGATAAAAAATAATTTATGTTTGACAAAATATTAATCGCTAATCGTGGTGAGATTGCTTTGAGAATCTTACGTGCTTGCCAAGAAATGGGCATTAAAACAGTCACGGTCCATTCCCAAGCTGATGCAGAAGCAAAATATGTTGCCTTATCAGATGAGTCAGTTTGTATCGGTCCGGCGCCTTCTAATCTAAGCTATTTAAATATACAAGCAATTATAAGTGCTGCAGAAGTTACTGATTCTCAAGCCATCCATCCAGGCTATGGTTTCCTTTCTGAAAATGCAGATTTTGCAGAGCGTGTTGAGAAAAGTGGCTTTACTTTTATTGGTCCTAACTCTGAAACAATAAGATTAATGGGAGATAAGGTTAGCGCAAAAGAAGCAATGAAGAAAGCTGGCGTTCCTTGTGTTCCTGGTTCAGATGGCGCTTTAACAAGTGAGTCATCAGAAATATTAGCAGCTGCACAAAAAATTGGTTATCCAATAATTATTAAAGCATCTGGTGGAGGAGGTGGAAGGGGGATGAGAGTTGTTCACACGGAAGCTGCATTATTAAACTCCGTTGCCATGACTAAAAATGAGGCTCAAGCTACATTCGGAAATCCAGTGGTATATATGGAAAAATTTTTAGAAAATCCCCGCCATATTGAATTTCAAATTTTAGCTGACAAACATAAGAATGTAGTCCATCTATGGGACCGTGACTGCTCCCTTCAAAGAAGACACCAAAAAATTATAGAAGAAGCACCTGCACCTGGAGTTCCCGAAAGACAAAAAAATAAACTTGCTTCACGTTGCGCAGATGCTTGTAAGAAAATTGGATATGTAGGAGCGGGCACTTTTGAATTTCTTTATGAAAATAATGAATTCTATTTCATCGAGATGAACACTAGACTACAGGTTGAACACCCTGTAACAGAGTCAATTACAGGTGTTGATCTTGTGCAAGAACAAATTAAAGCTGCTTTTGGTGAAAAATTATCTTTCAGGCAAAAAGATCTTAATATAAATGGCCATTCAATTGAATGTAGAATTAACGCTGAAGATCCTTATAATTTTACTCCCTCACCAGGAACTATCAGTCGCTTTCATTTTCCAGGTGGCCCAGGAATTAGAGTTGATACTCATGCTTATAGCGGCTACAAAGTCCCTTCGCATTACGATTCAATGATTGGTAAAATTATTGCTTACGGCAGCAATAGAGATCAAGCAATTGCTAGAATGAAAATTGCGCTATCAGAAATAGTCATTGAAGGCATTAAAACAAACATCCCTCTCCATATAGACTTAATGAATGATTTAGCTTACAAAAATGGTGGTGTTAGTATCCATTATCTAGAAAATAAACTTGGGATTAAGTCATAAGCAATGTCTTGGACAAACTTACTTGTTCAAACAAATAAAAAAGAAGTAGATTCAATAAGTGACTTTTTATTAGAGCTTGGGGCAATATCTACCTCAATCCAAGATTCAAATCTAAATCAAAATAATGAAGAATTAATTTTTGGTGAGCCTAATAATCAGTCTCAACAATTTTGGGAGAATAATACTGTACAAGCTCTATTTGAAAATTCAATCGATATTGAAATAATTAAAGCAGCTTTGATGGCTAAATTTGATACTCCCAAAAAATTTATTGAAGCCTCCAATATTCAAGATCAAGATTGGGTTAAATTAACCCAATCGCAATTTTCCCCAATTAAAATTCACGATAAATTATGGATCATTCCTACATGGCATGAAATTCAAGATAAAAAAGCACTTAACTTAATTCTTGACCCTGGGCTAGCTTTTGGAACTGGCACACATCCCACCACCCACTTATGTCTTTTATGGCTATTAGACAATGTTAATAGGGATGTTACTGTTTTAGATTATGGATGTGGTTCTGGTATTTTAGGTATTGCAGCAAAAAAAATTGGTGCAAAAAAAGTGTTTGGGGTTGATATAGATGATCAAGCTATAAAATCAAGTCGAGACAATGCAGAAATAAATAACGTTGAAATTTTTTGGAATAATACTGAAATAAAAGTAGATTATAGAACAGATCTTGTAGTCGCCAACATTCTGTCAAGTGCTCTTAGTGTTCTTGCTCCAGCATTAGCCGCGCATTGTAATCCAAATGGTAAAATAGCTCTATCAGGGATACTTCAATCACAAGAAAAAGAATTAAAAAAAATATATAGCCAATGGTTTGATTTTCAACCCACAAATTATAAAGATGGATGGGTTTTGATTTCAGGCATAAAACGTTGATTTATTTTAATTCAATTATAATTTATAGGTATATTATCTCTTAGGTGAATACATCATTTAAATTAATTAATCTTTTGATATTATCAATTATTTCTGGATGTTCAACTTCTCTGGTAAATGAAACTCAATACCCAGCCCCTCATAATGACTATACTGGAAGAGCTGTTGATACATATTATGCAGGGGGAAGTTCTACTGATTTTATGATTCGATCATGTAAAACTTATGGGGGGCTAAATCAAGAGAGCGTTATTGAATCTGGAGCTGATTTTATAATGCAAAATATCTTTGAATTTAAATGTAATTATGCTGGTAGACTTCAAGAAGAGTTAAATATTGATGGAAAATCATCTAAAAGGCTTAGTGGTGCAGTTGCGAAAAAAAAATGTGTGCGATTAGGATTCGATATTGGCAAACCTAGCTTTACAAGATGTATGGAGGAGTTAACACAATAAATTATGAACAACTTCATTAATAATATACTCACTTTTTCTATTATTTTCTTTTATAGTCTTACCTCTATTAGTATGGAAAAATCAGTTGCATATAATTGCACTGGACTAAGTCAATTTGAACTTATTGGTTCTTCTGGAATAAAGGAAGAGGTTAAATCTAAGGTTTATTCATTTATAGATGGAGCCTTGCAGGATCTCAACAATATTAAATGTAATTGGGATAATTCTATAATTACTTGTGAATCAAATTTCTTAAATATCCGTAAGTTAACTTTAAATCAGGAAACTAATGAAATATCCGATTTTTTATCTGGCAATAAAGGCTTTGGGGTTTATGTAGATAACTTTAAAGGTAAATGTGAACAGAAAAATTGATTGAGATATCCAAAATAGATAAAGAAATTTTTGAAGTTACTTTAACAAAAGACTCAATTACCACACACAGAGTTAAACTTTCATCAAAGGTTTATAAAAAACTATCTGGTTCCAAAATTTCAGAAATCGAATTAATTAAAAAATCTTTTGAATTTTTATTAGAAAGAGAATCAAATGAGTCAATTTTACGAGAATTTAATTTGGAAATTATTGAAACCTATTTTCCAGAATATCCAATATTAATTCAAAAATAATTTAATTGATATCCAGAACTTTTAATCAAGGATTCAGTCCTTTAATATATATTTTCAATAGGATATTAAAATGTCTTACCGTCTTTTATTTTTTTTAATTTTGCTTTATAGCTTTTTAGCTAATGCTGAAAATATTAATAATGGAATTCAGAGACAAATGTTTGAGAATGGTAGTCCAAAATATGAAATATCTTATAAAAATAAATTAAAGCATGGCAAAGAAACATTTTGGTATGAATCCGGAAAGAAAAAAATGGAGAGCCACTTTGTTAAAGGTGTTGAAGAAGGGTCTTGGACACAATGGCATAAAAATGGACAAATAAAATTAGAAGTAGTTTATAAAAATGGCAAAGAAAATGGTTTATGGAGACAATGGTATAAAGATGGGCAGCTTAAATCTAATGTTAAATTCATTAATGGCATAAAACAAGGAATAGAAACTATTTGGCATAAAAATGGGTCTGTCAGGTCAATAGATGAGTATATAGATGGTAAAGTAATAACTAAGAAAATTACAACGGAAATTTTATGATTAAAGCGTATGCAGCAATGAGTAAAGGGAGCTCACTTGAATTATTTGAATATGAAGCTGCGCCACTTAATTTAAATGAAGTAAATATTAAAGTAGAATCATGTGGTATTTGCCATAGCGATATTTGTGCAATTGATGGCAGTTGGGGTATATCTAAATATCCTATGGTTGCAGGACATGAAGTTATTGGTGAGATAATTGGTGCAGGTTCAGATGTTTCTTTACACAAAATTGGTGATCGAGTTGGTTTAGGCTGGCATTCTGGTTACTGTAATGATTGTGAGCAATGTGATGCTGGAGATCATAATTTCTGTAGTACAACAAAAAAAACAGTCTTTAGCCAGCATGGTGGTTTTGCTGAACAAGTTACTGCAGACGAGGTAAGTGTAATTCCTATTCCTAGTGGGTTAAATCATGATGATGCAGGTCCGTTACTATGCGGTGGTATCACGGTTTTTACTCCCATCGTTGAATTTAATATTAATAAAAATCATAAAGTTGGAATTATTGGTATTGGTGGACTAGGTCATTTAGCCCTAAAATTTTATAAAGCTTTGGGGTGTCATGTTACTGCGTTTACCAATTCAGATGATAAAAATGCTTTACTTAAATCACTTGGAGCAGATGAAATAATTTCTTCAACAGACAAATCGCAAATAAAAGCACTTGGCCCCAAATTTGATTTAATCATCTCAACTGTAAATGTTAAATTAGACTGGAATTTATTCCTAAGCGTTATTAAACCAAGAGGAAGGCTACATTTTGTTGGTGCAGTTCTGGCGCCTATTGAAACATCTGTTTTCTCTCTTATGGGTGGACGCAAATCAATTTCTGGCTCTCCTGTTGGAAGCCCATTGAATATAAAGAAAATGCTAGATTTTTGTTCAGAACATAAAATCTCCCCTATGGTTGAACACTTTAAGTTTGATCAGATAAATGATGCAATTGCTAAACTAAGAGAGAATAAAATTAGATTTAGAGCAGTATTAACCTGGTAGCATAATGGCTAACTACAATGTCAGTGGATTAATTACTCTTGCAGAGCTGGCAAAATCTAAACAAAGCTCTTGGTGTGTTTATATTCTAAAATGTTCTGATAATACTTACTATACTGGCATAACTAATAATATTAAAAGACGAATTAAACAACATGAAACTAATAAAGGAGCTAAGTATACTAAAGGTAGAGGTCCGTTTACTTTAGTCTATCAAGATAAATGTCAGAATCGTAGCGAAGCCAGTCAGAAGGAGTGTGCGATAAAAAAATTGACCTTACCTGAAAAAAATAACCTTATTAGCAACCATAATTAACTAACACTTTTTCCTAGAATTGCTTTATTTTCAAATACATATATACTTCGCACTCGAAAGATTGCCTATATTATTTATATTGCCAGTCTTATGATTACATCAATATAAATATAAGGAATTCATTTGTCTTTTGAAACGTTTAATTTTACGGCTGCAATAAATAAAGCTATTACTGAATCTGGCTATAAAGATCCAACAGAGATACAAAAAAAATCAATCCCTGAAATACTTCTAAATAAACATATATTAGCATCTGCTCAAACTGGGACTGGTAAAACAGCTGCGTTCGTTCTTCCAATTCTAGAATTACTTCTCCAAGATAAAAATAAAGTTAGAGGGCCTCGGGTATTAATTGTTAGCCCAACTAGAGAGCTTGCAAATCAAATTACTGACAGTGTTAAAAAATATGCACGTTATACCAATATTAATACTGCAACTGTGGTTGGAGGAATGTCATATAAATTACAAAATAAGCTTCTTTCAAAACCATTAGATATTTTAATTGCAACTCCTGGAAGACTTCTAGACTTATTTAAACAAGGGAAAATTAAATTTAAAGATACTAAAATAATGGTTCTTGATGAAGCAGATAAAATGCTAGATATGGGGTTTGTACCTGATATCCGTAAGATTTTTAATGCAACTACTAAACAACAACAAATGTTAATGTTTTCTGCAACATTAGATAATTCTGTATCAAAAATTGCTAGTGAATTTTTAACCAATCCCTTAACAATATCTATTAAACCAGATACTAAGGGGCACAGCAATATTCAACAATCTTTATATTATGTAGATAATCAGCTTCATAAACAAAATCTACTTAAGCACTTTCTTGCTGATACTAATTTAAACCAAGCAATAATTTTTACCGCAACTAAAAGACAAGCAGATAAGCTTACTGATGATTTATATCATTCTGATTTTAAAACTGCGGCGCTTCATGGAGATATGTCACAAGGATCAAGAACTAAAACAATAAATCGCTTTAAAAGAAATGAAATTAAAGTACTTGTTGCAACTGATCTTGCCTCTAGAGGAATTGATGTAAAAGACATTACACACGTATTTAACTATGACATGCCAAGGTTTGCAGAAGATTATATTCACAGAATTGGTAGAACAGGTCGTGCAAATAAAAAAGGGCTTGCTTTAAGTTTTGTATCTCCAACTGATAGAGAGCATTTAAGAAAAATAGAACGTTTTACTGGAATGAAAATTGAAGCAAAAGTTATTCCTGGTATGGAGCCAACAAAAGGGGCTTCGGAACACGCTGAAAAGAAAAAAAGAGGGGGGGGGAGGTGGCCCTTTTAACAAATCAAAACGTGGCTTTGATAAAACTAAAAAAACTTTTAAAAATAGAACAAATGCCAAGAAAAGGATGCACAGAAAATCAACTTTGGCCCCTGCTGCTTAATTTCAATCTAGTGATGCAAGATCAGCTATTGAATAAACGCCTGTTGGGCGATCTTTTTCTGTCTTCCAAGTTCTATCCTTAACGATGCAACAACGATCACGATTAATATCTGACACCCCAAATTTCAATTTTGCATTGGGAATAACTCGATAAATATGTCGCTCTATTCCATCAATTGTTTCAGGAGCATCATCATGTTTACAAAATAACAATACATTTTCTTTTCTGCCATCTGTTTGTCTAACACAAGATAAATCCTCCCTACCAATTTCTGTTAAATGATTCTCTAATTTCTTTATTTCTTCATCCGTTATAGGCTCTTTTTTAAACAAGCTTATTCTTTTTACTATAGAAATAGCATTTGCATGTATTTTTTGTTTATTTAGAATTTGTGGGATGAAGCGAGTAACCCAAACCATTGTTTCTTCCGATTCTTTTAAGTTAGAAACAAGGGTCTCAACAGGGTATTTTGTTAGAATTGGTGGGCGCATTTTTTTATCACTTATATAAAGTTAGATATTAACAATATCCAACTAAATAAGACACTACTTAATGTGAATTATTTGTTATCATTTTGAATCTTTTACGTTATAACTTATCCTAATGATATGTCTTATCTTATAAAAATTATTATAGCAGTTGTTGTTATTGTAGCGGCTTCAGAATTAAGTAAAAAAAATACATCTTTAGCAGCTATTTTACTTGGGATACCTATTGTTCTTTTTACTTCTTTTACATTCATATGGGAAGAATCAAAAGATATTAATAAGATTGCTTTATTAACTCAAGAAACAGTAATAATTTTATTAGCTGGTATCCCTTTTTTATTTTTACTTGTTTGGCTTCTAAAACATGGATTTAATTATTACTTAGCTCTTGGTTCTTCTTGTGCTGGAATTATATTAGTTTCACTTCTTATTCAAAAATATGTCTTGCAATAAAAAAGGGCTCTAACAGAGCCCTTTTAATACTTTCAATCTATTTCAAGACTATTTGCGTGATTTCCAAATAGAATATAGTACCCATAATGCTACTAAGCCGATAAGACCTTGGCTACCAAGCGTATCTAGAATACTTGATACATTACCGATTACGTCGGTTGATCCAAGAAATGGTACATTCGCTGATCCCATTAAGATTTGAAGTGCAATTGCTAATGCTGCAAGACTTATTGCAGTTTCTGCAAGTCCAGCAGACCACTTTCTAATAGTTCCTAATATATCCATTCTTATTTCTCCTGTTGTAAAAAAATAAGTTTAAACTTTCATCTCTTTAAACTTGAATAAAGTATAACGGGTTTTTTTGTTTAAAAATACTATATATAGTTAAAAAAAAATTAATTTTTACCATATATAGTATTTATAGTTTATAATTTTAGGTTCCCTTTAAATAAAATGTATTTTATCTAGTACACATTTATTTTAATTCTTTGAATGTTTCTCTATAACTTCTTGAATATTCTTTATTACTTCAACTTCTCCTTGCGCATATTTGTCTGCCATCATGAAAAGTTTACTAAATAAGATTGTTCCATCTACTTCTTTTATAATTTTAAAGTTTTTTGAATTATTTATTTTTTTATTCCAAGCGCTTCTTACCTCTTTCCAAAAAATATGGGTGGTCTTCCAATAATTTTTCCCTGCACTCCAATCAAAATCTTTGATTCTTTCATATCTTGCAATTCCTATTTCTTTAGCAAGTACTTTATTATTTTGGTTGAGCACTACCTTCTTATTATTTTGTTCATGAACCCAGCCCGTTGGAGTAATTGTTTGGATATTCACACCCACTAGAACATCGTAATCGTCCCTTATTGAAAATTCTCTTCTTGGTAATGGCCGCCATGTTTCTTTGCTTGTCCATGAAGAAAAATTTTCGGAATGATTCCAATTCCCATAACTTTGATATCTTGGGGTATCATCAACTTGATAAGCTGATTGAGACCATGTGCCTCTCTTTAAACTCCATGGAATTAAAGTTTTCACCCATGTTTCATTACCAACAAAAGTATTAATTACGCTATCCTCATATTTCCAATCTTGTCTCCAATGTTTCATTACAACTGAGTCTGAAACAGATCCGTCAACTTGTTTAAAATACATAACAATTATGTGTTGCAAGCTAATAAAGTCTTTTTTTTCTTCTACTACTTCAACAAACTCAGTCGCCCATGATTGATAAGGTTGTTTAGGTTGATAATCTTCTACAAATCCCATTGTTTCCATAAAATCAAAATATACTCTGTATTTTCCTTGCATTGCTAAGATTGCCAATTTATCTTTTTCAAACTTAGTTAAATTTGGATTTTGAAGTTGGTTCCAATAATCACTAGCCTGAGTATCTATATTTACTTCTGGGCCAGTTGTTGTTCCACCTCTTGGAGTCTTTAAATTAGAATCTTCTAAATGAGTCCAACCAAAAATATAATTTGATTCATTACTAAATGTAATGATTGGAATTGATATTAGAATTAAGAATAAGATATTTTTCATAGTTTTTTGACTTAGTCTATATCGGAAAGTTTCTTAAGTATCTTAATCAAGGATTGGAGATTTATATAAATTTACAATAGTAACTGCAATAACAATTAAAAATAATTTCATTCTACGGTTACAGATTTTGCTAAATTTCTTGGTTTATCTACATCAGTACCCTTTCTTAGAGCAACATGATATGCCAGTAACTGAATAGGAATTGAATGAATTATTGGAGATAGCACCCCTGTATGTCTCGGTGCTCTTATTACTTTAATACCTTTCTCCTCAAGAAAATGGCTATCTGCATCTGCAAAAACAAATAATATCCCTCCACGTGCTTTTACTTCTTGCATATTTGATTTTACTTTTTCAAGTAATGAGTCATTAGGGGCTATTACAACAACTGGCATATTTTTATCAACTAAAGCTAACGGCCCATGTTTTAGTTCTCCAGCAGGGTAAGCTTCTGCATGGACATATGAAACCTCTTTTAATTTTAATGCGCCTTCTAATGCTATTGGGTAATGAATACCACGTCCTAAGAATAATGCATGTTCCTTGTTAGAAAAATGTTTAGCCCATTGCTTAATTTGTGGCTCTAAATTTAATGCAGATTGAATTCCACCAACCAAAGACCTCAAATCCTCTAAATAATTTTTTTCTTTTTTAAGGCCTATAAGTTTCTTATTTTTTGCTAATGTGACCGTTAGAATAAATAAAGAAATTAATTGAGTTGTAAATGCTTTTGTAGAGGCTACTCCTATTTCTATGCCCGCCCGTGTATAAAAAACCAAACTTGATGCCCTTACAATCGCACTTTCTTGCACATTACAAATCGCTAATGTTTTCTTATGCCCAATTTTTTTTGCGTGCTTTAATGCTTCAATAGTATCAAGCGTCTCACCTGATTGAGAAATGGTTATAACCAACTGATTTCTGTTGGGGACAGAGTCCCTATATCTATATTCACTTGAAATTTCTATGGTTGTTGGAATTTGAGCAATACTTTCAAACCAATATTTGGCGGTGAGGCCTGCATAATAACTTGTACCTGCAGCAAGAATCAAAATACTATCTATATTCTTAAATACATCCTTTGCTTTATTTCCAAACAATGAATTATCAAATGTATTATTATCTATTACAGCTTCAATAGTGTCTCCCAATGCTCTTGGTTGCTCATAAATCTCTTTTTGCATGAAATGATCATGGGGGCCTAAATCCATAGATGATAGTTTGACTTTACTATGGTGAACTTTTCTTATTTTTTTCTTTAAATTATTTCCAAAAATCTCTAATGAATCGGTTGTTAACCTAGCCAAGTCTTCATCTTCAAGATATATAATTTTTCTTGTCACTTCTAATAAAGCAGTAATATCTGACGCAATAAAGTATTCTGATTTACCTTGGCCAATGATTAATGGACACCCAAGTCTTGCACAAATTAACTCATCTTTATTTTCAACCGAAATTACTGCTATTGCATATGCTCCTACTAAATCTTTAGTAGCTAAATGTGTTGCCCTTAATAAGTCTTTTTTATTTTTATTATAATAATAATGAATTAGGTGTGCAATTACTTCTGTGTCTGTTTCAGATTCGAATTTATATCCTATTTTCTTTAATCGGCTACATTGATCTTCATGATTTTCAATAATACCATTATGAACAACAGCAATTTGATTGTTAGATACATGTGGGTGAGCATTATCTTCAGTGACCCCACCATGCGTTGCCCAACGAGTATGTCCTATACCTAGGCATCCGTGTAATTTTGTTTTTTTAGCTTTATTTTTTAATGAGGCAACTCGGCCAATAGATCGAATACGCTGTATTTTATCATTCAAAATAGCAATCCCTGCAGAGTCATATCCTCGATATTCTAGACGCCCTAATCCTTCGATTAAAACAGGTAAAACGTTCTTATTAGATATGCCTGCAACTATTCCACACATAATTTAATTCTTCTTTGGCTTTTCCCAGCCAGGAATACTGGTTTGTTTTGCTCTAGATAACGAAAGTTCGTTGACTGGTGTATTTTTTGTGATTGTTGATCCAGCTCCAATTGTTGATCCAGCTCCAATTGTTACTGGAGCTACAAGTTGAGAATTTGAACCAATAAAAACATTATCTTCAATAACAGTTTGATGTTTTGTTACTCCATCATAGTTACAAGTTATCGTCCCCGCTCCTACGTTGACGTTCTTTCCAACAATGCTATCGCCTACGTAACTTAAATGATTTATTTTAGTATCTGCCCCAATTTTTGAATTTTTTATTTCGACAAAATTACCAATATGGACATTATCATTTGTTTCTGTACCTGGTCTCAACCTAGCATAAGGTCCTATTATATTTTTCTTTCCTACTTTCACATTTTCTAAATGTGAATATGGTTTTATAATTGAATCATTTAAAATTTCACAATCATTTAATATTGAATAAGCACCTATTGTTACATTTTTTCCAATTTTGACTTTACCCTCAAAAATACATCCAACATCAATAACTACATCTTTCCCACAATCAACATTCCCCCTTATATCAGTTCTATTGGGATCTAATAGAGTCACTCCTTGCTCCATTAATGCATTAGTTTTTTTCAATTGTATTGCTCTCTCCATTTTTGCTAATTCTATTTTAGAATTAACTCCAGAAATAGTAATTTCTGAATCAGCTTCAATCGTATTAATTTCAATATTATCTTTTTTTGCTAAAGCTACTATATCAGTTAAATAATATTCCTTTTGAGAATTTATATTTGAAATTAAGGATAGCCAATTTATTAAATGTTTTGTATCAGCCACCATAATTCCAGTATTAACCTCATTGATTTCTTTTTGGACATCACTACAATCTTTTTCCTCCACTATTGCTTCAACGCCATTAAGCCCTCTAACAATTCGTCCGTAACCTGTTGGATTAATTTTATTGAAAGTTAATATGCTTAATCCCTTTTCTCCCGTTTTTATTAATTTTTTTAATTCATTTATTTTTACTAATGGGACATCTCCATATAAAATTAGTGTTTGTTGTCCTATTAAATTTGGTATTGCGTATTTAACTGCATCCCCAGTCCCTAATTGTTTTTCTTGCAAAATCCAATTAACTCCCTCATGGGACAAAGCGTGCTTAACTTCTTTGGCCTTGTATCCTACAATAACATTAGTATTTTTTGGGTTTAATTCATTTGCAATATCAATAACATATTGCAACATCGGTTGATCCGCTAGCTTGTGAAGAACTTTCGGTTGTTCAGAGAACATTCGTGTGCCTTTACCGGCAGCTAGAATAACCACACTTAATGACATTTAATTATCCTTTTTATTTAAGTATAAACAAAAAAAGCAGCAAACTGCTGCTTATTCAATATACTAAAATTTAATACTATTTTTTTCTTAATCTTTGAATCGCTTGAATCTGTGCAACTGCTTCTGCTAGCTCTGCTTCTGCTAATGCAAAGTCAATGTCGTTACCTTTTTTAGCTAGAGATTCTTCAGCTGCTTTTTTTGAAGCTTTTGCTTTCGTTTCATCTAAATCTTTACCACGAATAGCAGTATCAGAAAGAATAGTAATATGTCCTGGCTGAACCTCTAATATTCCACCAGAAATATAAATTAAATCTTCGTTAGATTTATCAATCAATTTTATTCTAACTGAACCAGCTTTTAATAAGGTTATCATTGAAGCATGATTTGGATAAATCCCTACTTCCCCCATTTGGGCTGGCGCTACAACAAACTCAGCTAGCTCAGAAAAGATAGACTCTTCTGCACTTACTACATCAACTTGAATTGTATTTGCCATTAGTTACCTTAATTTTAAAGAGTTTTAGCTTTTTCAACAGCTTCTTCTATACCGCCAACCATATAGAATGCTTGCTCAGGTAATTCATCGTATTCCCCATCAACAATTGCCTTAAAGCCTTTAATAGTTTCTTTAAGAGAAACATATTTACCAGGCGACCCTGTAAATACTTCAGCGACATGAAATGGTTGTGATAAAAATCTTTGAATTTTTCTTGCTCGTCCAACTGCTAATTTATCTTCTGGGGCTAATTCATCCATTCCTAAAATAGCGATGATGTCTCTTAATTCTTTATATTTTTGAAGTGTTGACTGAACAGCTCGAGCGACAGCATAATGCTCTTCTCCAACAACTAATGGATCTAGTTGTCTTGATGTTGAATCAAGAGGATCTACAGCTGGATAAATACCTAGTGAAGCAATATCTCTTGATAATACAACTGTTGAATCTAAATGTTGGAATGTTGTTGCTGGTGATGGGTCGGTTAAATCATCTGCTGGCACATACACTGCCTGAATTGATGTAATTGAACCTGTTTTTGTTGAAGTAATTCTTTCTTGTAACTTACCCATTTCATCAGCAAGTGTAGGTTGATATCCAACTGCAGATGGCATACGTCCTAATAGAGCAGAAACTTCAGTTCCAGCCAATGTATAACGGTAAATATTATCAACAAAGAATAAAACATCACGTCCTTCATCGCGGAATTTTTCCGCCATTGTTAGGCCTGATAATGCCACCCTTAATCTATTACCTGGGGGTTCATTCATTTGCCCGAATACCATTGCCACTTTTGACTCTTTCATATTGTCTAATTGAATAACGCCTGCTTCAGCCATCTCATGATAAAAATCATTTCCTTCACGAGTTCTTTCTCCAACACCAGCAAACACAGATAAGCCTGAGTGTTGTTTTGCAATATTATTAATTAATTCAAGCATGTTCACGGTTTTACCAACACCCGCACCACCAAATAAACCAACCTTACCGCCTTTTGCAAATGGACACATTAGGTCAATCACCTTAATTCCGGTTTCCAATAACTCAATAGATGGGGATAAATCATTAAATTCTGGTGCTTTTTGATGTATAGATCTGAATTCTGTTGAATCAATTTTACCAACCTCATCAATAGGGCGTCCCAGAACATCCATAATTCTTCCTAGGGTGCCTTCACCAACTGGAACTTGAATCGGTGCTCCTGTTGATGCAAATTGAGTCCCTCTTGATAATCCATCTGAAGACCCCATGGCAATAGTTCTAACAACACCATCTCCTAATTGTTGTTGCACCTCTAAAGTCAAACCTGCTTCTGCAGTTGAATCTTTGTCATCAATAATTAATGCATCATAAACTTTAGGGAGTTGATCGCGAGGAAATTCTACGTCCACAACTGCGCCAATACACTGAACTACTTTTCCGATTTGTTTAGTACTCATTTATTTATCCTTACTCAACTTAATTAATTAATATAAATCCAAAAATTTTACGATACTGCAGCTGCTCCGCCAACAATTTCTGAAATTTCTTTAGTTATCGCTGCTTGTCTTGCTTTGTTATAAACCAATGTTAATTCATCAATAACACTTCCAGCATTATCAGATGCTGCCTTCATTGCGACCATTCGAGATGACTGTTCTGATGCCATATTTTCTGCCACCCCATGATAAATCAAAGTTTCTATATAGCGAGATAGTAATGCATCTATTACTAAAGTTGCATCTGGCTCATAAATATAATCCCATGAGCTATCCGGAGTCTCACTTTTATCTCCTGACAGTGGCAATAGTTGTTCCATATTTGGCTCTTGCTTCATAGTATTAATAAATTTCGTATAGCAAATATAAAGCTGATCTATTTCTCCAGCAATATAGCTATCTAACATAACTTTAATTGCCCCAAGCAAATCTTCCATGTGAGGAGTATCACCCATACCTGACACTTGCGATTTTATATCTGCCCCAACTCTACCCATAAAGCTAATTGCTTTGTTGCCAATTGCACCAATCTGTACTTTTTTTCCCTCTTTTTCCCAATCTTTAATTTGAGATATTGATGCCCTTAAAACATTTGTATTCAGCCCTCCACATAAGCCTTTATCTGAAGTCACTACAATAAGACCAATATTTTTTATACTGTCCCTTTGAATAATAAAAGGATGTTTATACTCAGATTGTGCGTGAGATAAATGGGCGGCAACTGTTCTAATTTTTTCAGCATATGGTCTAGCTGCTGTCATCCTATCTTGCGCTTTACGCATTTTAGAAGCAGCTACCATCTCCATAGCTTTAGTGATTTTTCGTGTATTTTCTACACTCTTAATCTTAGTTCGTATTTCTTTACTTCCTGCCATTTAAAATCCTTATATTAATAAGTATTTGTAGCTTTAAAATCTTCTATTGCTTTTATAGCCTTCTTTTCCCCATCTTCATCAAGCGTCAATGTTTTTTCAATTCCATCCATCAGTGATTTATATTTAGAAGACATAAACCCATGAAGTGCAGATTCAAAAGATAAAACTTTTTCTGTTGGAACATCATCTAAGTATCCATTATTAGCAGCTAGTAAAGTCACGGCCATATTTGATACTGTTAATGGAGCATACTGTGCCTGTTTCATCAACTCAGTAAACATTTTTCCTCGATCCAGTTGTTTTCTTGTCGCCTCATCAAGATCTGAAGCAAATTGTGCAAAGGCTGCTAATTCTCGATATTGAGCTAAAGCTAATCGAACTCCGCCACCTAATTTTTTAATTACTTTGGTTTGTGCTGCGCCACCCACCCGAGAAACTGAAATCCCAGCATTAATTGCGGGGCGAATTCCGGCATTAAACAAATCACTTTCCAAGAAAATCTGTCCATCAGTAATAGAAATAACATTTGTTGGAACAAAAGCAGAAACATCGCCCGCGGCTGTTTCAATTACTGGCAAAGCAGTTAATGATCCTGTTTTTCCTTTAACTTTACCCTTTGTAAATTTTTCTACATACTTCGCATTAACTCGAGCCGCTCTTTCCAATAACCTTGAGTGAATATAAAACACATCACCTGGATAAGCTTCTCGGCCTGGAGGTCTTCGAAGTAATAATGAAATTTGTCTGTAGGCAATCGCTTGCTTAGTAAGATCATCATAAACAATCAGTGCATCCTCGCCGCGATCTCTATAATATTCACCCATTGTACAACCTGCATATGGTGCTAAAAATTGCAAAGCTGCTGAATCAGATGCAGAAGCGCTTACCACAGTGGTATATTCCATTGCCCCATGTTCTTCAAGCTTTTTAACCACATTCATAATTGTTGATGCTTTTTGGCCTATAGCAACATAAACACATTTCATGTCTTGGCCTTTTTGATTAATTATTGCATCAACAGCAACTGCCGTTTTTCCCGTTTGACGATCGCCAATAATTAATTCTCTTTGTCCCCTGCCAATTGGCACCATAGAATCAACTGATTTAAGGCCAGTCTGTACTGGCTGTGACACAGATTGTCTATCAATAACGCCAGGAGCAACTTTCTCTAATTTATCTGTTAATTTAGTTTTTATTGGGCCTTTTCCATCAATCGGAACTCCTAATGCATCTACAACTCTTCCCATTAACTCTGGTCCCACAGGAACTTCTAAAATTTTCCCTGTACATTTACATACATCCCCTTCAGAAATATGTTCATAATCACCGAGCACAACCGCACCAACTGAATCTCTCTCTAAATTAAGTGCTAAACCAAAAGTGTTACCTGGAAATTCAATCATTTCTCCAGACATTACATTAGATAAACCATGAATACGCACAATGCCATCTGTTACAGAGACAACTGTCCCCTGTGTTCTAGCTTCTGAACTAGTAGAAAAATCTTTAATCCTATTCTTAATTAGTTCACTTATTTCTGATGTTGATAACTGCATTAATATCTCCTGATTTTATGCTTTTAATGTGTAAGCTAAATTATCTAATTGTCCTCGAACTGAAGCATCAATAACGGTATCACCGACTATTATCTTGGTACCGCCAACAATGCTTTTATCAATAACTACTTTTCCCTCAATCTTTTTGTCAAATCTTTTTTCTAAACTTTGCAGTAAGTTATTAACCAATTTTTTATCTGGTTGATCAGCCATAATGATTTCAGCCTCTATAACTCCTTCATCTTTATCTTTAAGCTCTTCAAAAAGAGATGTTATTACAGACAAAATCAATAATCTTTTATTCTCGACTAAAAGCTTAATTAAATTCTTACCAGAAGTATTTATTTTATCTCCACAAATATCCAAAAGAATTTTTTCTCTATCTGTATCTAATACTTTAGAGTCACTAATAAAAGAATTTACGTCTGCATTCTCAACAACGCCGCTAATAAGAGATAACATATCTGACCAAACAGAAAGAGTTTTCTCCTCCTTAGCTAAATTAAAGATAGCAACAGCATATGGTCTTCCAATTGTCGAAATTTCAGCCATAGCTTTTATAAATCCTTTGCTAATTTAGTTAGCATATCTGCATGGACTGTCTTATCAATTTCTTTATCCAAAATCTTTTCTGCACCCTGAATTGCAAGTGTTGATATTTGACCGCGGAGCTCTTCTTTAGCTCTATTTATTTCTTGATCAATCTCAGATTTTGCACTCGCGATAATTCTATCGCCTTCATCCTTAGCAACTTTTTTAGCTTGTTCAACAATTTCAGAAGCTCTTTTTTCTGCTTGGCTTACAATTTCTGCACCTTTTTGCTTAACTTCATTAAGAGTTTCAGCATTTTTTTTAGCTGCCACTTCAAGTGATAACTTACCTTCTTGCGCTGCAGCTAAACCATCAGCAATTTCTTTCTGTCTTTTCTCAATTGCATTTAGCAAAGGCGGCCATATAAATTTAACCGTAAACCAAATTAATATTGCAAAAGCAATAGCTTGAGCAATCATTGTAAAATTAATATTCATCTTTACCCCGTCTTATATTCCAAATATTGGAATCAAAAACAATATTTAAATTAACCCACAACACTTAAAAGTGGATTTGCAAAAGCAAACATCATCGCTAAACCAACACCAATAATAAATGATGCATCAATCAAGCCTAACAATAAAAATACCTTAACTTGCAATTGAGGAATCATTTCAGGCTGTCTCGCTGCACCCTCTAAAAAGCTTGCACACATAATGCCGATACCTACACATGCGCCTAATGCACCTAATCCGATAATCAAGCCGATACCAATTCCTGTATATGCCTGTATTTGAGCTAAATATTGTACTGTTTCCATAATTTACTTCCTTTTAGTTTAAAAAATTAATGTCCTTCATGAGCCATAGATAAATATACAACCGTTAACATCATGAATATATAAGCTTGCAATACTACAATTAAAATATGAAATATTGCCCATCCTGCGCCTAGAATTGATCCAAATATAATTCCAGATACTCCTGTTGCTGCCCATAAACCTAACAATAAAAAGATAACTTCACCGGCATACATATTACCAAATAATCGAAGAGAATGAGATAAAGGTTTAGAAACGTATTCAATTAAATTAAATAAAAAATTAGCTGGCCAAACCCAGACTGACGCTCCAAAAGGGGCACAAAAAATTTCGTGGAGCCATCCGCCCATTCCTTTTACCTTGATCCCAAAATAAATCATTAAAAACCAAACGCCTAGCGCAAGGCCAAATGTTGTATTCACATCTGAAGTAGGAACAGCTTTCCACTCATACAAACCTAGCATCCCATAGAACTTTGCCATCACGTCAATAGGTAAAAAATCCATTGCATTCATCATAAGAACCCAAATAAAAACAGTTAATGCAGCTGGAGCAATAAACGAATGTCGGTTACCGTGAAATATATTTCCTACTTGATTGTCGATGAAGCCAAAAATTAACTCAACAAATGCTTGGGTTTTAGTTGGAATTCCTGCTGATGCTTTTCTAGCTACAAGCCAGATTAAACCCATTGAAAAAATTCCAAGAATAACTGCCATTACAAACGAATCTAAATGAAGAGTCATAAATGGACCTTCACCTAAAAAATCTAAATGTAACTCATTATTAGATAAATGGTGGCCTATATAGCCAGATGGTGTTAATTCCGAACTGTTTTCCAAGCTTTAATTTTCCTTTAATTTTTTGTATCTAATTTGGTTAATCCAATTCCTGAAAAAATTGCCGCCACTGCTAAGCCAAAAATAATAGCGAGCGGAACTTTGTCTTCATAAAAATTAAATATTGCCCAAAGCAATAATATTATAATTAAAATCTTTACCCCTTCAGCTTTTAAAGCATCCATCACGATACTTGATGCTTTAGTTGTATCTCGAGATTTATTAGCAATTGGAGTTGAAACTATTAGTCCAATAATAACTACAAAAGCCCCAGATAAAACTGAGATGCCTGCATGTAGGCCAAAAAAACCTAAAACAATTAGTGCTGAAATGGTAGAAATAGTGCCTAATTTTATAAGCATATTCTTAACGTAAGGAGGAAATAATCCTTTTTTTTTATTGACTTGCTGTTGCTTATCAATCAAACCTTTACGCCCTTAAATACTATTTGTATCAAAGTCCGCAATTTTGGCGGTATTTTTTCCTCGAGTCAAGTTTTACGTCCGATTTATTCTATTTTTTTTAAAATAGAATCTAACTGATCTAAATTACTATAATTAATCTTCAAAACGCCTGATCCATTAGATTTATGTGAGATTTTTACTGATGTCCCCAATTTGTCAGATATATTTTCTTCAAAATTTACAATATCAGCTGTTTTTTGTTTTTTTATCTTTCTCTTTGCAGGACTTAGTTGCCCAATTAGCGCCTCTACATCCCTTACTGATAAGTTGTTACTGATTACTTTTTGACAAACCATCACTTGCTCACTAGCAGCTAAAGAGAGCATTGCTCTTGCATGTCCCATTTCAATTTTTCCTTCAAGTAATGCTTTTTGAACATGCTCGGACAAATTCAATAATCTTAATAAATTTGTCACTGTTGTTCTTGATTTTCCTAATGTATGAGATGCTGATTCATGTGTCATTCCAAACTCGTCGATCAATCGTTGAATACCTTTCGCTTCTTCTATTGCGTTTAGGTCTTCTCGTTGAATATTTTCGATAAGAGCCATTGCTAGTGCTGACTTATCAGGAATATTTTTAATCAGAATTGGAACTTCACTTAAATTGGCCAACTTAGCTGCGCGCCATCTTCTTTCACCTGCAACAATTTCATATTTCATATTGTCAATAGGGCGGACTACTATAGGCTGCATAATTCCTTGCATCTTAATTGATTCTGCAAGCTCATTTAATGCTATTTGATTCATATGACTTCTAGGTTGATATTTTCCCGTTACAAGGTTATCAATTTGACAGCTCTCTAAACTGTTATCGTCATTACTTGCCTTATCGTTGCTCAATAAGGCATCCAAACCCCTACCTAAACCTTTATTTGTTCCCATCTTTATTCCTCTTTAAAATTTCATCGGCTAGATCTAAATATGCCCTTGCTCCCTTGGACGATTTATCATAGAAAAGAGCGGGTTTACCATGGCTGGGAGCCTCAGCTAATCTGACATTTCTTGGAATTATTGTGTTGTAAACCTTATCTCCAAAATGAGCAGACAATTGGTCAGAGACCTGTTTTCCTAATGTATTTCGCCTATCAAAAAGTGTCCTAAGCAAACCTTCAATCTCAATTTTTGGGTTTAAATGTTTTTTTACTCTTTTAATTGTATTCACTAAATCGGACAACCCCTCTAAAGCATAATATTCACATTGCATTGGTATTAGAACTGAATCAGAAGCGACTAGTGCATTTACAGTCAACAAGCTTAAGGCTGGTGGGCAATCAATTAAAATATAGTCATAATCCCTAAGCTTGCTTAATTGTTTCTTTAAAATATATTCTCGCTCTTCAATATTAACTAATTCAACCTCTGCCCCCGCTAAGGACTGAGTTGCTGGGACAACATCAAAAAAACTTTCTGCTGACTTTTGGATAACGCTTTTTATGTCTGCTTGGCCGATTAAAACATCGTATATAGATTTTGTAATATTTTTTTTGTTTAATCCCGAACCAGATGTGGCGTTACCTTGAGGATCTAAATCGATTAAGAGCACTTTTTTCTTTCTATCCATCAAGCTTGCAGCTAGATTAACAGTTGTTGTTGTCTTCCCAACTCCGCCTTTTTGATTTGATATTGCAAATATACGCATAAAATCCACTTAAAAAATGATTAAAATAATAGTCTATTGATTATTAATTTTTACTAAATAACGTTCAGCATCGAGATAAGGAACCACAATATCTCTTTTTTCTACTACAAAATTTGTACCGATTTCTTCTTCATTGAATTTTTTACTTTTCATGCCATACCAAGCCCCTTTATCTTCTATTAAATGCCTTGTAAGATCAATAAGTACTTGCATTTCTGCAAATGCTCTAGCAATAATAGAATCAAACAATTTATTTGTTGTGATGTCTTCAACTCGCTTATTTATAATTGTAATATTACTTAAATTTAATTCTGCACATGTTTGTTTTAAAAAAGTAGTCTTCTTGCCAACTGAATCCACTAAAGTAATATTTTTTTCTGGGTAACATAAACCAATTATAATACCTGGCAGTCCCGCACCACTCCCAACATCTAAGATATTCTTACCCTCAATAAATGGCACTACTGCCAAACAGTCCAAAAAATGATGTGTCACTATTTCATCAATACCTTTAACTGAAATTAAATTAAATACTTTATTCCACTTTATCAATAAATCCTTATAAATCAATAATTTAGTATATATATAATGCTTATTATCTAACTCTAATTTCTCTATTCCTGCCTTTAAAGTTTCTTCTAAATCAAACAAGTTGTTCAGCGGCCTTAGACTCTAATTTCCGATGTTTAGATTTAAGATAAACTAATAAAATTGATATTGTCGCTGAGGTTACGCCAGCTATTCTAGTTGCTTGATAAATAGTCTCTGGTCGGGATTCTTTTAGCTTTTCTTTTGCTTCGTTACTCAGACCATGAATTTCATCATAGCTTACTTCTTTTGGTATTTTTTTATCAAATTGTGCCTTTTGTTTATTAATTTCGTCTTGTTGCCGAATAATATAGCCAGAATACTTAGCTAAAATTTCTATTTGATTGCTAATTAATAGATCACTCACGCCTGAGCTGCCAGATAAGCCTATTACTTTTTGGTAGTTAACTTCAGGGCGTCTTAAAAGATCAAAAGCTGAATATTCTCTCTCCATTGTTTGCCCTAAATATTTTTTCTGAGTTTTTTTATCAATTTTAGATGGGCTTAATATTAACTTTTTAAGTCGTTTCTCTTCTTTTTGAATGCCCTCCCTTTTCTTACTAAAATTAGCCCAATGATGATCACAAATTAAACCCAATTGTCTCGCTTGTTCAGTTAGACGTTCATCAGCATTATCTTCTCTTAACAATAGTCTATATTCAGCTCGACTAGTAAACATTCTGTAGGGCTCATTTACACCTCTTGTTATTAAATCATCTATTAAAACTCCTATGTAGGCTTGGTCACGGGTCGGAGCCCAACTTTCTTTATCTTGAGCTCTTAATGCCGCATTCATTCCTGCAATTAAACCTTGTGCAGCAGCTTCTTCATAACCTGTAGTTCCGTTAATTTGTCCTGCAAAAAATAAACCATTAATTGCTTTAGTCTCTAAGCTCATTTTTAAAGCTCTTGGATCATAATAATCATATTCTATTGCATATCCAGGTCTTAAAATATGAGCATTCTCTAAGCCTTTTATCGATCTCACTAAATCATTTTGTACATCAAATGGTAGGCTTGTTGAGATACCATTAGGGTAAATTTCATTGGTCTCTAAACCTTCTGGCTCTATAAAAATCTGATGGGAATCTTTATCTGCAAAGCGGTGAATTTTATCTTCCACAGAAGGACAATAACGTGGACCCACACCTTCTATTTTGCCTGTATACATTGGCGATCGATCTAAGCCTTTACGAATTATTTCATGTGTTTTTTTATTGGTGCGCGTTATCCAGCAGGATATTTGTTTTGGATGCTTAATAGCGGGATTGATAAATGAAAAATGTGGCGCTGGGACATCCCCAGGTTGCTCTATCATTTTTGTAAAGTCAACAGATCTACCATCAATTCGTGGTGGTGTGCCTGTTTTAAGCCTACCAACAGGTAAATCTAATTCTTTTAATTTTTGTGCAAGAATTGAAGCTGATGGGTCGCCTGCTCTACCTGCTTCATAATTTTGTAAGCCAATATGTACTAATCCGCCTAAAAATGTTCCCGCTGTCAAAACAACATTACGTGCATAAAAAGATAATCCTATTTTTGTAATAACTCCCTCTATACAATTATCTTTTAAAATAAAATCGTCTACTGATTGTTGGAAAAGCCATAGATTAGATTGATTTTCAATTGTTCGGCGAACTACCGCCTTATACAATATGCGATCAGCTTGTGCCCTTGTTGCTCTAACTGCAGGACCTTTGCTTTGATTAAGAATTCGAAATTGTATGCCAGCTTCATCTGTTGCTCTGGCCATAATGCCGCCCATAGCGTCAATTTCTTTAACTAAATGGCCCTTGCCAATGCCGCCAATTGAAGGATTACATGACATTTGTCCTAATGTCTCAATATTATGCGTCAATAATAATGTTTTTTGTCCCATACGAGCAGAAGCTAGGGCTGCTTCTGTACCTGCATGCCCGCCACCAACAACTATCACATCAAACTTATTTGGAAATTTCATATTGATTGAATTATATTTAAAATTGAAATTTTACTTTATTTGTCTTGATATTGATATGTTTCACGTGAAACATATCAAATTTATTGATTAACTAAATTGTTTCACGTGAAACAATTATTTTCCTATACAAAACTGGCTAAATATCTCTCCTAATAAATCATCAGAAGAAAATTCACCTGTTATAGAAGATAAATACTTTTGCGCAATAGTTAACTCTTCTGCAACCAACTCTGCTGATGCAATGTTGAGTTGAGCGTTTTGTAAAGAATGGTGAACGTTTTCTAAAGCTTCTAAATGTCTTTTTCGTGCGATAAATTTATTTTCACTTCCTTCTGAATTTTCCTTAAACCCCACTTCATTAAGAATTGCTTGTTTTAATAAATCTAACCCCTCTCCTGTTTTGGCCGACATATAGACTATTTGATCATTGTTTAATTGCTGTAATTTAGCTTTGCTATTAAGTAAATCAATTTTGTTAAAAATCCAAATCTGTTTAATATCTTTTGGTAAACGACCAAGAATCGATTGTTCGTAATCTGTAATACCTTTACTTGCTTCCACCAAAAATAAGGCGACGTGGCCCTTTTCTAGCGACGACCATGTTTTTTCAATTCCAAATTTTTCAATAGGATCGTCTGTTTCTCTCAATCCAGCAGTATCTATTATATTAAGAGGCATCCCATTTAAATTAATGTCGCTAGTAATAGCATCCCGAGTTGTTCCAGGGATGTCTGTCACAATTGCCTTATCTTCTCCAGATAATTGATTCAGCAAGCTTGACTTACCAACATTGGGCTGTCCAACCAGCACTAAACTTATTCCGTCTCTTAATAGCTGGCCCTGCGAAGCAGCTTGCATAATGTGCATCATAGTCTCAGATAAATGTTGTAATTTATCTTTGACATTTCCTTCGCTAATAAAATCAATATCTTCTTCTGGGAAATCCAAACAAGCTTCCACATACATTCTTAATTCTATTAAATTTTTTAATAAGTTATTGATTTCTAAGGAGAATTTTCCAGATAGAGAATTTACTGCGCCTAAGGCTGCCTCTTCAGTGGAAGCATTAATCAAGTCCGCTACCGATTCCGCTTGAGCTAAATCAATCTTATTATTTAAGTACGCCCTCTTTGTAAAATCTCCAGGCTCAGCTAATTTAGCGCCATTTTTGAGGCATAAATTTAAAATCGATTGCGTAACCACTGTGCCGCCATGACATTGCAACTCAATAATATCCTCTCCTGTAAAAGAATGAGGGCCAGAAAAAAATAAAATGAGGCCTTGATCAATTAAGGTACCGTTTAGATCTTTAAAATTATGAAAATTAGCAACACGAGGAACTAAAGTGGCTCCAGAAATTTTTTGCCCTATCTCTAAAGCGAGCGGCCCTGAAACACGAACAACTCCAATGCCTCCAGCCCCAGGGGCTGTTGATATTGCAGCAATTGTATTTGAGCCGTTAAGCATTACCTTTCTTTTTTAACGCTTCAGCATGTATTTTTTTATTGACATACCACTGTTGAGCAATAGATAAAATATTATTCACTAGCCAATATAAAACTAAGCCGGCTGGAAAGAAGAAAAAGAAGAAACTAAATATTATAGGCATCATCATCATTAACCTAGCTTGCATGGGATCAGTTGGCTTTGGATTTAATTTAGTTTGTAAAAACATGGAAGCCGCCATTAAGATTGGAAGTGGACCTATACCAGCAGCCCATAAACTACCAAATAGCGTATCTGGTTTGGATAAATCATCTAACCACATAAACGATGCACCTCTTAGTTCAACTGAGCCAAGTAAGACCCAATATAGAGCAATAAAAACTGGTATTTGAACCAAAATCGGCAAACAGCCCCCCAATGGATTAATTTTTTCAGTTTTATAAAGCGCCATCATTGCTTGTTGCATTTTTTGTTTATCGTCACCAAATTTTTCTTTCATGCTTTGCAATCTAGGAGCTAACTCTCTCATTTGCCCCATCGATTTATAGCTTGCAGCTGATAAGGGATAAAACATAAGCTTAATTAAAACTGTTAAAAGAATTATTGAAAGTCCCCAATTGCTAACAATTTTATGAATACCAGTTAGCACAGAAAATAAGGGGGACGCTATAAAGTGAAGTATTCCGTAATCAACTACGTAATTCATGCCAGTTGCTGCTTGATTAAGCGCCTCTTTGGCCTGTGGACCTGCAAATAAAGAAGTTGAAAAATTTATCGTTTCACCTTCTAGAATATTTGGCAATTTCGCAATCAACCCAACTGAATACATATTCTCTGATATTTTTTTCGTATAAAACTCTCGTTCCGAATCTCCAGATAAAATCCATGAAGCTGCGAAATAACGCTGAATAATTCCAATCCAACCATTATTCGATATTTTAGAAAAAGATTTTTTATCCACATCAGAAAAATCTAATTTTTCAAACTTTTCTTTTTCTGTAAAAAAAGCCGGGCCTGTAAAGGTTGGCATCATTGCCGAGCCTTGGCTTGAAACACCATCATGGACAAATTGAAAATATGCAGAAGGGTTTATAATATTATTTGATTTGTTTTTTATTTCAAATTTTGTACTTATTAAGTAACTGTCTCGATTGAATTCATATATTTTTTTTACCCTTACTTCAGAATTTTCATATATCAATGGCACGATTAATTTATCAGAATCCATTTGATATGATTGTTGAGCAGACGTAAATTTTGATTTATGAGTGGGAAGTCCCTCGCCAAGCAACCCAGATTGAGCAACATAAAATAAAGGGTTTCCGACATCAGTCATTAAAATATACTTACCCTGGGAATCTTCGGATTGATGATTATTAAATTTAAGTTCACGAATATCGCCACCAGAAGTATTGATAGTTAATGATAATAAATCAGTATTGACCTTTATTGGCAAGCCAGCACTGAGTGAAAATTTTGCTGTTGACTGGGGTAAATTATTTTTGGCAATTAAGCTCGTTGAGGGCTTAGGAAGGCTTGCGTCAACATTGACAAGTTGATCGTCAACATTGGCAGATTGTTCTATATCAACACTTTGTTTTGTAAATGAATCCCAAAGCAACATCAAAGAAAAAGAGAAAATAACAAATAAAATTAAACGTTTCGTATCCATACTGTCCTTAAATTAATATTATGGTGTTGGGTCAAAGCCGCCATTTGAGCCAGGCCGACATTTACTTATTCTTTTAATACCTAGCCAAAATCCTTTTAAAACACCATGTTTTTCTAAACATTCAATTGTATACATCGAACAGGTAGGTGTATACCTACATCTTGAAACAAAAAAAGGGCTTAAACATAGTTGATAAAATTTAATAAAGAAAATTAATAAAAATCTCATAATGGGAGGCCTTTAATCAAATTTGAAATCTCAAGCTCAATTTGTTTCAAATTTTTTTTAGAAAAAGTTTTATGGACCCTTACAACTATATCGAATGGAGCCTTAAAAGGAAGTTGTTTTTTTAAGGCCTCTCTCAATAAGCGCCGCATATAATTTCTTCTTACTGATAATTTTTGAATTTTACTGCTTATAACGTAGCCTAATCGATGATGTGCTTTAGAATTGGGAGCATAATGAAAGTATATATGGGAAGATGACAATCTCTTTCTAAAATTAAAAACAGAAGAAAAATCTTCTGAATTTCGTAACTTTATTAATTTATACTTTGATAGAATAAATTAAATTCCTAAACGAACTCTTCCTTTGGCTCTTCTAGAGGCAATAACATTACGCCCTCCCCTTGTTTTCATTCTAACTAAAAAACCATGGGTCCTTGCGCGTTTAACTTTTGATGGTTGATAAGTACGTTTCATATCAGTGTTCCAGTCCTTTAATTGAAGCCGAAGAATACTCTTCCAGCCAACTTATGTCAATAATTATACCCTATAATTTAATTTCAAAAGCCTGTGGATAACTTTAGAAAATTAGGCTAATATAAGTAAAAAAAAAGTATTCTATTTTGACGATAAACGAAAAACAATTTTGGCCACTATGTTTAGAGCAATTTGCTAAAGACTTAACCAAGCAACAATTAAACACATGGATCAAACCCTTAGAATTTAAAATTCAAGGTAATAAAGCACAAATTATTGCACCCAACCAATTTGTTTTACAGTGGGTAAAAGAAAAATTTTCGAATAAAATTCAAGTCTTAACTAAAGAACATTTAAATGTTGTTGTAGTTGAATATATTGTTAATGGTAAAACAAAAACTAAAATTCCATCTGAGATTCAGCCAAAACTAAATAATATTGCTTTAAAAATCCCCGGAAATAAATCTACTGGACTAAATACAGCCTTCCATTTTGAAAATTTTGTTACTGGTAAAGCAAATCAACTAGCGACGGCGGCTGCAAAACAAATTGCAGAAAATCCAGGTACAGCCTATAACCCATTATTTATATATGGTGGTGTTGGCTTAGGGAAAACGCACTTAATGCACGCGATAGGTAATCATCTTAAAGGCTTACAGCCAGAAGCAAAAATTAAATACCTACATGCCGAAAGATATGTGCACGATGTTGTAAAAGCTTATGAAAATAAAGCCTTTGATAGTTTTAAAAAAATTTACCACTCTTTAGATTTATTATTAATAGATGACATACAATTTATTGGGAAAAAAAATAGAACCCAAGAAGAGTTTTTTTATGCATTTAATACACTTATTGAAAATAAAAAACAGATTATTATTACTTGTGACCATTACCCAAAAGAAATTCCAGGTGTTGACGAACGTTTAAGAACTCGTTTTAGTTGGGGCCTTACTGTAGCAATAGATCCACCAGAACTTGAAATGCGAGTGGCTATTTTATTAAAAAAAGCAGAAGAAAATAAGATTTCACTACCGGAAGATGTTGCTTTTTTTGTCGCAAAACAAATCCGCTCAAATGTTAGAGAATTGGAAGGCGCTCTGAATAGAATTGTAGCAATGTCTAATTTTACAGGCCGCATTATTGATACAACTCTAGCAAAAGAATCATTACGTGATTTAATAGCGGTAAGGGGTAGACAGGTAAGCGTTGAAAATATTCAGAAAACTGTTGCAGAATACTATAAAATTAAGATAGTTGATATTTTAAGCAAGAAACGTTCAAGAAACTTTTCTCGCCCAAGACAATTAGCTATGTGCCTAACAAGAGAATTAACAAATTTAAGCTTTCCAGAGATTGGGGCAGCTTTTGGTGGAAGACACCACACAACAATAATGCATGCTTGTGATGAAATTGAAAATTTGAGACTAAACGATCAGAATATTGGGCAAGATTTAGGTTTTTTAACTCAGGTTTTAAGAGGATAATGTATATCGTGTGAATTACTTGTGGACAAAAAAAGAGTAACGCAAAATATAATGGTAAAAAAAAAGTTACCCACAATACGTGCACAGTAAAAAACATATGAATACATAGGAATCAAAGTCTGTTAACTGTTTCTTTTTAATAGGGAAATTTAACAAAACTAGTAAAACAGAGGCTATTATTATTATTATTATTTTATATAAAGAAAAAACTATAAAACCATGAATATAAAAATCGATAGAGAATTACTACTCAAACCACTTGGAAATGTATCAGGCATAGTCGAAAAAAGGCATGCATTACCAATACTTTCAAATCTATTATTAGAGAGCAATCAAGGAACATTAAAATTTACAGCTACAGATCTTGAAATGCAAATCTCTACACACATTAAAACAGAACTATCAGATGATTTTCAAATAACTGTATCAGCAAAAAAATTATTCGACATTACAAGGGCTCTCCCGAATGATAGTAAAATTGATATTCAAATTGAAGAAAATAAAGTAGTGGTTAAAGCAAAAAAAAGTCGATTTAATTTACAAACATTGCCACCTCAAGACTACCCTGTAATGAAAAAAGACGAAAACGATACTGTGGAACTACAAATACCCCAGAAAGATTTTAAAGCTTTATTAAAACAAGTTGATTTTTCTATGGCACAACAAGATATTAGATATTATCTTAATGGTTTATTAATAGAGGTTAAAGAAAATAATATAAACATTGTGGGCACAGATGGACACAGATTAAGCTTTACATCTTTAGCGTTGAAAGTACCGACCCAAGCCTCACAAGTTATTGTTCCTAGAAAAACCATTGTAGAATTAGTGAAGTTATTAAAAGATACGGACGATCCTTTAGAGATAAGCTTTTCTGGCAACCAAGTACACTTCAAATTTAATGATATTGATATGATAACTAAAATAATTGACGGTAAATTTCCAGATTACAGCCGAGTTATTCCAGAGGGGCATATTAATTCGTTTAATATAAATCGCACATTGTTATTAGACTCAATGTTGAGGGCCTCTATCTTATCAAATGATAAATATAGGGGAATAAGAATGGTTGTAGAAGAAAACAATTTAAAACTAGTAAGCAACAACAGCGAACAAGAACAAGCCGAAGAGGAGCTAGAGATCGATTACAAGGGCGAGAAAATTGATATCGGTTTTAATGTTACTTACTTAATTGATGTTTTAACAAATATTCAATCCGATCAATTAAATATTGCGTTCAAAGATTCTGCAAGCAGTTGTTTGGTAACAATTCCAAACGACGAAAAATATAAGTATGTTGTAATGCCAATGCGCATTTAATTTTTAAAAAGAAAACCTATGGCCAACAAAAAAAATACAGAAGCAAGCGAATATAACTCAGAAAGCATAAAGGTATTAAAAGGTCTTGATGCTGTAAGAAAAAGACCGGGCATGTATATCGGTGACACGTCTGATGGAAGCGGGCTACATCATATGGTATTTGAGGTTTTAGATAATGCTATAGATGAGTCTTTAGCAGGCCATTGCGACGAAATAAAAGTAATTATTCACCCGGATAATTCTATAACTGTTACAGATAATGGTCGAGGAATCCCGACAGACATTAAGGAAGATGATGAGTTCAAAAGGTCTGCAGCAGAAATTGTAATGACAGAGTTACATGCCGGTGGAAAGTTTGATTCAAATTCTTATAAGGTTTCAGGCGGACTTCATGGAGTTGGTGTATCCGTTGTAAATGCTTTATCTGATTGGTTAAAATTGAAGGTTTACAGGGATAGTAAAATACACGAGGTTGAATTTAAAAGAGGAGATATAGTTGCCCCCTTAAAGGTCCTTGGCGACACTCAAAAAACGGGTACAGAATTAACCTTTATGGCCTCAGCAGAAACATTTATTAACATTGATTTTCATTTTGATTTGTTAGCAAAAAGAATTCGTGAGTTATCTTTTTTAAATAATGGTGTCAATATAGAATTAGTTGACCATAGATCTGGAAAGACAGAAAATTTTTCTTCCTCTGGGGGTATAAAAGGTTTTGTTGAGTATATGAATCGATCTAAGTCTACTCTCCACGAGAATATTTTTTATGCTGAAAGTGTCGAAAAAGACGGCGTAACGATGGAAGTCAGTATGCAGTGGAATGATAGTTACGGAGAAAATGTACAGTGCTTTACCAACAATATACCTCAGCGAGACGGCGGTACTCATTTAACTGGACTAAGGGCTGCCCTCACTAGAACAATTAATACCTATATAGAGTCAAATGAACTTGCAAAAAAAGCAAAAGTTGAAACAGGCGGTGATGACATGAGAGAAGGCCTAGTGTGTGTTCTGTCTGTTAAAGTCCCTGATCCAAAGTTTTCTTCACAAACAAAAGACAAATTAGTATCAAGTGAGGTACAGCCCATCGTTTCAGATGTAGTTGGGAAAAAACTGACAGAATTTTTATTAGAACACCCAAAAGATGCAAAAATTATTTGTAATAAAATAGTAGATGCTGCGCGTGCCAGGGAGGCGGCAAGAAAAGCAAGAGACATGACTAGAAGAAAAGGGGTTATGGACTCACTTGGGCTGCCAGGAAAGCTAGCTGATTGCCAGGAAAAAGATCCCGCGCAATGTGAAATATATTTGGTCGAAGGTGACTCGGCTGGTGGATCAGCGAAACAAGGAAGGGATAGAAAAAATCAAGCGATTCTACCCCTGAAGGGAAAAATTTTAAATGTTGAAAAAGCAAGACTTGATAAGATTCTTGCTTCGCAAGAAATTGTCACTTTAATAACTGCCCTTGGCACCGGGATTCACCCAGAGTTTGATGTTGAAAAACTTAGGTACCATAGAATTATAATAATGACAGATGCTGATGTTGATGGCGCACATATTCGAACGTTGCTGCTGACGTTTTTCTTTAGACAAATGTATGAATTAGTTGAAAGGGGGTATGTGTATATAGCACAACCACCATTATATAAAGTTAAACAAGGGAAAGACGAAAGATATTTAAAAGACGAACAAGAATTAGATCAATATTTAGTAGATTCGGCTCTAAAAGGAGCAAGCTTGTTAACTCGTAAAGGCGGCGAAACCTTAACAGAAGATGCTTTAGGAGATATTGCCAGAGAGATGGTCTTAACAGAAGCTATAATTAGACGACTTGCATCTCGATACGACGTATCTTTGTTAAGAGCTATGCACTCATTAGGGCCAATTTACCTAGATGATAAAGAAAAAACCCAAACATATGCTGCAGATTTAAAAGTTTTAATGCAAATGGATAACATTAATTTTGATGTTAAGCATAATGAGGATTCAAACAAATATTTTATTGAAATTAATCAATTTATTCATGGTAATTTACAAACAAGTAAGTTAGATGAAGAGTTTTTGCTCAGTGGCGAATATAGGCAAATAATAAAATCAGCGGAGCTAACAAAAAATTTAATTGGCGAAGATGGTCAAATTTTTCGAGGTGAAAAGTCAGAGAGAGTAAATAATTTTCATGACGCTCTAACCTGGTTAATGGGTGAGGCTAAAAGAAATTTAAATATTCAACGTTATAAAGGCCTGGGAGAAATGAATCCAGAACAGCTTTGGGAAACAACAATGGATCCGAAAGTTCGACGTTTATTGAAAGTTACAATTGAAGATACAACCGCAGTAGAAGAAACTTTTACAAGGTTAATGGGTGACGATGTTGCCCCGAGACGAGAGTTTATTGAAAGTAATGCATTAGCCGCAAGCAATTTAGATATTTAAGATAATAAATGACCCTTAGTGAATTGAGATTTATCGTTGCTTTAGCCCGCGAAAAAAATTTTCGTAAGGCGGCTGAAAAATCGTTTGTCAGCCAGCCAGCGCTTAGTTTAGGAATAAAAAAAATAGAAGAGGAGTTAAGTGTATCTTTATTTGAGAGAAGTGTTGGGGCAGGCGGCGACGTTAAAATTACCCCAATCGGTCAAAAAATAATTGACCAGGCAATAATTGTGTTAAATGAAGCCTCAAAAATAAAAGACTTGTCTGCCAATGGCGATAAACAACTTGATCTCCCATTTAAGCTGGGTTTAATTTATTCTATCGCACCCTATTTATTGCCATTAATAATTCCAGAACTAAGAAAATATGCACCCAATATGCCACTCCAAGCTCACGAAAACATTACAAAAAATATAGAAACTGAATTAAAGTCAGGAAGTATTGACGCAGCTGTGATTGCTCTCCCATTCGATATTCCAGGCATTGAAATTGAAATATTATATGATGAACCATTTGTTGTTATAGTGCCCTTAAGCCATCGTTGGAACGTACAAAACAAAATTAAAGCTAAAGACTTAGCCCAAGAAAAAGTTTTATTATTAGATAAAACACATTGTTTTAGCAATCAAGTAACTGAGGCTTGCCCCGGTCTTTCAAAAAATAGTGAGATTCAATTAGGAAATTCTTTAGAATATATTAGAAGTATGGTCGCTTCAGATTTAGGTATTTCGGTATTACCTCAAAGTGCAACCACAGTGAAACATAATAACCCACTAGTTAAAATAATCTCTTTTGAGGACCCTATCCCTTTTAGAAGAGTTGCATTGGCTTACAGAAAAAGTGGGGTAAAAACAGAAGCAGTAACAAAAATTGTGGAGGTTATTAAATCTTTAGATTTTCCTAAGTTACATATTTAAGATAAGAGTTTGCTTATAATTATTTCAGATTGATTCAAAATAAAGTCTTTTAATAGGTCTACGGATCGATTGATTGACATAGGGTTTAAAGTAACAACGTGCCATTTGCGATTAATAGGTGTATCTATTACATCCAGTACTTTAAGTTGCCCATTTTTCAGCTCGTTTGAAATGGTATGCTGTGAAACAAAAGAAATGCCTAGTTCTGCTATTACTGCTTGTTTTATACTTTCATTGCTCGACATTTCCATAATAATATTAGGCTGAATATCATGATCGTTAATGAAGGTTTCCATGTGTGCTCTTGTACCAGAGCCCTTTTCTCGACTTATAAAATCAAAATCTTTTAATACTTCAGGCTGAATTTTTCTTAGCTTTGTTAATGGATGATTAAGATTTGCAATAAAGACATGAGGGTGATTGGTGATTGTATAAACTTTAGTGTCAATTTCTTTTGGTACTAAGCCCATTATGGCGATGTCAATGTCTCCATCCCTTAGAAGATTAACGAGTTGCTCCCGATTTCTTATCTCTAGTATTATTTTATATTCTGAATGCCTCTCTCTGAATTGCTTAAGAACTTGGGGTAAAAAATATTGAGCTGTACTTATAATACCAACCTTTATGATTTCAACACGATTTCCTTTAAGCTGTTTAATAACCTTTTCACTTTCGTTTAATGTTTGCAAAATATGGCGAGCATGATTTAAGAAATATTCCCCTGCAGAAGAAAGCTTTAACTTCCTCCCTTCTTTTATAAACAAAGGGGCATCTACTTGTAATTCAATCTCTTTAATTTGCATAGATATTGCTGGCGGTGAAATATGTACCTCTTCAGCTGCGCGGGTAAAATTCAGATGTTTTGCAGCAGATACAAAGATACGGAGTTGTCGAGAAGAAATATTTAACATTAAGAATATCTTATAATTAAAGTAATTAAATTAAAGTTTACCTTAATATAAAAATTGACTAAAGTAAATTTTTTAATTTAATTAAAATTAAAGCTAAAACATTAAAGCTTTCAGATTGTTTAACAATAAAGAAGACAATAAATGAATTTAGATGAATTTTTAGTAAGTCAAAATACGCCAAATGCCTTAGTTGAAACAATTAAGTGTTTTGCTGGACTTATTATAAAAACAAGTAAATTAATTGAAGAAGCCCCTCTCAATAACAAACTTGGAAAGCTAGAGCAAGAAAATATTCAGGGCGAACAACAAACAATATTAGATGTAGAAATTAATACGCTTTTTGTTAAAGATTTAAAAAAAACAGAAAATGTTATTGGATTAGTATCAGAAGAATTGGAAATGCCGATTTATTTTAATAAGAAAAGAACGAAGGAACAACATATAGTATTCTTTGATCCTTTAGACGGATCTTCTAATGTCTCGTCAAATGTTTCAGTAGGTTCAATATTCTCAGTTTATAAAATTAATCACGAGAGGCCAATTGAGATAAAAGATTTTTTACAAAAAGGAAAAAATCAAATTGCTGCAGGATATAGTGTGTTTGGACCATCAACGATATTGATATTAACCCTGGGTGCAGGTACATTTAAGTTCTGTTATGATTCAATACTCAATGAATTTATATGCACTCAAGAAAATATTTTAATACCTGAAGAGACTGAAGAATTCTCAATAAATATGAGTAATAAACGGTTTTGGTCTGACTCAACTAAGATTTATATTAGTGATTGCCAATATGGAGCAGAAGGGCCTAGAAAGAAAAATTTTAATATGAGGTGGATTGCTTCACTAGTAGCAGATATTAATAGAATCATAGTTAAGGGGGGGATTTATTTGTATCCATTAGATAAAAAAAATCTGCAAATTGGTGGGCGCTTAAGATTGATGTACGAGATTAATCCTATGGCGATGATTATCGAACAATGTAATGGAGCTTGTTCAGACGGAGTTGGTAGAATTTTAGAGATAACCCCTAAAGATATTCATCAAAGAGTAGCAGTTTGTGCAGGAGCAAAAAATGAAGTTGACGTAGTAAAAAATTATAATTTAAGACACAAAAATTTAAAGAATTAAAAGGAGATACTATGTCTAAAAAATTTCCAGTTATATCAATCACAGGATCTTCAGGAGCAGGAACTTCAACAGTTCGAGACAGTTTCCAACATATTTTTACGAGAGATAATATCGATGCTAGCATTATTGATGGCGATGCATTCCACAAATATGAACGTCAAGAAATGGATGACTTAATTAAAAAAAATTCAAAGAATTGCGATGTTAATTTTAGTCATTTTAGTCCAGATGCAAATCTTCTTGGAGATTTAGCAAATACATTTAAAAGATTTGGTGCTACAGGAAAGTACAAAACACGTCGATACATTCATACTGATGAAGAATCTAGAATCTATAAAAAAGAGACAGGTACTATGACGTCTTGGTCAGACGCAAAATCAGACCTATTATTTTACGAAGGTTTGCACGGTGCGTATGTTGGCCCTAATGTTGATGTAGCTAAACATGTTGATTTGTTGGTAGGTGTAGTACCAATTATTAATCTTGAGTGGATTCAAAAATTACACCGTGATAATCGAATCAGGGGTTATTCGCAAGAAGCAGTTATGGATACGATTTTAAATCGTATGCCAGATTATATGCATTATATTGCACCACAGTTTTCAAGAACGCATATAAATTTTCAAAGAGTACCTATGGTGGATACTTCTAACCCTTTTATTGCTAGGGATATTCCAAGTGCTGACGAGAGTTTTGTTGTTATTAGATTTGATGATCCTACCGGTGTAGATTTTGCATATTTACTAAGAATGTTGCACGGATCAATGATGACTCGTCCAAATACTATTGTTGTTCCTGGAGGAAAAATGGGATTAGCTATGCAGTTTATTTTTACTCCTCTCATTCATGAACTTAATAAAAAGAGGAAAAAAAGTTGGCGCTTATAACTTTAAAAATATTACTTGATTATGCTGCAGAAGAAATGCATCAGATGACCATAAAATTAATTTCAGAAAAAAATTCAAATTATGTGAAACAAGTTAAAATTATCCGTGGTAGTACTTTAACGACTGAAAATTCTGATGCATTATTTAGTAGGGAAAATATAGACGTAGGATTAGTCGGCCGTTGCTCTATTGACCCAAAATCATTTATAAAGTTATGCCATGTAGCTGATCAATTGAATTGCGGAGAGAGAGAATAATGATTATAGGTGTATTAAAAGAAGTATTAGAAGGTGAGTTTAGAGTCGCAGCAACACCAGAGACCGTAAAAAAATTAATTACTTTAAACCATATGGTTTATATAGAATCGGATGCTGGGATTGGAGCATCAATTACTAATCAAATGTTTATTGATGCAGGTGGATCAATCAAAAGTAATGCTGAAGTTTTTAAGGCGGACTTATTGTTAAAGGTGAGAGCTCCAAATATTAATGAAATTAAAAAATTACATACAAGTCAATTTATTGTTGGATTATTAGAGCCATTTAATAAAGCGTTAACTGCACAATTGGCCACAAAAAAAGTAACTGCATTTTCACTTGAATCTTTACCTAGGAATACACGGGCACAATCAATGGATGTTTTATCTTCACAAGCAAATATTGCTGGATATAAAGCAGTAATTTTAGCGGCCGATTATTTTAAAAAGTTTTTTCCTATGTTAATGACAGCCGCAGGAACCGTAAAGGCAGCACGTATTATTATTTTAGGTGCCGGAGTTGCTGGTTTGCAAGCAATTGCAACTGCAAAAAGACTAGGAGCCGTTGTAGAAGCTTCCGATGTTCGTCCTGCTGTGAAAGAACAAATTGAATCCTTGGGCGCAAAATATATTGATGTTCCATATGAAACAGAAGAAGAAAAAAATAATGCTTCCGGTGAAGGGGGTTATGCAAAACCAATGCCAAAATCTTGGTTAGACAGACAGTCCAAATTGGTTGCCGAGAAAGCAATTGCTGCAGATATCATTATTACATCAGCATTAATACCTGGAAAAGAACCACCAAAATTAATTTCTAAAGAAACTATCCAACAAATGAAAGAAGGATCAGTTATTGTAGATATGGCAGCTGGTTTAGCTATAGACGGTTCAGGTAACTGCCCATTGTCTAAAGGAAATAAAATAGTGAATATTGGAGGGGTAACTATTATTGGCTTAAATAACTTGCCAAGCTTACTAAGCACAGATGCATCAGCGCTTTATTCAAGAAATATATTTGAATTCATAAAATTATTGATTAATGATAAAGGTAGCTTATACATAAACAGAGAAGACGAGCTCGTAGCAGGCGCTTTATTAACAACCGAAGGTAACTTAATTAATTAAAAGGAATGGTTATGAGCGAATTAATGACAATTCAGAATATTAGTATTTTTGTATTAGCAATTTTTGTCGGTTATCACGTGGTATGGAACGTAACATCTGCGTTGCATACACCACTTATGTCGGTAACAAACGCTATTTCAGGCATTGTAATCGTAGGAGCAATATTACAAGTTGTAGAGATTAACGGGGAGATAGTAACATTTAGCAGCATTTTAGGCGCAATTGCTATATTTTTCGCTGCAATTAATATATTCGGTGGGTTTTTCGTTACACAGCGCATGTTAGAGATGTTTAAAAATAAAAAAGAGAAAAAATAATGTCAGTACAAACTTTGTCAATGTCTGCTTATCTGCTATCTGCGATATTCTTTATATTAGCTTTAAAAGGGCTATCGTCACCAACATCTGCTAGACAAGGTAATTTGTTTGGCATGATCGGTATGGCTATTGCTGTTGGAGCTACTTTATGGGTTGGGCAGCACTTAATAATTTTATTTATATTTGTACCATTAGTACTTGGTGCTTGTATTGGTATATTTGCAGCCAAGACAGTTCAGATGACCAAGATGCCAGAATTAGTAGCATTAATGCATTCATTTGTAGGTTTAGCAGCAGTATTAATTGCAATTGCAGCAGTATTAAATAGTGGGGAGACTCACTCTACCGTTCAAAGGTTTGAACTATTTATCGGTGCGTTTATCGGTGCGATTACGTTTACTGCATCTGTAATTGCGTTTGGAAAATTATCAGGAAAGTTTGGTGCAAAAGCGATTGTATTTAAAGCCCAACACTGGATTAATTTGCTGCTAGCTTTAGGCATGATTTTGTTTGGCACAATTTTCTTTCAGACAGAATCGCTAAGTGCATTTTTTATTATGGTTACAATTGCACTCATTCTTGGAATAACATTAATTATTCCAATAGGCGGGGCAGACATGCCAGTTGTTGTTTCAATGCTAAATAGTTATTCTGGTTGGGCGGCTGCAGGTATTGGATTTACTTTAAATAATTCAGTATTAATTATTGCAGGAGCATGCGTAGGTTCTTCTGGAGCAATCTTGTCTTACATAATGTGTAAAGCAATGAATCGATCAATCATTTCTGTAATGTTAGGCGGCTTTGGGTCAGATGTTGTAAGAGATACAATATCTCAGAATGAAAAGCCAGTAAAGTCTGGATCTGCTGACGACGCATCTTTTTTACTAACGAATGCAGATACAGTGATTATAGTGCCAGGTTATGGTTTGGCAGTCGCTAGGGCACAACATGCCTTACAAGAATTAACATCAAAATTACTTTCAAAGGGTATTGATGTTAAATATGCAATTCACCCAGTTGCTGGAAGGATGCCTGGCCATATGAATGTCCTATTGGCAGAGGCAGATGTTCCTTACGAACAGGTTGTAGAAATGGATGATATTAATAGTGAATTTGGGCAAACAGATGTTGTTCTTGTAATTGGAGCAAATGATGTAGTCAATCCAGCAGCTAAGACACCAGGAAGTGTTATTTACGGGATGCCTATTCTAGAAGCAGAAAAAGCAAAAATGATTATAGTTAATAAAAGATCAATGGCTCCAGGATATGCAGGCCTAGATAATGAACTTTTCTATTTAGATAAAACTATGATGGTTTTTGGCGACGCAAAGAAAGTTGTAGAGGATTTAATTAAATCAATCGAATAAAAAAAAGGGCTAATTAAATAAGCCCTTTTCAAATTAATTTCTTTACTCAGACGTCAGTGGTGGTAACTCAGAAGAAACTGTTGGAGCTATTCCATCGCCACCTTGATAAAAGGAATAAGCATAATACCCAGCTAAAAAGATTATGACTAAAACAACAATATTCTTTAACATAATTTAACCCTTAAAATAATTAATCACAGAACTACACTAACACACTATAATTAAAACATACATTAAAAACAAGACTCTATGGCTAGCTTTATTCAAACTTACTTTAATATTTACTTTACAGAAATTATTGTAGGGGTACTTGTAATTTCAATTGCAATTGTAATAGTTTCAATATTTTATGTAATATTTAGCCCATCAGAATATGAAGTAATTAAGAAATCGATACGAAAAAATACGAAAAATACGAAAAACATAAAGCGAATAAAATATACGAAACAATTTATAAAAGGCGTTGATGGCATTGATTTAGATTTAAAAATTAACACTCCGCCAAATAAAAATTAATGATAAAGGTGGCCCGCATATCGCTCGGGCCAGGCGGTAATAGTACTTCAACAGGAGGAATAAGAACTATTACAATGAATAGACGTATAAAACAAACAAAAGGTCAGTTTATTTTTAGTATTAAAATAAATTAATGATTATCCTGACTTTTATAATTGAACTTGCGTCTATAGGACACAGGAGAGTTTATGGAGTTTGAAAATACCTTAAAGCTTTTACAAAGCAAAGAGCATCTAATGAGAGAGAAAGGTGCTAATGAGCTATATAAAATGCTGTATCAACCATTAATGGGATTTTGTAGACAAAGAAGATTGAATAAGTTTGAGGCTGAAGAAGTAATACTTGAAAGCTTGTTTAAGATTTGTACAAAAATAGATACTGTTAAGGAGCCAAAAAAATTTAGAGCATGGTGTTGGACTATTGCAAGAAACACTTTGCTAGATCATTTCAGAAAATATAAAAAATATGAAAACGAAATAGCTGAAGTTTACATTGATGAATCTGGAAGGGAATCTTCTAGGCTAGATAAGATTGAGGTAGTTACAAGAATGAATAAAGAGACAGAAAAAAAAGATACAGATCAATGCGTTCATTTAGGATTACAAGAATTTGCTAAAGCAATGCCTGAAAGAGCATTTGTTATTCAAATGAAATTAGAGAATCTAACTAATTTAAAAATAAGTGAAAGAATTGGAAGAACGCTCGCCGCAACAAAAGAGTATGTAAGTCAAAGCTATAAACAGTTAGGACCATTTATAAAACACTGTGTAGAAGGTAGTGAATAATGTCTAAAAATGAAAAAGATTGGTTTGCAACCCTGGCAGGAGAAAGAGTTGTTGGTATGGATAGCAAGACTAGATTAGAAGCTAGATTAGTACGTACGATATTAAAAGAAAGAGCTGATGAGATAAATAAAGAGATAAATAAAGAGATAAATAAAGATGATGGCCAACTTCGTAAAGCACTTATCAGTAAATTAGAAAAAGTAGGTTATTTAAAAAAAGAATCAACAAATTTAGAACAAAAAATTAAAGATAATATTAAATGGCTATTAGCATTATTTATGGGAGGTAGTTTTTTCGCATATGCTATAAAAGATGGGATTCATATTACAGATATCCAAGAAGTCCCAAGCACACGGATTGAAGTAACGGAAACATTTTGGGATATTGTGATGGATGAAACGGGTAATAGATTAACTGCTTTTTGGCCAAAACAAAAAAAACCAATTACATCAAAAAAAATAAAAATTGTTAATGCAGCTGATTGTTCTTCAGAACTGTTAACCCTAAATGGATGCCTAAAAGTACAAAACAAGCACCAAGCACAATTTAATATAGGTCTAATTTATGAACAAGGATTAAGCGGGGTAGAAAAAAATCCAGAGAAGGCTTACGAGTGGTATAAAAAATCGGCTGCTCAAGGTAATCAAAGAGCAAAATTTAATATTGAATATATGATAAGTAAGAAAATAATAAATAAATAGTTTATTATCCTGACTTTTTTAAAAATGGTTACGTCTTATAGGTGTAACCATTTTTTTTAAGGAATAATAATGCAACTCAAAAGAATAATATTAGTATTAGCACAGCTTGGACTAGTTTCTGCAATTGGAGTGACTGTAGCCAAACAAACCGATGAACCAATTAAAAAAATTGATGAAATAAGTAGCCTTAGTGAAGAAAGCTGTACACAAGAAACTTTTTGGACTACTTGGTTTGATAACTCAAATCAATTTAAAGGATTTGGAGTGCCACCTAGCCAGAAAGAAATTTCAAAAGCGCAGTATAGATTTGCAGAGAATTATCATAATGGCAAAGTATTAACAAAAGATTATCAACGTGCATTAGATTTATTTACGCGTGCGGCTGACTCAGGGCTGACTCAGGCAAATTTCAAATTAGGCCTAATTAATCATTATGGGCAAGGTAAGGCAAAAGATTTATCAGAGGCATATACATATTATGAAAAAGCCGCTGTGCATAATAGCCCTGAGGCTCAATTCAACTTAGGGTTAATGAATCGATATGGACTAGGTCGCAATAAAGATCAATATAAAGCTTACGAATGGTTTTCAAAATCAGCAAAAGATCAAACAACTTTAGATATCAATCAATGCCAAATTAAAGCTGCTGGAGTTACTGAGGCACAATTTAACCTAGCTCAAATGCATCACTATGGGATTGGAACGATTAAAGATATGACTTTAGCTGCCAAATGGTATGAAAAATCAGCGGCAAATAATATGAAAGAAGCACAATTTAACTTAGCAAAATTATTGCTATCTGGAGAGGGGATTAACTATGATTTTGATCGAGCCATGGAAAATTATAAGCTTGCAGCAGAACAGGGGCTTGCTGAAGCACAACTTAACTTGGCTCAAATGTATCACTATGGACCAAGCCACATCCAAAATTATTTTGAAGCGTATGCGTGGTATAAAAAATCAGCTAAACAAGGAATGCATGAAGCAGAGTTTAATTTAGGTTTAATGGCACACTATGGCCGAGGCACAAATAAAGATTATGTTGAAGCTATGAATCACTATCTTAAAGCATCTACTAATTCTATCCCAGAAGCAGATTTAAATATTGCATTTTTGCATCACTATGGATTAGGTACATCAATAGATCTTGATAAATCTTTTGAATATTTTACAAAAGCTGCAAAGCATAACTTTCCACAAGCACAGTATCACTTAGGACTTCTATATAAGAATGGGCAGAGTGTAGAAAAAGATTTAGATCAAGCAAATTATTGGTTTGAAAAGGCTGCTGTACAAAATTTAGACGAAGCAAAGTTAATGACAGCAGCTTTAGCTCTAAGAGAGCCAAACGACGTTGACCTTTATATAGTTAACTAAGGAAGATTATGTATACACGTAAAAATTTTTATATGGTTATTTTAATTATATTAGCAATGTCTTTTTTAGTAGAAGCAGTTGAGAGTGGAAACCAAAAAATAATTGATAAGATTAATGTTTCAGTACAGTAGATTTCTCCGTGAGGATTTGGAAGGCTTTGGCCTTCCCTTTCTTTTTTTAGTGGAATTATTAGTAATACTAATTCTATTTATGATGATTGGTTGTTCAACACCTACAGTTGAAGTTGGAAAGGTAACAGTTGAAATCCAAGAACAAATTAAAATTGCTCATAAAGGAGAAGAGTAATGAAGTTAGAGAAAGTATTTGTGTTAATACTTATTGTGTTTATGTTCGCTCTGCCATTCAGCTACGCTAAAGCTGGCGACTCCCAAGAAATTAAATATAAAAATTGGACTGTTGATTTTTTTATTGATGACATCATAAGATATTCTACAAATGGATCTAATGTTAATGGGCATGTATTCGGATGGCTTATTAGGCCAGGGGCATGTGATGTCGACGTTTTATATTTAGCAATATCTACTTATAAGGCTAATGCTGTTTCTCTTAAAAATAAATTAAATGGGAAAATTTTTCCTTTAAAAGTATCTTTTCCTGAAATAACTAAAATCCCTGAAACAGTAAGAATTAAAACAGATTTTCTATCTGCGATGGACTATACCCCTTCATTAACCGTTGCAAATTTTTCTCATTTTCATATGGGCCGTACTCTTGATTTAAGAATGAGGGAATTAAAAAAGATCAAAATTGAAGTAGATAGACCCTACTCAGACTTATTCGATATTACTTGGGATGAATATGATTTAAATGGATATATTGCAGCTAAAGAAAAAGCTCATGATATATGTGAACAACATAGTATTAAGCTAATGGCATCAAATTAGTATACTTTGCGATATAGGGCTCATATATTTTATAAGTTAGTAATAATAAGAAAATTTCTAGTAAGATGCATATATGAATGCTCCCCAAGGTACAGAAGAATGGCTTAAAAAAAGACTAGGTAAGATTACTGGATCAACTATTCATAAAATAATGTCACTTAAAGAGAATTCATCAACAAGATTAAAATTATTGCAAGATTTAACTCTGGAGCGTATATCCGGCTCACCAACAAAAAATATTGTGACAGGGCCTATGGCAAGAGGTTTAGAGCTTGAATCAGAAGCAAGAAATGCTTACGAACTAAAAAATCAAAAAGTAATTTTAACTGGATTTATTGATCACCCTACAATAAAAGAAGCTGGAGCAAGTCCTGATGGCTTAGTCGGAGAAGACGGTTTAATCGAGATTAAATGTCTTAATATAAAAAATCATAATGATATTGTAATGAAACAAACTTTACCCAAGCAATATAATCTTCAAATTCAATTTCAATTGGCATGCACAAATAGAGCATGGTGTGATTTTGTAGCTTACCATCCTGAATCCGATCATTCACTGTATGTAAAAAGGGTTTTACCTGAATATGACCTAATAAAAGAGATTCATGAAAAAGCAATTATTTTTGTAGGCGAAGTAGAAGAAAAATATAGAGCAATGAAGGAAAGAAATTCAGAAGAGGTTTATAAATACTTATAAATAAAATTTTTTATGATCAATTTAAAGAGAAATAGTAAATTAGAATTAGTAGAAGCAAAAGGGATTCGTAGTCGCTCCTCCTCAATATATAGTCCAAATCAATTAGAAGATTTTAAGATTAGCCGTGGTAAATTTAATGATTTTTTAACCTGCCAGCGATGTTTTTATTTAGATCGTGTTAAAGGCTTTCAAAGTCCTGGTATGCCAGGATGGTCATTAAACGAAACTACAGATATCTTGCTGAAAAAAGAATTTGATATTTGTAGAGCAGAACAAACGCCCCATAGAATATTTATTGAAAATGGATTAAACCATCTTGTACCTTTTAAACATCCAGAGATGGATAATTGGAGAAACTCTCTAAGTAAGGGGCTAATGTCTCGCTTTAAAGAGACTAATATAATTTTATCTGGCGGCATTGATGATATCTGGCAAGATACTAAGACAAAAGATTTAATCGTTGTTGACTATAAGTCTCAAGCTAGTAATTATGAGGTAAGAACAAATTATTATTTAGAATCCCCTTATCATCAAGGCTACAAAATTCAGATGGATTTTTATAATTACTTATTAACTGTTATGGGTTTTCAGGTAGGTTCACTATCATATTTCTTAGTCGTAAATGCGGACCGTGGGGCAGAGGGCTTTCATGGGAAGTTAGATTTTAGCGAGACATTAGTGCCGTATTCCCATAATATTACTTGGATAACGTCTAAAGTAGATGAAATGATCGAGCTAATAAATCAAAAGACAGTACCAGAATCTAATCCTAGTTGTGAAAACTGTGCATACTCTAGGCATAGAGCTAAAGTAGATTAGATATTATTTTTTTAAAGAATCTTGATCTAATGTGTCGGCAAGACCATGGTTTACGACTGAATGGCCCCTTTCATCTTCTCGAACGACTTTTATGACATCAATTAATTTTGCGTCACTTTTTAATTTCCAATAATCAATTGCTATTTGAGGCGCTGGTATATTCAGCTCCGGATTCTTTTCAACCTCTTCTAAATAACCAGTATAACTAATGACAGCCTCTTCCTCAAAGTAACCTACTAATCTGTGAGCAGTTCGTGGAAAGAATACATATAAAATAAAATAGAAATGCCAGAATAATGCTTGGGCGAACAAAATCATTGCTCTTTCGATCCAGTTAGGTTTTGCAATCTCAATAAAAGTCATGAGGTGCATCCGTTCGTTTTCTGCTTCATCAAGTAGTAATTTTATCCAGCCACGATCATTTTGCATCTTTCTTAAACACTTTAAATGTATCCACATTCCAGCTACCATCCCTGGAACACCGGCTATAGTTTCTAAGACTACAGCTCTATGCCCATATCTTTTAGCAAAGAAAGTATCAGCAAAAAATCGTAAGAATCTAGTAATACTTAAGGCAATAAAATCGCTAAATGTTTCAGGTCGTCTATGCTCAATCATAAGGTTATTTTTTAGCTTTATCTTTTCTAACATTTTTGATAATAAAATTCATTATGTCGATAGCATTTTTTTCGCCACCCGCCATTGTGCTAGAGGTAAAATATTTTCCATCTATGATCATTGTTGGAACTCCAGTTGCACCGGCCGCCTTAAATATTTTAAATGAGCGGGATAGTTTTGATTTCATCGAAAATGAATTAAAGGCTGCTTCTACATCTTTTTTATCAAGTTTTCCATTAAGGGTAATCCAATTAATAAGTGCTTTTGTATCATTATGTTTGAATATTTTTTCTTTATGTATAGCATCAAATAATTTTTCATGTAATTTGTTTACAAGCCCTAAAGACTCCAAAGCATAATATGCTTTTGCAGATGGAACCCAATCTTTTCTTGGGATTGCTGGAATTCTTTTAAAGATAACGTCTTTAGGTAAATTATCTGCCCATTTGTCTAGATAAGGATCCATAGTGTAGCAATGACCACAGCCGTACCAAAATAATTCAACTACTTCGATTTTGTCTTTTGATTCAGTAGGAATGACTTCTTTAGTGGGTTTAAAATTGATGCCAGGCTCAGGCTGGACAGCAAAAACAAAGTTTGAAATTGCAATTAAAATTATAAATATTATTTTTTTCATATACACCCTCTTTTAAATTTTTTAGTTAGATTTAGGCTTAGTAAGTTTGATTAAGTTCGCCTTAAATCCCTCTTTAATTAGTTTTTCACGCATATCTCTTGTTTTTACAAGCTCACTATATGGCCCAACACAAACGCGGTGAAAAGCATTATCACCAATTTTGGCAGACATAATGACTGATTCGAAACCCATTAAAGCTAATTTAGCTTTTAAATTGTCTGCTGGACTAACTTCTGAAAAAGCACCAACTTGTAAGTAGTAATTTACATCTCTATTTTGATCTGGATCAGCTGGTATATTATCATTTGCATAGTTTGAATTATCGAGAGGCAGGGCATCATAAAAATCAAACCCAGTGTCTGCATCAATGTTAATAACATCTTCATCTCCCAGTGCAGAATTAATTTCTATGCAAGCCCCCGCAGTATCTTTTGATACAAATGGACTTTTGCCGCTTGTAATAAAAAGAGTAACAGCAATAGAAACAAGAATACCAAAAAGTAAACCAACAAATACCCCATTAGTAAAAGGAGTGCCTTCAGCTTTTTTTGCATGTTTAGTTCTATAATCATCTGCCATAATTTCTTCCTTTTACATTTTTTGGGGGGCTTCAATGCCTAATAAGTGCAAACCATTTCTTAAAACATACTTTGCACTATTGATTAATGATAATCTTGCAATTTTAATTTTTTCGTCTTCTACTAAGAATTTACTATCATTATAGTAGCTATGGAGTTCTGCTGCACAATCTTTGAGAAAATTAGCTATTTGATGAGGGGCAAGCTCATTAGTAGCTTGTAAAACAATCTCAGGATAAATTCCAATGCTTTTAATTAATTTTAGTTCAGCTTGGCTATCAAAAGTAAAAGAATCATCAAGTTTGAGTGTGGAAATATCACCCCCCCATTGCTCGAGTACTTTAGATATTCTTGCATGAGCATATTGAATGTAAAAAACAGGGTTATTATTATTTTGACTTTTAGCTAAATCAACATCAAAGACTAATTGTGAATCAGGCCTTCTTGCCACTAAAAAATATCGTGTGGCATCGCAGCCCACCTCATTAATTAATTCTCTTAAAGTTAAATAACTGCCTGCTCTTTTTGAGATTTTAATCTCTTTATTTCCTTTAATGACAGTAATCATTTGATGAAGTACATATTCTGGCCAATCTTTTGGTATATTTTTATTTAGTCCTTGAAGTCCAGCCCGAACCCGACTAATTGTACTGTGATGATCTGCTCCTTGCTCATTAATAACTTTCTTAAATCCTCTTTCCCATTTGTCTAAATGATAAGTTACATCAGGTATAAAATAAGTATAGCTTCCATCTGTTTTTTGCATCACACGATCTTTATCATCTCCAAAGTTTGTAGTTTTTAACCATAGTGCACCATCTTTTTCATATGTGTGCCCTTCTTTAATAAGGGTATTAACAACTTTTTCAACTTTGCCATTTTCATAAAAAGAAGATTCTAAACTATAGACATCGAATTTAGTTCTAAAAGCTATGAGATCTTGATCTTGCTCGTTTCTGAGATAGGCGACACTAAATTCTTGCATCGATTTAGTATCTTTAATTTTACCAGAGGCCTTAATGCTTTCTCCCTGGCATTCTATTGTTTCCATTGATAAAAAATCTTTTGCAATCTCATTTATATACTCTCCATGATAGCCATCAGAAGGAAATTTGGGATCATCGGTCGGAATATTTTGGCAAGATGCTTTTACAGAACGCGCCAAATTATTAATTTGTTCGCCAGCATCATTGTAATAAAACTCACGTGTAACAATCCAACCAGATGCTTCAAAAAGCCGAGCTAAACAGTCACCAATTGCTGCCCCTCTTCCATGGCCAATATGGAGAGGCCCTGTTGGATTTGCAGAAACAAATTCAATTTGTATTTTTTGATGATTACCGGTTTGGTTTTTCCCATAATCATTTTTTAAGTTTAAGGCGCTATTAATGATTACATTATTAGCTTTACTACTTAAAAAGAAATTTAGGAAGCCTGCACCTGCTATTTCAATTTTAGTAATAAGATCAGAAGGAGGTATTTTGTCTAAAATTATTGCTGCGACATCACGCGGGGACTTTTTTAATTTTTTAGATAATATTAGACATAAGTTTGTAGAGAAATCGCCATGGCTGATTATTTTTGGCCTGTCAATAATAATAATAGACGAATCAGTGTAATCAGTGATTTGTTTAACTACTGAAAAAAGTAATTCGGTCAGGTGTGCTTTCACAAGGTTACAATAATAGTTAAAAGAGTTATTTTACCCTATCCATTGAGATATTTTTAAGGAATAAATTGCAAATAGGTAATGAGTGATAAACAAAAATTTTTAAAAGTTGCTATTAATGTTCCTATTGATCAATTGTTTGATTATTTGCCAAATGGAGAGCCTTTTTCTATTGGGCAGTATGTAACGATTCCTTTTGGAAGAAGAAAATTGATCGGGGTTATTTATGGGATTTCTTTACATTCTCATATTCATCCATCTAAATTAAAATCAGTAATAAAAGTGGACCCAGAAGTAATTTTTGATACGCAAATGTTGAAATTGCTAACATTTGTTTCGGAATATTATCATTATCCAATTGGTCAAACGATAATGTCTGTTGTCCCTAGCCGTTTAAAAAATAATTTAAATCAATTGCGTCAGTATGAATTAATTTATCAAGCAACCGAGAAATTAACTAAAGAATTCATTAATCAATTACCAGCACGCCAACTGAGAATAAGAAAAGTTGCAGAAGCAATACTTATAAGTGATATGAGGCAGACAGATGTTATGAAATTAGTTTCTAACTGGTCAGATTGTGTTCACAAGTTGGAAATATATGGGTGCTTGAAATCAAAAATATATGAGCCTAAAGAAGAGGTTTCAAAAGTTGAAATACCATCATTAAACGATGAACAAAAAGCAGTAATTAATGCTATTAAAAATAAAAAAGGATATCAAGCATCTTTAATTTTTGGCATTACTGGAAGTGGCAAAACAGAAGTTTATATGCAACTAATCGAGCAGATTTTAAAAGAATCTAACGCCCAAGCTTTAATTCTAGTCCCTGAGATTAATTTGACCCCACAATTAGAAAATAGATTTCGTACACGATTCCCTACTAAAAAGTTAGTCAGTTTGCATAGTCATTTAACTGATATTGAGCGATTGGACAATTGGAGAAAAGCAAAGTCAGGTGAAGCTAGGATCATTATTGGGACAAGATTGGCGATTTTTACACCGATGCCTTTTATTAAGATAATTATTATTGATGAAGAACATGACATGTCTTTTAAACAACAAGATGGATTGAGATATCATGCAAGAGATGTTGCAATGGTTCGTGCGAAAAATAGTAATATACCTATTGTATTAGGCACTGCAACGCCCTCTTTGGAGAGCTGGCACAATGCTACACGCTTAGATAATAAATATAATTTCTTGAAGTTAAGTTTTCGAGCAGTTAAAGAAGCGTCTCTTCCAAAAATACAAACAATCTTAGTAAATGATAAAACTAAAAACGGAATTTCTAGGGCATTAGTGGATGCGATAAATGATCGACTAAAACGTAAAGAGCAATCATTAATTTTTATTAACCGAAGAGGTTTTGCCCCCACTCTCTTTTGCTCTTCCTGCAGCTGGACTGCGGAATGTAAAAGATGTAGCTCTAAATTGGTAGTTCATCAGAAAACAAATAGATTGAAATGCCATCATTGTGGACATGATCAGAATATAATTAATCAATGCCCTATATGCGCTAGCATGGGTTTACGCCCACTTGGCTCAGGAACACAAAAAGTAGAAGAGGCTTTAAACAAATTATTTCCTAATGCATCTATTTTAAGGGTCGACAAAGATACTACAAGGACTAAAAAATCTTTAACTTTGCTTCACGATAGAATGAACAATCGAGAAATTGACATACTAGTTGGAACTCAAATGTTAGCTAAAGGGCACGATTTCCCTTTTTTAACTTTGGTTGGAATTCTTGATGCAGACAATGCTTTATATAGTCCAGATTATCGTGCCCCAGAAAAATTATTTTCACAATTAATGCAAGTATCTGGACGTGCAGGACGTTCCAATATAGCAGGAGAAGTTCTTATTCAAACCGTATTTCCACACAATCCAGTATTTGAGGGGGTTAAAAAACATAACTATGAAATTTTTGCTCAAACACTTCTTCAGGAAAGAGAGCAAATGGGCCTTCCCCCCTTTAGTTTTACTGCTATTTTGAGGGTTGAATCTAAACAATTAAAGTACTGCGAACAATTTATCAATGATGCAGCCAAATATGCTGAATCTTTATCAAATAAAGTTGTAATTTATGACCCTGTAAGGCCCTCAATAGAAAGATTAAAAGGTTACGAAAGATTTCAGTTATTTATTCAAGCTAATGCACGTAAAGATTTGCAAAATCTATTAAAACAATGGACTGCTTATTTAAGACAATATCATTTAGCTAATAGAGTTAAGTGGTCTATTGATGTCGACCCTTTAGAATTTTAACTGGTTTATTTAATTCACTATACAATAACAATATGATCAAATCACCTCCGAAAGTTATGACTTTTTCTGCAACAGATCCTACTGGTGGTGCTGGGTTGCAAGCTGATATTTTAACTATTGCAAGCTTAGGTTGTCACCCAGTTTCAATTGCGACAGGGTTTACTATTCAAGACACCATTGGCGTTAACAAATTAATTCCTATTGATTCTGATATGGTAAATAATCAAGCCCGACTTATATTAGAGGATATGGAAGTGGAAATATTTAAATTGGGATTATTGGGAAGCAAAGAAAATATTACTACTATTGCTGAAATTATTTCGGATTATCCAGAAATCCCTCTAATTATAGACCCTGTTCTGGCTTCTGGGCGCGGAGATGAATTTTCTGATATCGAAGCTAGGAATATGATGATGGAATTATTATTTCCTGAATCGTTATTAATAACCCCAAATAGCTTAGAAGCAAGGCAGCTGGTAAGTAATGAAGATGAACCTTCTGACTTATCCATTGAGTTATGTGCGAGCCGTTTAAAAGAAATGGGATGTGAAAATATTTTAATAACAGGGACTCATGAGAATACAGAGAATGTGATTAATACTTTATATAGCTCATCAAATCAAATTATCCCATATCATTGGGATCGACTTCCTGGAAGTTACCATGGGTCAGGTTGTACGTTGACTTCTGCCATCTCTGCTTATTATGCATTAGGATTGTCAATTGAAGAGGCCGTAGAAGAGGCTCAACATTTCACATGGCAAGCATTAAAAAATGGTTTTAAACCTGGTATGGGACAATTGATTCCAAACCGATTTTTTCAGGATAATGGTCTTGAAGACGATGGAAAATTTACACATCATTAAAGGTCTTTATGCTATAACGCCTGAAGAAAGGGATTTATTTGTATTAATCTCAAAAGTAGAATCTTGTATTAAAGGCGGGGCAAGACTGATCCAATATCGATCTAAAAGCCTTTCTAAGATTGAGCAGGAGAAACAAGCAAGAAAAATTAAAATTGTATGTGATTACTATAAAGTACCATTAATTATAAACGACGATATTGAATTATGCCGTATTTTAGATGCAGATGGAGTGCATTTAGGTGAAAATGACGACAGTTTAGAAAAAGCACGTTTAATTCTGGGGCCTTCAAAGATAATAGGAGTTTCTTGTTACAACTCTATTGATAGAGTCAAAAACGCAGTAGATAATGGCGTAACGTATATAGCATTAGGGGCATGTTTTTCAACGACAACAAAGCCAAATGCACCAATAGCTTCATTAGATTTCATAGCTTTAGTTTTAAAAAAATTTAAAATACCTATAGTTGCAATTGGGGGAATTAATCTTGAGAATATAGAATTACTAACTAATGAGGGAATTAGTTGTATTGCAGTGATTAATAGTTTATTTAAAAAAAAAGACATAGAAGGAACGGCTAGGCAATTTTCAAGTCTTATAAAAAATGAGAAATTATGACAGACAAAAATAAAAACCTATTTGAATTATCTCAGAAATTTATTCCTGGAGGAGTTAATTCACCAGTTCGAGCGTTTTCTTCAGTTGGAGGCACGCCAATTTTCTTTAAAAAAGGATTGGGAAGTCGGCTTTGGGATGAGAATAATAAAGAATATATTGATTATATTAATTCATGGGGGCCAATGATTTTAGGCCACGCTCACCCAGAAGTAATTGAAGTGGTAAAAGAGATTGCAAAAAATAGCCTATCTTTTGGAGCACCAACTTCAAAAGAGTTAGATATGGCTGAAATGTTAGTTAGATTGGTGCCAAGTATGGAGCAGGTTAGGTTGGTAAGTAGTGGAACTGAAGCAACTATGAGTGCAATCCGGGTTGCAAGAGGGTTTACGTCAAGAGACCGTATTGTTAAATTTGAAGGTTGCTATCATGGACATGCAGATGCATTATTAGTAAAAGCTGGATCAGGTGCTTTAACCTTTGGTCAGCCGAGTTCTGCTGGCGTACCTGCAGATGTAGCAAAGCACACCCACACACTTCCATTTAACGATACTGAGGCTTTAGAAAAATGCTTTACTGAGATGGGGAATGAGATTGCATGTGTCATTATTGAACCAATTGTGGGGAATATGAATTTAATTTTACCTGACATTAAATTTTTAAAAAAATTGAGACAGCTTTGTACGCAACATAGCACCATTTTAATTTTTGATGAAGTAATGACTGGGTTTAGAGTCGCATTAGGAGGAGCTCAGGAGCTATATGGGGTAACTCCAGATATGACAACATTAGGAAAGGTAATCGGCGGTGGATTGCCGGTTGGTGCTTTTGGGGGCAAAAAAGAGATTATGCAAAAGTTAGCACCATTAGGACCAGTTTATCAAGCGGGTACTTTATCTGGAAATCCAGTTGCAGTTGCGGCTGGCTTAAAAACACTCGAACTAATTCAAAAACCAAATTTTTATCAACAATTGAGTTTAACGACAAAAAATCTAGTTGATGGAATGACAGAGGCTGCAAGTAAAAATGGTATTAAATTCTCTGCTAGAAGCGTAGGGGGGATGTTTGGTCTTTATTTTAGAGAATCACCCCCAAATAGCTTTGATGAAATCATGGAAAGTGATCGTGCAAAATTTAATAAGTTTTTTCATTCTATGTTGAAACAGGGTATTTATTTTGGCCCATCTGCATTTGAGGCTGGGTTTGTTTCGGCAGCACATACAGAAAAGGATATTAATGAAACAATCAAAGCATCTCACAAGGCATTCGAAAGCTTAAATGATTAAATTAATTTTTTTCAAATCATTGAGTAAATAGACAAATAAGCATAAAATTATCGGTTCCGTTTAGAAGAGTAAAAATATAAAGAATAAAAGTTTAATGGCAAATCAAAAAAATTTAAAACAAGGCTTATATAACCCAAAAAATGAACACGATTCTTGTGGTGTGGGGTTTATTACTAATATACATGGTAGGAAAAGTCATCGTATTGTTCAGCAAGGCCTAGAAATCCTCACAAATCTTACGCATCGAGGTGCAACTGGATATGATCCGAAGCTTGGGGATGGTGCTGGATTATTGATACAGATGCCTGACAGTTTTTTTCGAGAAGAAATCAAAAATTTAAAAACAGAACTGCCTGAAGCGGGGCATTATGGTGTTGGAATGATTTTTTTACCTCAGTCAAAGTCTGCAAGAGAAAAATGTGAGGCAATTATATCAAGGATGATTGCAGAAGAAGGTCAAGTTGAAATAGGATGGAGGGAAGTTCCGGTTAATAATAAAAATATTGCTGCGGCAGCTCGAGATGTTGAACCAGTCATCAAGCAAATTATTATCAGTAGAAATAAGAATTGTGCTTCACAAGATGATTTCGAAAGAAAATTATTTGTTATCCGTAAAAGAATTGAAATTGAAGTCAATAAGCTAGATATTGATGACCCAGCAAAATTTTATATAACTTCAATGTCTTCAAGAACAATAGTTTATAAAGGCATGCTACTTGCATGTGAGGTCGGTATTTACTTTGAAGATTTATTAAATGAATTAATGCAGTCAGCGTTAGCTCTAGTTCATCAAAGATTTTCTACAAATACTTTCCCTTCATGGGAGCTTGCTCACCCTTACAGAATGGTGGCTCATAATGGTGAAATTAATACTGTTCAAGGCAATGTGAATTGGATGAATGCTCGTCGTGAAAAAATGCATTCTTTGCTTCTTGGGAGAGATTTAGAAAAGTTATGGCCATTAATTGAGAATGGACAGTCAGATACAGCTTGCTTTGATAATTGTTTAGAGCTTTTAGTTGCTGGCGGGTACAGCCTTTCTCATGCAATGATGATGTTAATCCCCGAGCCATGGGCAGGAAATTCACTCATGAGTGAAGAAAGAAAAGCATTTTATGAATACCATGCAGCCTTAATGGAGCCTTGGGATGGCCCTGCAGCTGTTGCTTTTACTGATGGAAAAATGATTGGAGCAACATTAGATAGAAATGGATTGCGACCTGCTAGATATTTACTGACTGACGATGGCGATTTAATGATGGCCTCAGAAATGGGTGTTCTAAAGTTTCCTGAAGATAAAATTATAAAAAAATGGCGACTTGAGCCAGGGAAAATGTTACTTATTGATCTCGAAGAAGGAAAATTAATTGAAGATGATGAGATTAAAGAATTGTTATCTTCAGAAAAACCATATCAAGACTGGATAAAAAAATCCCGTTATTTTTTAGGGGATTTAAAAGTTATCGATGTTAAATTTAAACACAAAGAAAGTCTGTTAGATTTACAGCAAAGTTTTGGGTATAGCCAAGAAGATCTCTCATTTATTTTAAGCCCAATGATTGAAACAGGGCAAGAAAATTCCGGATCCATGGGCAATGATTCCGCATTGCCAGTTTTGTCAAACCGCCCTAAAATTTTATACAATTATTTTAAACAATTATTTGCACAAGTTACTAATCCGCCAATAGATCCAATTCGTGAAAGCATAGTGATGTCATTAGTAACATTTATTGGACCTAAACCTAATCTTCTTGGAATTGAGGATAAAGAGCCACCTTTTAGATTGGAAGCTAGTCAGCCAGTTTTAAGTATCGACGAATTGGAGCAACTAAAAAAAATTGACTCATTGACAGAAAATAAATTTAAATCAAAAGTAATAGATATTACTTTTGTCACAGATTCGGATGAAGACTCTGCTGTTGCAATGAGAAATGCTTTAGAAGATATTTGTAAAAATGCAGATCAGGCAATTAATGATGGATTTAATATAATAATTCTTTCCGATAGGGCTACATCTTCTGCTAGATTGGCAATTCCAGCCTTACTTGCTTGCTCGTCAACGCATCAATTTTTAGTTAAATCTGGCAATAGAACAAATGCAGGATTAGTTATAGATACTGGCTCAGCAAGAGAAGTACACCATTTTGCTTTACTAGCAGGTTATGGTGCTGAAGCTATTTGCCCATGGTTAACATATGAAACAATAAAAACTCTCACCGATGATTTTATTATGGCTCAGGAAAATTATATTAAGGCCATAGGCAAAGGTTTATTTAAGGTTATGTCAAAGATGGGAATATCAACCTATCAATCATATTGTGGGGCTCAAGTTTTCGAGGCAATTGGATTGAATGAGAATTTCATCGAAAAATATTTTACTGGGACTGTGTCTAATGTCGACGGAATTGGTATGGATCAAGTTGCTATGGAGGCCGTGAGAATTCATCAATTAGCTTATGGTAATGACCCAGTATTAAGCAATGCTCTGGATGCTGGAGGAGAATATGCATTTAGGATTAGAGGTGAAGAGCATATGTGGACCCCTGAATCTATAGCTAAACTTCAACATTCAACTAAAAAAAATAATTATGAGACCTATAAAGAGTATGCAGAACTTATAAATAATCAAGCCCATAGACATATGACATTGAGGGGCTTATTTGCATTTAAAATAAAAGAATCAATTCCTTTAGATGAAGTTGAGTCAGCAAAAGAGATTGTTAAAAGATTTACAACAGGAGCAATGTCTTTAGGTTCTATATCAACTGAAGCACATTCAACTTTAGCTATTGCAATGAACCGAATAGGCGGTAAATCAAACACTGGCGAAGGTGGTGAAGATATTCGAAGAAGTTTTCCAATTTTAAAAGACACTACAATTTCTGACCATTTAGATTCCGATATTATAATGAGAAATATTAATTTAAAAGCAGGAGATTCATTACGATCTAGAATTAAGCAAGTAGCGTCTGGAAGGTTTGGAGTAACTGCAGAATATTTAGCATCTGCAGATCAAATTCAAATTAAAATGGCACAAGGGGCTAAACCCGGTGAGGGAGGGCAGTTACCCGGACATAAAGTTAGTGATTATATAGCTAAGCTTAGATTTTCTGTACCTGGAGTAGGTTTAATTTCACCACCACCACATCATGATATTTATTCTATTGAGGACTTAGCTCAATTAATACATGATTTAAAAAATGCGAATCCAAAAGCTAGTATCTCAGTTAAATTAGTTGCAGAAACAGGTGTAGGAACTGTAGCAGCTGGAGTAACCAAAGCCAAAGCAGATCATATTGTTATAGCAGGCCATGATGGCGGCACTGGAGCATCACCATTAACTTCGATTAAGCATGCAGGCGGGCCTTGGGAAATTGGATTAGCAGAAACCCAGCAAACTTTAATATTAAATCAATTAAGAAGCAGAGTCATACTCCAGGTTGACGGCCAATTAAAAACAGGCAGAGACGTGGTTGTAGGGGCGATGTTAGGAGCTGATGAATTTGGTTTTGCGACTGCGCCACTTGTAGTTGAAGGTTGCATAATGATGAGAAAATGTCATTTAAATACTTGTCCAGTTGGAATTGCTACACAAGATCCAGAATTAAGAAAAAGATTTTCTGGTCAGCCAGAACATGTAGTTAACTTCTTTTTCTTTGTCGCTGAAGAGGCAAGGGAAATAATGGCATCTCTAGGTATCAGGAAATTTAATGATTTAATTGGGCGATCTGATTTATTAGATAAGCAAAAAGGTATCGAGCATTGGAAGATAAATGGACTTGATTTTAGTAAAATATTTTATCAACCTAAAATAGAGAATGATACTGCAAAATATAATACTGAAAGCCAAGATCATGGACTACAAAATGCTCTTGATAATGAATTAATTAAAAATACGATTTCTGCAATTAAAGATAAATCAAACATTACGTTTGATATATCAATTACTAATGTTAATAGAACTGTCGGCACTATGCTTTCTCATGAAGTAGCAAAAAGATATGGAAATACAGGCTTGCCAGAAGATTCTATAAAGATAAACTTGAATGGAACTGCCGGACAAAGTTTCGGTGCATTTTTAGCTAAAGGGATAACTTTTAATCTTAGTGGTGAAGGTAATGATTACGTCGGTAAAGGACTTTGTGGAGGGAAGATTATTATACAACCACCCAAGAAATTTAGAGGGCTAGCTGAAGAGAATATTATTGTTGGAAACACGACTATGTATGGGGCAACATCTGGGGAAACTTATTTCAACGGGATTGGTGGCGAGCGGTTTTGTGTAAGAAACTCAGGAGCCTCTGCTGTGATAGAAGGCGTCGGCAATCATGGCTGTGAATATATGACTGGCGGAACTGTAGTAATTTTAGGTAAAACAGGTCAAAATTTTGCAGCCGGAATGTCTGGTGGGGTTGCTTATGTTTATAATCCAAATAAGACATTTAAAAACTATTGTAATTTATCCATGGTAACACTCGATAAAGTGGAAAAAGAAAATATCGAATCTGATATACCTCAACATTTAAATTTGGCAGATGAGATAATTTTGAAAACTCTTATTGAAAACCATTGTCAATATACTAAAAGCAATATTGCGAAAAAGATACTAAACCAATGGGATGTTGAATTAGAAAATTTTGTGAAAGTTATGCCAATTGAGTATAAAAGAGCATTGAACGAAATGAAAGAAACTAAAAAAAAGGAAGTGGCTTAATGGGAAAAGTTACAGGATTTTTAGATTTTGCACGACAAAATGAGAGAAATCTTCCAACTGAAGAACGTGTAAAAAATTATAAAGAATTTATTTTGCATTTGACAGATGAAGAAGCAAAGGTCCAAGGGGCTCGCTGCATGGATTGCGGAATTCCATTTTGTAATAATGGATGTCCAGTAAATAATATCATCCCAGATTGGAATGATTTAGTTTTTAAGCAGGACTGGGAAGCAGCAATTGATGTACTTCATTCTACAAATAATTTTCCAGAGTTTACTGGGCGTATATGTCCAGCTCCTTGTGAGGCAGCATGTACCTTAAATATTAATTCAGATCCTGTAGGTATTAAATCAATAGAACATGCAATTATAGATAAAGCTTGGGAAAATAATTGGGTGCTTCCTCAAATATCAAAAATTAAAACTAAAAAGAAAATAGCTGTTGTTGGATCAGGTCCAGCCGGTCTTGCTGCAGCGCAACAGCTGGCAAGAGTTGGTCATGATGTAGAAGTTTATGAAAAAAATGATCGTGTTGGAGGCCTTCTTCGATACGGAATACCAGATTTTAAAATGGAGAAAATTCATATAGATCGAAGAGTTAATCAAATGGAAGCTGAGGGCGTAAAATTTAAGACAAATCAAAATGTGGGGGAAACTGTTGACCCTGAAAAATTAATAGAAGATTATGATGCGGTTATTTTAACCGGTGGAGCAGAGTGGCCAAGAGATCTTCCTGTACCAGGACGGGAGTTAGAAGGTGTTCATTTTGCAATGGATTTTTTACCATTTCAAAATAAAATCATAGCAGGTGATAAAGTTTCTGACCAAATTAAGGCAACCGGAAAGCATGTCGTGGTTATTGGTGGTGGAGATACTGGGTCCGATTGTGTAGGAACTTCAAATAGGCACGGTGCTTCTTCAATAACGCAATTTGAATTAATGCCTCAGCCACCGGAGCAAGAAAATAAATCTATGATTTGGCCATATTGGCCATTAAAGATGAGAACATCTAGCTCACACGAAGAAGGATGCGATAGAGATTGGTCAATTGCTACCAAATCATTTGTTGGTGAAGATGGAAAAGTTAAAGAATTAATTGGTGTAAAAGTAGAATGGCGTGATGGAAAAATGCAGGAAATCCCTAATACAGAATTTAAATTAAAAGCAGATTTAGTTTTGTTGGCGATGGGATTTATGGGTCCACAACAAACAATGCTGGATAAATTCTTAATTGAGAAAGACAAACGAGGCAATGCTAAAGCTTCTACAGAGGGAGATAAGGCTTATTTTACCTCAAGAGGAAAAGTTTTTGCAGCAGGGGACATGCGCCGTGGCCAATCTCTAGTTGTTTGGGCTATTAGAGAAGGTCGACAATGCGCACGCGCCGTAGATGAGTTCTTAATGGGCTCTTCAGTTCTTCCAAGATAAACTACTCAACTTAATATGACCTCTATTATTAATGATGTTTTTTTAAAAACACTTTTAAGAGAAAGAACACCTTACACTCCAGTTTGGATAATGAGGCAAGCCGGGCGCTATCTCCCAGAATATAGAAAAACTAGAAAGCAAGCAGGAAGTTTTTTAGATCTTTGTAAAAATAAAGATTTTGCTACTGAGGTAACGATGCAGCCCCTAGAAAGATACCCCAATTTAGATGCAGCAATCTTATTTTCAGATATTTTGACTGTGCCTGACGCAATGGGGTTAGGTCTTTATTTCGAAGAAGGTGAAGGCCCAAAATTTAAAAACCCATTACAAGATGAGAAAGCAGTTCAAAAGCTAGACATACCAGATGTTGAAGAAAAATTATCATATGTTTTTAATGCGGTTAAATCAATCAAGGAAGCCCTTAAAAACAGAGTCCCATTAATTGGATTTTCAGGAAGTCCGTGGACACTCGCAACTTATATGGTTGAAGGCAAAGGAAGAACAGATTTTTTAAAAATAAAGCAAATGTTATATAGTCGGCCAGATTTGATTAATCATATTCTTAAAATAAATACTGAAACTGTAACTAAATATTTAGCCTGTCAAATTGATGCAGGTGCAGATGTAGTTATGATTTTTGATTCATGGGGGGGTGCTTTAGCACATAGCGAATATGAAAGTCATTCGTTAAATTATATGAAGGTAATTATTTCAAACTTAAATTTATTAGGTTATCAAGATGTCCCAAAAATTATATTTACAAAAGGCGGCGGACAGTGGATAGAGGCGCAAGCTAATAGTGGTGCAGATGCTCTCGGCGTTGATTGGCAGACAGACCTCGGCCCTGCTAGAAAACTAGTAAACAATAAAGTTGCTTTACAGGGAAATCTGGACCCTGCAATTTTGTTATCGAATCCCAAGTCAATTGAAGCAGCAGTTAAAAGAGTTCTTGATGACTATGGTTATGGCGAAGGACATATTTTTAATTTAGGCCATGGAATTACACAGTTCACGCCACCTGAAAACCTTCAAGCATTATTAGAAACCGTTCGCAATTATAGTGCCAAGTATCATCAGGAATAGATTATTTAGAAAAGTTATTTTTTTCAGTAAACTTCCATCTACGAGTTATATTAATAATATCAACATTTTTAAGAATTTCTGCAGGAAATCTTGCATAAGGCTCCCCAAGTTTAACAATATTAAGTGCTGCTAGATCGAGTTCTTTATGTCCAGAAGATTTATTAATAAATAAATTTTTAATTGTGCCATCTGAGTTAAGTGATACAGTTAATCTAAGTGACCCAAACATACCTAATTCAGATGCTTCTTTGGGATAATTCATTGCACCAATTTTCTCTATTTTTTGCCTCCATGCATCAAAGTAAAGTTTATAAATATAATCCGTAGTATTGGCTGAAATAGTCCTGACTCTTTGTCGCCCCTTAAGATTATCCCTCTTGGCTAAAAAGTCTATATTTTTTATTTCAGATAAAATTTTTGATGTATCGATTGATTTACTATTAGATTTTGAATTTTGTTTTTTATATTTGATTATTTTTTGATTGTTAATAACAACCTTATTTGTAACATCACTTTGATTATCTATAATAGTTAAAGAGTTCTTCGGAGGCAATTTTTTTTTATTAGATAAGCTTTTTCCGTCTTCAGAAGGCAACGGCTTAACTAAAGTCACTTGCATATTATCAAAACCATCTTGAATAGTGGATTTAATAATTGAAAAAGAAAAATTTTTTATAATAACAAGGTGAAGTAAAACTGAAAAAATAATAGCGATTAGTAGGCCATATTTTTGAAAATTATTCATTTTTTAATAGTTGAATCACTTTATTTTGTAGCCCTGAGAATCCACCGTTACTCATAAAAATTATGTTGTCATTAGGCTGACAAGAATCAATAATTTTATTTGCCAATATATCTATATCCTTCATGATAGTTACATTGGGAATATTTTTAAATAATATTTTAGGGTCCCATGATAAATTTTTTGAAAAACAGAAAATAATATCTGCCTCCTTTAGGCTTATAAGTAAAGCATCCTTCATTTTTCCTAATTGCATTGTGTTTGATCTTGGTTCAATTATTGCAACTATTCGATCCGTACCTATTTTACTCCTTAAGCCCTCTAATGTAGTTTTTATAGCTGTTGGATGATGAGCAAAATCATCATAAATATTTATCCCTCTAGTGGACTCTAAAAGCTCCATTCTTTTTTTTACATTTTTAAATTTACCCAAAGCGCTGATTGACTTATCTGAAGGTATGCCGACATGTTTGGATGCAGCAATTGCAGCTAAAGCATTCTGCGCATTATGATGTCCAATTAAATCCCATTTGACGATGCCTTGAGATTTTTCTTGAAAGTACACTTCAAATTCATTTTCATTTATTTTTTGATAAGTCCATTTACCCATAGACCCAAAATCTTCAATCTCTGACCAACAGCCTTGCTCCAATACTTTTTTAAGTGATAAGCTATCATTATTGAAAATAATTTTACCGATGTTTGGAATAGTTCTAATTAAATGATGAAAATGTTTTTCAATATTTTCAATATTTTCAAAAATATCTGCATGATCAAATTCAAGATTGTTTAAAATTAATGTATTTGGGTGATAGTGAACAAACTTTGATCTTTTATCAAAGAATGCAGTGTCATACTCGTCTGCCTCAATGACAAAAAAAGTAGAAGAGTTTTTATTACTATTGATTGGTAATCTTGCTGAAACATTAAAGTTATTTGGGATACCACCAATCAAAAAACCTGGCGCTAAACCATTAGCTTCTAGAATCCAAGCTAGCATGGCAGTAGTTGAAGTTTTGCCATGTGTTCCAGCTACTGCAAGAACCCACTTGTCATGTAAAATATTCTCATAAAGCCATTGAGGTCCTGATTGATATTTAAGCTTTTGATTTAATATTGATTCAATTAAAGGATTACCTCGGGTAATAACGTTTCCAATAATAAATATATCTGGTTTTATCTCAACTTGTTTTACATCGTAGCCTTCAGTAATTTTTATGTCTAATTGTTCAAGTTGATTTGACATAGGCGGGTAAACATTTAGATCGCACCCCGTTACTTTATGTCCTTGGGCTTTTGCTATAGCAGCAATTCCCGCCATAAATGTTCCACATATACCCAGTATATGAATATGCATACTTCCTACCTTAAATTAGAAGCTAACCATTTTTTAATCACATCAACAGAAATATCTCTGCGTTTTGCCATATCGTTGACTTGGTCTTCATCAATATTTCCAACACTAAAATATTTAGAGTTAGGATGGGAGAAGTAAAAGCCACTTACTGAAGAAGCTGGCAGCATAGCCATACTCTCTGTTAATTCCATTCCAATTTCATTTGTTTTTAGTAGCTCAAATATATCTTTTTTTACAGTATGTTCAGGGCAGGCTGGATATCCAGGAGCAGGCCTAATTCCCTCATATTTCTCTTTTATCATATCTTCTGTTGATATTTCATTAGCAGTTTGGTATCCCCATAAATCCTGTCTTATTCTATCATGCATATATTCAGCAAAAGCTTCAGCCAATCTGTCAGTAATAGCTTTAATCATAATTGAGCTATAGTCATCTTCCGCTTCTTCAAATATTTTTTCATAAATTTCAGCATTGATACCAGAAGTTACAGCAAACATTCCAATATAATCTTTTACGCCGGTCGACTTCGGAGCAATATAATCAGACAAGCATTGGTTAGGGTTTAGTGTTCCTTTAATGCTTGGCTTCTCAGTTTGTTGTCTTAGGCAATAATAGGTAAAAATAGGTTTAGCTCTGTCTTCATTTTCATATATTTCTATATCATCGTTAACCGAGTTTGCAGGGTAAAAACCAATCACACCATTTGCTTTTAATTTTTTTTCATTGATTATTTTATTGAGCATTGTTTTAGCTTCAATAAAGAGTTGAGAGGCGCTTTCCCCAACAACTTTATCTTTAAGGATAGCTGGATACTTACCATGTAAATCCCATGTTTGGAAAAAAGGAGTCCAGTCTATGAATTCAGCAAGTAGTTTGAGATCAATATTCTCAAAAACTCTACGACCAATGAATTTAGGTTTTTTTGGTTCAAATTTTAGGTGCAGTTTATTTTCTCTAGCAGATTCGAGTGAAATATATTTAGCACCTTTTTTATTTAGGTGCAGCATCCTAACATTTTCATAATCCTTAGACAGCCCTATAAGATATTCAACTTTTTTTACAGGGTCCATGAGTGATTGCATCATTGAGACCGATCGGGAGGCGTCTGGAACATGAATAACTGGCCCTTCATAGCTAGGGGCAATTTTTACGGCTGTGTGGGCTCTGGAGGTTGTCGCTCCACCAATTAAAAGAGGGACATTATTATTTTTAAAGTATGGATCTCGTTGCATTTCACTTGCAACATGGGTCATCTCCTCAAGTGAAGGAGTTATGAGCCCAGACAGGCCAATAATATCTACGTTTTCTTCTTTGGCTTTGGCTAATATTTCTGAACAAGGCACCATAACGCCCATATTAACAACTTCAAAGTTGTTACATTGTAATACGACTGAAACAATATTTTTACCTATATCGTGAACATCACCTTTAACAGTTGCAATTAGCATTTTCCCTTTTGGCTTTGCTTTAATGCCAGTTCTTTTTTCTTCAGCTTCTTTTTCTTTTTCAATAAAAGGGACAAGGTGTGCTACAGCTTGTTTCATTACTCGAGCAGATTTAACTACTTGGGGTAAAAACATTTTCCCTTGGCCAAACAAATCACCAACTACATTCATGCCGTCCATTAAAGGACCTTCAATTACTTTGATTGGGCGTCCATCTTCTTCTTTCATTATCTTTGATCGTGCTTCTTCAGTATCTTCAACAATATAATCAGTTACGCCATGAACTAATGCGTACTCAATTCTTTTTTCCACAGGGATTAGGGTTTCTTCATCCCCACGCCAATTTAACTTAAGTTCTTCTTTTTTGCTTCCCTTTAGAGTCCCTGCTATTTCAATCATTTTTTCAGTAGAATCAGGACTCCTGTTAAGTATTACATCTTCAACTGCTTTTTTTAGATTATCATCTAAGTCATCGTACAAACCTAACATGCCCGCATTTACAATCCCCATCGTAAGACCTGCTTTTGCTGCATGATATAAAAATACGGTATGAATAGCCTCCCGAGCTAAGTCATTTCCTCTAAAGCTAAAACTAACATTGGATACCCCACCTGAAACTTTCGCGTGAGGAAGATTCTCCGTAATCCATTTCGTTGCATTGATGAAATCTACAGCATAGTTGTTATGTTCTTCAATTCCAGTTGCGACTGCAAAAATATTTGGGTCAAATATAATATCCTCAGGGGGGAAGTCTAATTTTGTGATTAGAGTGTCATAGGCTCGCTTACATATTTCTATTTTTCTTTCATATGTATCTGCTTGGCCTTTTTCATCAAACGCCATCACAATTACTGCTGCACCATAATTAAGACAAAGTTGTGCTTGTTGAAGAAAGATTGCCTCACCCTCCTTTAATGATATTGAATTTACAACAGATTTACCTTGTACACATTTTAATCCTGCTTCAATCACTTCCCATTTTGACGAATCAATCATTATTGGAATTCTTGATATATCTGGTTCAGAGGCAATTAAATTGAGAAAGTGCTTCATTGCACTTAGCGAGTCAAGCATACCTTCATCCATATTAATATCGATGATTTGCGCTCCGCTTTCTACTTGTTGTCTTGCAACAGATACTGCTTCTTCATATTTTTCATTAATAATCAAATTAGAAAAAGCTTTCGAGCCAGTGACATTAGTTCTTTCGCCTACATTAATGAATAGCGAGTCATCATTAATTACTAAAGGCTCTAAACCTGATAATTGCGTATATATTTGTTGGGGCGGAATTTCTCTTGGTTTTAAACCTTTCATTTCATTTGCAATGGCTGCAATATGTGCTGGCGTAGTTCCACAACAACCACCTGCAATATTTACAAATCCACTATCGGCAAATTCTTTTAGGAGTGAAGACGTATCTTCAGGCTTTTCATCAAAGCCAGTATCGGACATTGGGTTTGGTAACCCTGCATTTGGGTAGATACAAATATAAGTGTTTGAAATTTTTGATAACTCTTCAGCATAAGGCCGCATTAATGCTGCACCTAAAGCACAATTTAGGCCAATGGTTAAAGGTTTTGCATGGCGAACAGAATTCCAAAATGCACTGACAGTTTGCCCTGATAGTATTCTTCCAGAAGCATCTGTAACTGTTCCAGAAATCATAAGAGGAAGGCGGATTGATTGTTCTTCAAAAATAGAATTAATAGCAAAAAGTGCAGCTTTACAATTAAGAGTATCAAAAACAGTCTCTACTAATAATATGTCAACACCTCCCTTTATTAAGGCTTTTGTTTGTTCTTGATAGCTTGAAACTAACTGGTCAAAGTTGATATTTCGCGCCCCAGGATCATTAACATCTGGAGATATAGAAGCGGTCTTGGGGGTGGGCCCAATAGCCCCCGCAACAAATCTTGGTTTTTCAGGAGTTGAGAATTTCGCGGCAGCTGCTTTTGCAAGTTTAGCTGCATTAATATTCATCTCATTTACGAGGTGGGGCATATGATAATCATCCTGTGCAATGGAATTTGCACCAAATGTATTTGTCTCGATAATATCAGCACCGGCAGCAAGATAATCTTCATGTATATCTTGGATTATTGTGGGCTGAGTAATATTTAGTAATTCATTATTGCCTTTTAAAAATATTTCTCTTTGACCTTTAGGGGCAGAAAAGTCTAAAAATTCAGACCCTCTGTAATCCTCTTCGGATAAGTGATGTTGTTGGATCATAGTGCCTGTTGCACCATCCATCAATAAAATTCTCTCTGCGAGTAATTTCTTAAGAATTTTTTCGGTGGTTACCAATTTAATAGCCCTATTATAAAATTGATACGAAATTTTTTAAATATTAGATAAGCCACTGTGCGTTTTTTCCCTAAAACAATGTGGCCAGATGGAATTTGGTTCACCAAACATTCCGCTTCTGACACGGTTAAAATATGGCGAACGCAGTTTACAAAATAAATTGCAATCCGAGCCTGGGATTTTTCTTGCAGCGTTCCTCGAATATGGTGATTCTAGTGTAATAGTTAGAACAAATCAAGAAATGAAGACAGGTTATGTATGTTTAAAAACATATATTTAATTTAAAGAATAAGTTTTTAATCTAGTTATTTTGATTTGTGTTCTAAGTCTATAATTTTTGCTTCTAAAGTTTCTAGTTTGGACCTCGTTCTTTTTAAGACTTCAGTTTGCACATCAAACTCTTCCCTGTTGACCAGGTCCATCTTGGTGAAAGTGCCCTTTAATAGTGCATTTAAATTATCTTCCATGTCACTTACTGGAGAATCTTTAATTATATTTTTTATTTTATTTGATAAATTTTGTATTTTTTCTTTATTAAGCATAAGATTAATCCTTATTAAGCATTGATTCTAACAGGAATTAATACTTTATATCTTAGTAGTATAAATATTTTATTATTCCCCAACATAAAATATTTAATTGTTAAATAAAAGTTTGGCACGAAAATTGCTTTAACTATTATGTAGGAGAAACAAAACGCGTATGAGTTCATACGTTTTAATTTAGGAGAAGTTGTAATGAAAGTAGATAAACTAAAGTTTGCAGTGTTAGGAGCACTAATGCTCCCTTTATCTGCAGTTGTAGTTGCTGAGGAAGCTAAGTCAGCTTTTAGTGTTAGCGGAAACGTTGGGCTATATTCTGATTATATATTCCGAGGGTACACACAAACAAAAAATGACCCAGCTTTACAAGGCGGGTTTGATATAGAACATGAAAGCGGAGCATATGCTGGTGTTTGGGCATCCAATGTAAATTGGACTACCGAAGGCGGGTATATGGATGATAACAGTATGGAAATAGATGGCTATTTTGGTTTTGCTGGTGGCTTAGGTGAAACTGGTATTGGATACGATATTGGTGTCTTAAAATTCTATTATCCAGGGACAAACACTACAGCTGGTGCTGGCGGTGCAGATACAGATGCAACAGAAGTTTACGCAAGTCTAAGTAAAGACCTTGGTAAGTTTAGCGCAAGTCTGGGTATTTACTATGTAGTTTCTGATGATGCATGGGGCTTTGCCAATGCAGATGGCAGTAAATACTATACCGCTGATGTAGACGTTCCAATTGGTGAAACACCTTTGACTGCATCAGTGCATTTAGGACGTCAAACATTCGAAGGCGTAGGCAATGATCCATATGACTACACAGATTGGAAAGTAAATTTAGAGTATTCAATAAATGATACTTTTGCTCTCGGTGGTTTTTATTCAGACACAAACCAGAAAGTCGATAAATGGACAGTTAAGAACGTTTATTTAGGTGACGGTACGGGGGGTGTTTATTTATCTGCAGGATTTTGATAGGTAATTTTGTATAGGGAGATTGAAATTCTCCCTTCAATTTTTAAAGTAATTTAGGGGAATAATATGAAATTTATAACTGCTGTAATCAAGCCATTTAAGCTTGATGAAGTAAGAGAGGCCCTGTCTGAAATCGGTGTGCAAGGTATCACCGTGACAGAAGTAAAAGGCTTTGGCCGACAGAAAGGCCACACTGAACTTTATCGAGGGGCTGAATATGTCATTGATTTTTTACCGAAGGTAAAACTTGAAGTCGCTGTGTCCGAAAAACTCGCAAAAAAAGTTGTCGAGACCATCACAAAATCTGCACTCACTGGAAAAATTGGTGACGGTAAAATTTTTGTCATGGATCTTGACCAAGTTCAACGTATCCGAACCGGTGAAACCGGTGACGATGCACTTTAGGAGACTGACATGAAAAAATTATTTTCTAAACTTGGGATGGTTGGCTTATTAAGCTTTCTCTTAATTGGGTTTTCACAAGTCGGTATGTCAAATGAAGTATTTGATCTATCGAACGGAACAATGCTACTTGCTGATAATCATGCAGAAATAGTACCCGCAGTTGAAGCGGTAGAGCAAGCACCTACTTTAGATACAGGTGATACAGCATGGATGATTATTGCAACAATCCTTGTGATTGTGATGGCGATTCCAGGATTAGCATTATTTTATGGGGGCTTAGTTAGATCCAAGAATATGCTTTCGGTCTTGATGCAAGTCTTTGTTACTTTCTCGTTAATGTCAGTTCTATGGGTTATTTATGGTTACAGTTTGGCATTCACAGAGGGTCCATACAATAATTGGATTGGTGGTTTGGGAGCAGCATTTTTAGGGGGGGTCTCAGGAGATTCAATTTCCGGAACGATTCCTGAATATGTATTTGTTACTTTCCAGTTAACTTTTGCGGCCTTAACCCCTGCTCTTATTGTGGGTGGGTTTGCTGAGAGAATTAAGTTTCCCGGCATGCTGGTATTTTTAACACTCTGGCTAACTACTGTTTACCTTCCAATTTGCCATATGGTATGGGGGGGCGGGTTAATTAGTTCATGGGGCGCAATTGATTTTGCTGGTGGTACCGTAGTTCATATTAATGCCGGTGTTGCAGCACTTGTTCTCGCAATCGGTCTTGGTAAGCGACTTGGTTACGGGAAAGAAGTTATGGCTCCACATAATATGCCAATGACTATGATTGGCGCCTCATTACTTTGGGCTGGCTGGTTTGGTTTTAATGTAGGTAGTGAACTTGCTGCTGATAGCACCGCTGGTTTGGTTATGATTAATACACAAGTTGCAGCTGCAGCAGGGGTATTAGGCTGGATAACAATGGAATGGATGGCTCGTGGGAAACCTTCAATGTTAGGGGGTGCTTCAGGAGCAATTTCAGGGTTAGTTGCTATTACTCCTGCGTGTGCAGTAGTTGGACCAATGGGGGCAATTGCCTTAGGGTTTTTAGCTAGCATGATTGCATATTGGGCTTGTACTAGCCTTAAAAAATCTTTGGGGTACGATGATTCACTAGACGTATTTGGTATTCATGGTGTTGCAGGGATAGTAGGTGCAGTTGGGTTAGCGATCCTTATGGCGCCGAAATTTGGCGGTGTTGGGTACGATGAAGGTGTAACTATGATGAGTCAGTTCATGGTTCAGGCTAAATCAGTTGGATTTACTATTATCTGGTGCGGTGTAATTAGCTTCATTTTATTTAAAATTGTTGATGTCACTGTTGGTCTTCGTGTTTCAGAAGAAGATGAAAGAGCCGGTTTAGATACTACTTCACACGGTGAAACAGCGTACCACTCTTAATTACTTCCTCCTGTTGTAATTTGAGTAATTTAAAAGGCCCATAGAAATGGGCCTTTTTTATATGCTAATATTTTATTTTAAATAATAATAAAGTAGAAATGTAATGTCTTTTGCTTTGTTAAAAAATATAACTTGTTCCATGGTGTAGAAAAATTAAGTAATCTTAATCATGATTATACTTAGCATAATTTCATAACTTAAGTCGATGGATAACAACTGTTTTTAAATTATAGTATGTCTTCTAGATGCAAAATAATTTGCATTAGAATTTGAAAAATATAAGGAGACTTAATTATGTGGACAACACCAGCTGCAACAGAAATGCGTTTTGGTTTTGAAGTAACAATGTACGTAATGAACAAGTAATTGTTTATTTAATATATAAAAAAGGGGAGCTATTGCTTCCTTTTTTTTATTTAATTTTGGGTGGGGAAAGAGAAATTTTTAGGAAGCATTACCCATATTCTTCCTGATTGTTTCATTGAACCAGCTTTAGACCCTGGAACTTTTCCTTGCCCCCAATAAAAATCTGCTCTTACCCCACCTTTAATTGCACCACCTGTATCTTGAGCCATCATAAGCTTATCTAAAGAAATATTTGAGTTAGGCTCAGTTGTTGATAAAAAGATAGGAGCTCCTAAAGGTATAAATTTTCTATCAATGGCCACAGTTCTTGCAGATGAGATAGGAACACCTAGAGCACCAATTGGCCCAGGGAGCCCTTGAGGTAGCTCTCGGAAGAAAACAGTGCTAGGGTTAGCATTTAAAAATTTTTGTAGTTTTCTTTTATTTTTTTTGGCCCAGGCTTTGATGCTTTGCATAGAGACTTTGTGCCTTTTTAACTCACCTTGTCTAATTAAAGCTAATCCCATTGAGCGATATGGGTGTCCATTTTGATCAGCATACCCAACTTGAGTTGTTGAACCATCTTCAAACTTGATAACGCCAGAGCCTTGAATTTCTAGAAAAAAAGATTCCACAGAATTTTCTACCCATAATAATTCATTGCCTTGCAATGGATAATCTTTTTTTGATATTTCTTCTCTTGTGAAATAGGGAATTAATTTATTGCCCTCTACCCGACCTCTTAGTCTTTTATATTTTAAATCTGGATAGACCTCACTAAGGTCGACTGTAATTAAATCATGTGGAGGAGTGTAGAGGGGTATTTTATATTTTTTTGTTTTAGTCCTACTTCCGTTTAATACAGGCTGATAATAACCTGTAACCAATCCTTTTTGAGACCCATCTTCATTTTTTGCTTTATAAAGATCAAAATGCGTATGTAAATATTCTACAACTTGTATATTTGTTGGAGTGGATAAATTCTTTGCAGCTTCGCAAGCGATCTTCCAATCGTTTATGTTAATTAATTTCTTGCATCCATGCATCCATGCTGACCATGCATGGCTAACTTGGTCTTGTTGAAGTTTCTCTTCAATTTCTGTCCATTGTGCTTTAACTAATAAGCCATATTGAGGAATTTTTTTTGATGATATATTTATGGTCGGGGGTTGAAGTCTTTTTAGCTTAGCAAGCTCAGACTTTGCTTCTGCCAACGCATTTTTTTCTAGTTCACAATTGCATGAATTTTGCACGTTTAACTGCCCACAGCTAGTTAACAGAGTAAACAGTAAAATTAATAAAAAATATTTTTTTTTCAATGAAGCGTCCTTGGCATATTTAATTCAAATTTAGGAATTTTTGCATTAAACTCAATTCCTTCCTCAGTAACCATATGATATGTACCTAACATATTGCCCAAAGGGGTATCAATTTCAGTTCCACTAGAATAAGTAAATATATCACCGGGCTGAATAATAGGTTGTTCTCCCACCACCCCCTCACCTTTAACCTCAAACCTTTCATTATGAGCATTATTTATAATCCAATGACGAGAAATAAGCTGGATTGACTGAATACCCTGATTTTTAATTGTTACCGTGTAAGAAAAGAAATATTTATTTTCTTTAACATATGATCGCTCTTCAATAAATTCTGTTTTTACCGAAATTAAAACATTAAATTCCTGAGTGGGGATCTTTACCATTTATTTAATTAATCCTTTGACTGGGGAACTCGGCGAGGCTCTATAGGGTTTTTTATCCATTCTGCCAGCAAGAAATGCCTCTCTTCCCGATTCAATTGCTTTTCTCATAGCTGAAGCCATCAAAATTGGATTGTGAGCTAAAGCAATTGCTGTGTTCATTAAAATACCATCACATCCGAGCTCCATAGCAATAGTAGCATCCGATGCAGTTCCGACTCCAGCATCTACAATCACAGGAACATTTGCTTTATCAATAATTATTTCTAAATTCCAAGGATTCAATATCCCCATACCAGAACCTATTAGCGAAGCCAGGGGCATAATGGCACAACAGCCAATTTCTTCTAATTGTTTTGCTATTATTGGATCATCAGAAGTATAAACCATGACATCAAATCCATCTTTAATAAGAATTTTCGCTGCTTTAATTGTTTCGACAACATTTGGATAAAGAGTATCCGGGTCTCCTAATACTTCTAATTTTACTAGGTTATGACCATCTAATAGCTCCCTAGCTAAACGTAATGTTCGGATGGCTTCATCAGAAGAATAGCAGCCGGCCGTATTAGGTAAATAAGTAAATTGCTCTGGGGGGATAAAATCAAGTAAAGAAGGCTCATCTGGACTTTGCCCTAGATTTACTCTCCTAATTGCAACTGTTACAATTTCCGATTGACTCGCATCAATTGCAGACCTTGTTTCTTTAAAACTATTATATTTTCCAGTGCCGATTAGTAATCTAGATTTAAAAGAGAGACCTGCAATAGTTAAGTTATCATTTGTATTTGAAATTTTATCCACCACCTACTGCCCCTATAATTTCTATCTTGTCACCGTCGTTAATATAAATTTTATTAAAATCCTTTTTAGGAATTATCTCCCCATTCCTTTCAATTGCAAACCGTTTGCCATTTAAATTTAGTTTAATTATCAATTCTTCCGGAGTGGTTTTTATACCTTTAAATTCCTTAATGTTTCCATTTATATGTATTTTCATATTACAATAAGTCCAATAGCAAATTTAAATATAACCTATTTTTTTTTATTATTAAATTAAATTAAATTTTTATATCAATTTAATGAGGGGACAAAATCCCTGTAGATTAATTTTTTCCCAAAAGGAATAAAAATGTTAAACAATAAAAATACTAAGTTAGCAAAAATTGATGCAGATAAAAACAAACTTAATACTATAAAAGCTGTAAATAAGAATTCAATTTTGAGCAAGCTAAATCAAAAAAAAGAATTTTATCGCTCTCTAGAAGCATTTTCAGATTGCGTTTAATTATTTAAAGCTCTTGAAAACATTCTAAAACATAGTTGGTAACAAAGTGTAGCCAGCTCTGGATCATACCTGTCACCTTCATCCCTCATAAATGCATGCTGAGCATTAAACTCGTGCCAACTAAATAAAATATCAGTTTGTAATAATTTCTGATGAATTTGAACTCGTGCATCTGTTGGAATATGGGTATCTTGCTTACCCCAAATCATCAATAATTCACCTTTAATATCTGATAACCGGTCCATGCTATGTTGATTTGGTTTGTTTGGGATAGTATGGGTATGTAAGTCAGTTGCATAAAAACAAGCAGTTGATTTAATTTCTGGGTTTAGTGCTGCACGAAAAGCTAAATGACCACCAATACAAAATCCCATAGCGCCAAAATTATTATTTGACCAGCTTTGTTGCTTGGCCCAATCAACCATGGCTTGATTATCAGAGTCATAGGCTTGAGCATCCTTAGATTCTTTATCAGAATTTCCCTTCTTTCTTCCAGCATCATCGTATTCCAATACTGTACCGATGGGATTTAATTCATGAAACACTTCCGGGACCATTACTGCATATCCATGACTAGCAACTATTTTAGCTGCTCGCTCAATGGGCCCTGTTTGATGAAATATTTCTGAATAAAATAAAATTACTGGAAATTTACCAGGCTTAGATGGTCGATGAATGTAAGTTCTCATTTTTCCAGTTGGAGTATCAAGATCAATGGAATCAGATTGAATTAGCATGCTATACCTTTAATAAATTAAAGGCCTATTTTACTTGATATTTATAAGAAGCTAAATGTCTTATTTAATTAATAATCTGTGATTCGACCAGTAGAGTAATTATGAGGAATATCATTCTGCCATTCACCACACACCTCACATTGGTGATCTTGCATAGTGGGTCAAAAAAGAAGGTTAGGGCTTTCGCAATAGCAACATTTTACCCCTTCTTTTTTTGTGAACCTCAACTACGACCTTAGACCTCCCTAATCCATGAATCAACTTTAAGGCGTATCTTTTTTTTCATTTACTTCTGCGCACTGACTATATAGAATTTCTTTTTCATTTTTAATCTCGGTGTGCTCAGGAGAAATCTCTAAAGTTGTAATATTATTAGTATAAATATTTTGAGATTCATCAATTTGATTCAGCCTAAATTCTCGATCAGGCAGAATAACCCATACAGATGTTTTTTCTTTTAGATATAGTAAGAAAAATGTTTTTTTCTTATCACAATTATATTGAGTAGAGTCTTCTGGGCGAATGTTTTGCTCATGGATATCGTTTGAAAAGATATTAGATAAGGAATCAATTTTAGGCATTTTATCTAAAGAGCATGCGAAAGATAAAATTCCAATTAAAATTAATAATAAAAAATTAAGTTTCATTTCCTTGATCGATTAATGAATTATCTAGTTCTAATACTCGAGACTTATAGTAACTCATATCGTCCTTTTGATTTTCTTTATTCGAGATTTTATATAAATATAAATAAGCTAATGCATGTTTTTTATTACTTTTTATTACCTTTTTTAAAATAGTTTTGGCGGAATCAAGCTCGCCTAATTGATATAATGCAAAGGCGTGATGATAGTGCGCTTCAGTTTCATCGGGAGCCTCTGTAATCCATTTCAAAGTAATTTTTTTAAGTGCCCTCCATGATTCTTTTTTCATAGGCCCTATAATTTGCATAAAGAAAGGTTGGTTTTTAGTTGGTGCGTCCCAGAAAGGAAGCTCTGGTTGGTCTGTTATAGAAGTTTCTTTTCCATTGGCTAACATATTCTTTATTATTTCGACTGGCATACTATAATAAAAAGCTGTATTTCCAGCGGTTTTAAAAGTTGTTATAGCTAATAGCTCCCCTTCGTAGTTAAACAGTCCACCACCACTAGCCCCCATAGCAAACCAAGCTGAAGATTGAATTACTTTAAAGTTATTTAGTTTGTGTATACCTTTTACCCGACCAAATGAAGTATGTGCTTTAACTGTATTGCCACCATAGCTTTTGCCAAAAACTTTCGTTTCATATTCTAATGAATCATTTGAGGAAAATTTAACTGGTTCAAGCTCTAGGTATTTAAATTTTAAAATACAAACGTCATTTTTCCAATCTGCAATTATTGCATGTGGAGTATAGCTATTGCCATACTTGTTGACATTAATTCCTTGTGCATTAGCTATGACATGGCAATTAGTTACAATATGGTCTTTTTTGACTACAACACCAGAGCCAACCCCATGGTTACCTTCTTCGTTTGATACGTTAACTTTAACAACAGATCTATTTATTTTGAATAATAATTCTGGAGCAGGGGTTGCAGATATAGATAAAGAAAAGAAGAAAAGAAGGAATAAAAAGTTTTTCATAACACCTATTAGCTTTAGTTAGAAGTGCGTAATAGAGTCTAAATTAATACCTTAGTTCATATTAAACTAACCACATTTACTTTCGCCACAATTCAAGCAAGTTAAACATCCATCCATCATAATAGAGGCTTTAACTTTACATTTTTTACATAATTGAGAGCCAGTGGGAAACCCAGTATCTTGATCAAGCCCATCGGGATTTTTTTCGACAAAGCTCGCTTTTTTATCTTTTATTAATTGTTGTTGATATTCGTCTGGCTCTTGTTGTTGTAGCATGCCAATATTGATTAAATGTTGTTCAACAACCTGCCCTAGCTCGGCAACTAAGCTCGGTACATATCTCCCACCTTTTTTATAGTAACCACCATTTGGATCAAATACACTCCCTAATTCCTCAACAAGAAAAGTAATATCCCCACCTTTTCTGAATACTGCAGACATAACGCGTGTCAGTGCAACTATCCATTGAAAATGTTCCATATTTTTTGAATTAATAAATATTTCAAAAGGTCTACGGTGTTCTTGTTCGGTTCCTTCATTCATTAAAACGTCGTTAATGGTAATATAAAGTGCATGCTCTGTTACCGGAGTTTTTACTTTATAGGTTGAGCCTGTTATTTGGTCTGGCCTACTAAGTGGGTCACCTAACTGAAATATCTCAGCTGGTTGAGATTTTTTTTCTACCTCTTTGTCTTTATCAAGAACACTATAACCCACAATTTTTTTATTGATTTTTACTGCCATTTTTAATTAATCCTTAGAATTTTCCGTAGTAACCTTCTTTTAAAGCATCATATAAATTTGCTGCTGAATGAATTTCTCCATCATATTCAATCTCTTCATTTCCTTTTACTTCAATTGTCGCGCCATCGTCTAAAGTAAATTGATACGTTGTTTCCTCTAGATCTTTTTCAGTTACTAAAACACCTTGGAAAGCTTCAGGATTAAATCTAAATGTTGTGCAGCCTTTAAGCCCTTTTTCATAGGCATATAAGTATATGTTTTTAAAATCTTCGTAATCATAGTCAGTAGGAACATTGATTGTTTTAGAGATTGAGCTATCAATCCATTTCTGAGAAGCCGCTTGTATATCAACATGAGCTTTTGCTTTAATCGTAGAAGAGTCAATAAAATATTCTGGTAATTTTTCTTCTTTTTTATCTGAGAATGGCATAGCTTTTTGATTTATAAGGTGGCGATATGCTAAAAGCTCAAAAGAAAATACATCTACTTTTTCCTTACTTTTTTTACCCTCCCTAATTACATTTCGGCTGTAGTGGTGTGCAAAAGATGGCTCAATACCATTGCTTGCATTATTTGCTAATGAAAGAGAGATGGTTCCGGTTGGAGCAATTGAGCTGTGATGAGTAAAGCGAACCCCAGATTTTGCAATCTTATCTTGAAGCTCTTTAGGAAATTGTTGCATATAGCGACTATATTTCCCTAAAAGTACTTTCCCTTTTACTTTGTCACCAATCTTGTGCCCCTCTTTTTTCATTTCTGGGCGCATTGCTAGCATTTCGGCATTCACTTCAAATTCTTCATCCATTATCGGAGCTGCGCCTTTTTCTTGTGCTAACTCAATTCCAATTTCCCATCCTACCTGTGCTAAAACTTTTGTTACTTCTTCTGTAAATTTTAGTGATTCATCATCCCCGTAGACCATTTCCATCATGCTTAGTGAGGAGCCTAATCCTAAATAACCCATTCCATGACGACGCTTCCTAGAGATTTCAGCTCTTTGTTTTTCAAGAGGTAAGCCATTAATTTCGACAACATTATCAAGCATCCTAGTAAAAGTACTTACTACTTTTTTATATTTATCCCAGTCAAAATATGCTTCATTAGTAAAGGGGAGTTTAACAAATTTTGTTAAATTAATTGAACCTAGAAGACATGCGCCATATGGAGGCAATGGTTGTTCCCCACAAGGATTCGTAGCTCTAATATCCTCACAAAACCAGTTATTGTTCATTTCGTTAACTCGATCAACAAGAATAAATCCTGGTTCAGCATAATCATAAGTAGATGACATGATGATATCCCAAACACGTCGAGCCTTAATTATTTTATAAACACGACAAGCAACTTTTCCTGCGTTAGTCCCTTTTGTCTCAGTCAAATATTTTTCTTTTACAGGCCAATTTTTCCAAACTATTTTTTTGGAATCTGTTAAATCTAACATATCTTCTTTTACTTCTTTTTCTGTAATTGGGAACGCAAGTTTCCAATCTGAGTCTGATTTAACTGCTTCCATAAAATCTTTAGTAATAAGGCAAGACAAATTAAATTGTCTCAGACGGCCATCTTCCCTCTTTGCTTTAATAAAATCAGTAACATCAGGGTGAGAGATATCAAATGTTGCCATTTGTGCCCCACGTCGACCACCTGCACTAGATACTGTAAAGCACATACGATCATATATATCCATAAATGAAAGTGGGCCACTTGTGTATGCACCTGCACCTGCCACAAAAGCGCCTTTTGGCCTCAGTGTTGAGTATTCATAACCAATTCCACACCCAGCTTTTAAAGTTAGGCCGGCTTCATGGACCTTATCAAGTATGTCAGTCATGCTATCTTCAATTATTCCGGACACAGTACAATTGATAGTGCTTGTTGCTGGTTTGTGATCAAGTGCACCGGCATTTGAGGTAATACGCCCTGCAGGAATTGCCCCATTCTGCAAAGCCCATAAAAATTCTTTATGCCACAATTCTCTTATTTCAGGTTTTTCTACATCTGCTAAAGCTCTGGCAACTCTTTGGTAAGTTTCATCGATATTTTTATCAATAAAATCACCATTCTTTGATTTTAGCCTATATTTTTTATCCCAAATATCTTCGGAAACGGATTGAAAAGGTATTTTTTCTTCTTCAGATTCTTCTTCAGATTCTGACGGTACAACTTTGAGCATTTATTTCTCCTAATTTTTTACTGTTTGGAACACTATTTCTTGAAAAAAGGTCTTATAAATAAAACCACTACATATTGTGCTAATGAAAAAAATTTTACCACCTGGTTGTGTTTGGTCAAGAGTTATTTTGATAAAATTATAAATTCTTTTCATAAATTTTGTTTAACCATTATGTAATGCTTATCAAAGCAATTGATTTAGTAAAATAAAAAATATAAATAAATTTCACATTGTGAGAAAATCGCATTATGTACTTTTTTATATACGAAATTATAATTCTTTGTCTTATACCTTTTGCTTTAGCCAAACTTTTTTATCGAGGGCTAATAAAGCCCGAACAATTAAAATATCTAGGTGAGCGTTTTGCCGTTTATTCAAAAGAGAAAAGGTCTTTATGGGAATCTAGACAAACAGTTTGGTTTCATTGCGTTTCTGTCGGCGAAACTAAAGCTATCTATAATCTTATTGAGATTTTATTAGAACGATACCCCAAAACATATTTCCTTATTAGTCATGGTACTTTAACAGGTCGAAATACTAAATTGCCAAACAATCAAAGAATTCATCGAACATATTTGCCCTATGACACAATAAAAGCTAGTAAAAGATTCTTATCTTATTTTCAACCAAAAACAGGCTTAATTCTTGAGACAGAGTTATGGTTCAACCTAATAAATCAATGTAGATTGAGTAAAATTCCATTACATTTAATTAATGCACGACTATCAAAAAATTCTTTAAACAAATATTTGCCTTTTAAAAATTTTATTAATGCTGGTTTATCTCAGCTTAATTCAATCTATGTTAGGTCCAAAGAGGACCTGGTAAATTTTAGGGACCTTACTCAAGCTAATATGAAGGTAATGGGAAATATTAAATTTGAAGCCACTCCACCTAAAGGGGTCCGTGAGAAGAGTAATCAATTAAAAAATAAATTAAAAATAACCAATCAATTTGTTTTGGTGGCCGGAAGCACTAGACCTGGAGAGGAGAAAATTCTTTTAGAGCTTGTAAAAAAATTAAATCATAAAAATCTAATTTTGGTAATAGTTCCCAGGCATCCAGAAAGATTTATTGAGGTAGAGAAAATTTTTCAGAAACAGAATTTAAAAATCATAAGAAAAAGCAAATTAGGGGATCTCAAGAATCCTCCAAACTATATTTTAGGCGATACAATGGGAGACCTATACGAGATTTATGGAATAGCAAGTTTAGCAATTATTGGCGGTAGTATTTTAGATCATGGTGGGCAAAACCCTATAGAACCTATGAGTTTAAATATCCAAACTGCAGTTGGACCTTCAATTTATAATTTTAAAGATATGGTGAGTGATGCCGAAAAAAATAAGGCGATATTTAGGTTTAAAGATATGGTCGAATTAGAGCGGATTATAAAAAATTTACTAGTTGAGGGAAAAATCAATCAAAGAATACTTAGAAATGCACAGCAATATATAAATAAGTCATCAGGAAGTACCGACAAAATTGTTCGATTAATTAATCAATACCTTTAATTAATGGAGCAACCTTCTTAAAAGTTTCATTTTCAGATGTTTTTAGCCATTCAAAGACTACTGATTCTGTATTGGTAATGAAACAGCCCGCATCTCGCATCCTATTGAGGGCATTTTGCTTATTTTGAATATTTCTTGAAACTACAGCATCTTCAATAATAAATACATCTTTACCTGATTTGACTAGACCAAGTGCAGTTTGTAAAACACATATATGAGCCTCCATGCCCATCAGGTATATTTGAGGACGTGTTTTAATCAAGTACCTAAGAAAAATCGGTTCTTCTGTGCATGCAAAAACATTTTTTTCAACAAACTTTGCTTCAGATAAGAAAGGCATCATTGAGCTTAGAGTATGCCCAAGTCCTTTAGGATATTGTTCTGTACAAATTTGTGGGATGCTTAATTCATTAGCAACCGTTATGAGTAATTCACAACGCCTAGTAATTTTATTTATTACCTCTTTGGGCATAGCTACCGATAGTTTTTCTTGCATATCAATTATGACTAACTGACTTTTTTCTTTCAGGGCAACCATGCTTAGTTCACCATTAAATATTGATTAATTTCATCTAGATCTGTAATAGACAACATTCCGACTGATAATTTTAAATTTATGAAATTCATTATATAATTATAGCGCGATTCTAGAACATTCAATTTAGCATTAAATAATATTTGCTGAGAGTCTAAAACTTCCACACTATTTCTTAAACCTTCTTGAAACCCAAGTTGGGTTGATTCTAGTTGAAGTGCTGCTGCCTTCATAGCTTGTTGATAAGCTGATATTTGAGAAAAATTAGTTTGTAAGCTTAAATAGTAGCCCCTTACTTTAAGTTCAACACCTCTTCTAAGATATTCTTCATCTTCCTCTAACTTACTTTTAAGTAAGACACCCTCCCTAACTCTTGAACTTGTCATGCCTCCTGAAAAAATTGGAATACTAATTTCCACACCAATGGCATCAGAATAACTTCTCATTCCTTCATTCTTGGTTGCACCATAAGGATATCCACCTTTGTCCCAATTGCGTGATCGAGAGGCAATAGCATCTATAGTTGGATAATGACCCGACCGCCGAGAATCAATTTCGCTTTCTGCAATTTTGATTTCATCTTTTTTTATTTGAAGTTCTAGATTATTTTCTTGAGCTATCGTAATCCAATCATCTGCTAAATTATCAATTTCTGTAAATGTAATGACTGGATTAAGTGGCGTCAGTTTTCCTGGCAATTTTCCAGTTATTATTTGTATTTCTCTTTTTTTAATTTTTAATTTTTGTATAGCATTAATTTGTTGTGCCTCAATGAGGGCTTTTTTTGTCTTTGCTTCATTTATATCTGTAACCGAAATGAGTCCAGCCTCAAATTGTGCCTCAGCTTTAGATAATTGCTCTTGAATTGCTGCTCGTTGGTGCTGAAAGAGATCTACCTGATCTTTTGCTAGCAATGTCTCAAAATAAGCTTTGGAAATTCGAAAGATTAAATCTTGCTGCGTTTGAATAAGCTGTTTGTCAGAAAGGCTGGTTTGGGCTAAGATTTTTTTATATTCGCTATAAGCAGAATAGTCAAATAAGGGCTGCTTAAGTGTGACCCCGTAATCATATGTTTCATAATTTGTTTTCTTTCCTGATAATAAATCGTTGCTTGGCAGAGACTGGGTTAAGAATTTTCTTTCTTTATTTTGTTTATCAAAACTTGCATTCATAGTGATGCTTGGTAGGAATAATGATTTCCCTTGTTTAACTAACTCTTGTGCTGCTTTATTTTGAAAACGAGCAGAAGAAAGTAAGGAGTCATTTCTTAAGGCTTCTTGATATAGTGAAATTAAATCTATGGTTTCCTGTGCATAAGAAATTGGGGTGAATAGCCCAATAGCAGAAACTATAGCTAATAAAAGTCGCTGTAATAAAATTTTGATATTAAGAATAATTTCCATATGCTTTAAAACATAAATTTATTTAGTAAAGACTTTTTTTGAAATTATTGGAGTAAATGTTTTTAATAAGGTTCGTCTTCATAGTTAAATTATATATTAGAGGGGCAAACTAATTACGACTATTTCCATCTGCTCTCTTATTATATATAGATTCACTTGCACATTTACTGATATTCGAATAGTCTATAAAGCTACTGCTAGGGGTCTATTAATTAAAAAAATAGTGAGAAATACCCTTCGAACCTGATGTGGGTAATGCCGCCGTAGGGAAAGCATTTTACATGCTCCTTACGTTCAAAAAGGAGTTCTTAATGAATGCAACAGATAAAGCACTAAGTAAAAATATAGATCAATTCATAGGCACAGATGCGCAGCTTAATGAAGACGCGTTAAAACCATTCGCTAATTCAAAAAAAATCTATATTCAAGGGTCAACTCCAGATATCCAGGTTCCTTTTAGGGAGATTAGTATTTCAGACACGCCTTCTGAATTTGGCGCAGAGAAGAATGCACCTGTCTTAGTTTACGATACATCAGGCCCATATACTGATCCTAAATATGATATTAATATACAAAATGGCCTACCCCCTTTAAAAACTAAATGGATTGAAGATCGTCAAGATACAGAGATATTAGATGGTCCCACGTCAGTTTATGGCCAAGAAAGAAAAATAGATCCGGAACTCGAAAAAATGCGTTTTAATTTGTTGCGAAAACCAAGAAGGGCAAAACTAGGTAAAAATGTTTCTCAGATGCATTATGCTAAAAAGGGGATTATTACACCAGAAATGGAATACATCGCTATTAGAGAAAATCAGAGAAGAGAGGGGTTATCAGATGTAATTCAAACTCAGCACCCAGGGCAAAATCATGGCGCCCAAATTCCAAATAAAGTTACACCTGAATTTGTTAGGGATGAGGTTGCTAAAGGACGAGCAATAATCCCTGCGAATATTAATCACCCAGAAACCGAACCTATGATTATTGGACGAAATTTTTTAGTTAAAATAAATGCCAATATTGGAAACTCAGCCTTAGGCTCAAGTATCAGCGAAGAAGTTGAAAAAATGGTTTGGGGAACACGATGGGGGGCCGATAATGTGATGGACCTTTCAACTGGAAAAAATATTCATGAAACTCGTGAATGGATTATAAGAAATAGCCCAGTTCCTATTGGTACTGTTCCGATTTATCAAGCATTAGAGAAAGTTAATGGTAAGGCTGAAGATTTAACCTGGGAAATATTTAAAGACACTCTTATTGAGCAAGCTGAACAAGGCGTAGATTATTTTACTATTCATGCTGGTGTGAAATTAGCTTACATCCCAATGACTGCGAAACGAGTTACAGGTATTGTAAGTCGGGGTGGATCGATTATGGCTAGCTGGTGTCTCGCTCACCATGAAGAATCATTCTTATTCACACATTTTGAAGACATATGTGAAATTATGAAAGCTTACGATGTTAGCTTTAGCTTAGGGGATGGACTGCGCCCAGGATCAATTTATGATGCAAATGATGAAGCACAATTTGCCGAATTAAAAACTTTAGGTGAATTAACTAAGGTTGCTTGGAAGCACGATGTTCAAGTAATGATTGAAGGACCAGGTCATGTCCCTATGCATCTGATTAAAGAAAATATGGACCTCCAGTTAGAGCATTGTGATGAAGCTCCTTTTTATACACTAGGGCCTTTAACTACCGATATTGCACCAGGCTATGATCATATTACTTCTGGAATTGGTGCTGCTATGATTGGTTGGTATGGGTGTGCAATGTTGTGCTACGTTACGCCAAAAGAACATTTAGGATTGCCCGAAAAAGAAGATGTAAGGGTAGGTATTATTACTTATAAAATTGCTGCGCATGCAGCAGATTTAGCAAAAGGACACCCTGGAGCTCAAATTCGAGATAATGCCCTTTCTAAAGCACGGTTTGAATTTAGATGGAATGATCAATTCAATCTTGGGCTTGACCCAGAAAAGGCAAAAGAATTTCATGATGAAACATTGCCGCAGGAAGGCGCCAAACAAGCACATTTTTGTTCTATGTGTGGCCCTCATTTTTGTTCTATGAAAATTTCACAAGACGTAAGAGATTATGCAAAGAAGAAAGGAGTCACAGACCAAGAAGCACTGCAAAAAGGAATGGAAGAAAAATCAATCGAATTTGTGAAGAAAGGCTCAAAAGTCTATCAAAAAGTATAATTAAACAATGGACTTTTATCTTTTATGGGTTGCATTTTTACTAGGTATTATTGAAGGCGTAACAGAATTTCTCCCTGTTAGTTCGACAGGTCATTTAATAATTGGTGCTGAGCTTTTAGGTTTCACAGACCCTTCTAGCAAAGTATTTGAGATATTTATCCAACTCGGAGCAATTTTTGCTGTGGTGGTAGAGTATAGAAAAAAGATTTTAGATACTTTTATTGGAATTCAAACAGATAAAATTGCTCAAGCATTTACAAAAAATTTGATTATTGCCTTTATTCCGGCAGCGATATTAGGCTTCTTTTTTCATAGCTTGATTAAGCTATATCTATTTAATCCAATTGTGGTTGGGGCCGCATTAATAGTTGGTGGAATTCTTATGATTATCATTGAAAAAAAATTACCAAATAGACCTAAAGTTGATGTTGATAAGATCAGCAATAAACAAGCATTGATTGTTGGAATAGCCCAATGTTTTTCTTTGATTCCAGGAATATCCAGAGCTGCCTCAACAATTATGGGCGGCCTTATAGGTGGCTTAGATAGAAAAACTGCAACGGAATTTTCATTTTTCTTAGCTATTCCAATTATTTTTGCAGCATCTATTTTCGATTTATCTTCAAATATTGATGTGCTAAGTAAAAGTGATATTCCAGTATTTGTAATGGGCTTTATAACGGCTTTTTTTAGTTCTTACTTAATAATAAAGATTTTTATTTGGTTTGTAGCACACAATACATTTGTTGTATTTGGTTGGTATAGAATCATCGTCGGTTGTTTAACTATTTATTATTTTCTTTAAAAATTTGAATGAAAGATTATCAAAAATTAATTCCAATTTTAAAGAAAATTGAAAAGCTATCAGAAAGTAACCCAATATCAATTAAGAAAGCTCTTGCAGAGTTAGATCACTTTGGCTTTTCTCTTATTGCATTAATCTTAGTGCTTCCATTTATGCAGCCATTCCCAGTAGGGCCTCTAAGTGTTATTGGGGGATTAACTATTGCAGCTTTAGGTATTCAGCTTTTAAAAAGAAAGCCCTTTCCAGTTTTACCTAAAAGGCTTCTGGTTATTACTCCAAGCAATAAAAGTTGGAAATGGATTACAAAAGTTTGTATTTTCATAATTTATTGGGCAAAAAAAATTACTAGGCCTAGATTGCTTTATTTTGTTTCAAATGAAACAGGGACCAAGTTTGAAGGCGGAATTTTTATTTTAGGTGGCCTATTAATGGCAATCCCTTTTGCAATGTTATTGCCATTAAATAATTTTTTCCCCGGACTGGCTATATTATTTGCCACAATTGCACAATTTGAAAAAGATGGGATTTTTATTGTGCTGGCAATTTTTTGGATAATATTCTCAATTCTATATTTTAGTTTATTTGCTTATGGGCTATATTATCTTGGCTCAGAAGGTATGCAGCATTTACCAGAATGGGCTCTTCAGTTCAGCTAATGAGTTTAATTTCAGACCAACTGATTCCGTGGCAAAAAAAGTTTGGCCGGAATAATTTTCCTTGGCAAGAAACAAAAAATCCATATCTTATATGGATTTCTGAAGTTATGTTGCAACAAACCCAAGTCAAAACAGTATTACCGTACTATAGAAAATTTATAACAACCTTTCCAAATGTAAAGAGTTTGGCATTAGCTGATGATGACGATGTGATGAAGTTATGGAGCGGGCTAGGTTATTATGCGAGGGCAAGAAATTTGCATGAAAGTGCCAAAATAATTCATAGTAAATTCCAAGATAAATTTCCAACAAAACTCATTGATTTATTATCTCTTCCAGGAATAGGACGCTCTACCGCAGGGGCAATTTGCTCTCTTGCATTAAATCAAAAAACACCAATATTAGATGGTAACGTTAAACGAGTTTTCACCCGACTTTATGGGATTAAAGATTGGGCAGGTGTTATATCCGTTGAGAAAAAATTATGGGCTATGGCAGAAAAAAACCTCCCTGAAAGTAAATTTGGAAATTATAATCAAGCCCTTATGGATTTAGGAGCAACAATCTGTGTTAAAAAAGAACCAATGTGTTCAAAATGCCCTATCAATAATAGTTGTAAAAGTTTTTTACACAAATGGACTAATATTATTCCAGCGTCAAAACCAAAAAAAGAAAAATTAACTGAGGTATCTTATTTTTATATTGTTCAAAGTAAATCAAAATTTCTATTTATTAAGAAACCAAAAAAAGGAATATGGGGCGGGCTTTGGTCATTTCTAGAGTCTAAAGAGGAGTTGGATATTAAACAGTGGGTTTTAAACAACCTTGAAGTTAGTGGTTTTAGATTATTGCAGAATGGAGTTATGACTTCAGTTTTTACTCACTATAAACTTAAAATGTATTATCAGCATATAAAAGTAAAAGATCTAAAAAGTAAGGAAGATTTTCCAGGGGGGGCATGGCATGATAAAAATAGAATTGAAGAGGGCGCATACCCCGCACCAGTGAAGAAAATATTAAAAAAATTAATGCAAGATGGAACAGCCCTATAGTTTATTTTTTTTTAGGGGTTGCGACCAACATAATTACAAGGCATGATTCAAATTAATTAAAAAAGTAAGGAATTAAAGTTATGCAGAAGTTTATTGATCCTATCGCAAGAGTTTTATTGTCACTGATATTTTTTATTTCAGTGTTATTTATTTTAAGTAATATCTTAAATACCCCAAATGGTTACGGGGCTTATCAAGATATGTTGGGAGCAAGAGGGCTGCCAGGTATTTTTGCGCCGTTGAGTATTTTAATTCAATTTGTAGCAGGCTTAACGTTAATTATCGGATATAAAATAAAAATTACTGCATACGTGTTAGCTGCTTACTCATTTATTTGGGCAATAGTATATTTAATAAATGCATTTTCAGGGCAGCCGCATTTATTATTAATGTCTCTCCAGTATTTAAGTATTACTGGCGGCCTTTTTTATATGGGAGCTCAACCAGCTACTGGTTTTAGTATTGATGGGTTGAAAAAATAAGATTAAAGCGCTTAGCTTTTTTATTCCCATTCTAATTTTGGGTAAACTTGATTAATATTTCTAGAATTCTGTACATCAAATAACTCCCATTTTTGTGATTCAGATTGAGCCACTGTTTCTATTGCCTTTCGAAGGCCTTGGTCCTCAGCAATTGAATGTCTAATATCATCTCTTAAAGTTATAAAGTAGTCTTTGCTTTTCTTAAAAGCTTCTTGCCAATTTTTTGTTGGCGTACCATGCCCAGGAATAACTAGATTAATATTATCTAGTGAAATTAGTTGAGCCAAAACATCAATAAACCCATGTATATCTCCATCTATTACAGGTGTTCGCTCAATAAACAATAAATCCCCAGCCCAAAGTGTCCCAGTTGTAATATCTGTAATGGTTACATCACTATCAGTATGAGCTGGTGGATAGGCAGTTATTTTAATTTCTCTTTCCCCTAAATCAAAAAGTATACTTTCATTTTCTTGGATAAGAATTGATGGAGGAATTTGTATAGATTTTTTAAACGGAATTTTGAGATATCTAAGGTTTAATGTTTCATAGAAGTTTTTTCTAAACTGCATCGCTTTTGGAAGCTTGCTATGGCCAACGAATTTTGTATTGAGATCGTTGAATGCTGCATTGCCATATATATGGTCAAGATGAACATGAGTATTTATTACATATTTGATAGGAAGAGATGTTTTTTCTCGAATACTTTTTTTTAGTAACTCTCCAATTAACAAGCTTCCACCAGTATCAATGACTGCAACGCTATCTTTGCCAATGATAAAACCAATGTTACATATGTCCCCCTGGTAGCTTTCATCAATATCTAAATGCTTACCTTGGTGAACAAATATTCCTGGCGCTACTTCAATAAGATTTAACTGAATTGAACTTGCTAAGATGCTTTGCGCTAAAAAAGTTAAAAAAAAGAGATAAAGCGCTAGTTTTTTTTTCATTTTGTTAAATTGACGCTATGATAATGGTAATTTAATTTTACCCTATTTTATTATGAGCAGTCCTACAAAAAAATATTCTAATATTGCAATTATTTTACATTGGTTAATTGCTATTGGTATTTTCTTTATGTTTTATCTTGGCTGGTTTATGGAGGCTTTACCAAAAGAAGCGCCTAAATCATCAAACTATGATTTATTTAACTTAGGTATTTATTCATGGGAACTTGTTAAGGAAGCCTCGCCAAGAGCTTTCTACTTTAATCTTCATAAGTCTATTGGACTTACAATATTTGCTCTTATAATTTTTAGAATTATTTGGCGATTGACTCATCGCCCACCGGCTTTGCTTAAAACAATGAAGTTATGGGAAAAAAGATTAGCTAACGTAGCTCATCATGGACTTTATTTACTGATGTTCTTAATACCTTTATCAGGAATCATTATGTCTATTGGAAGTAAGTACGGCATTAAGTGGTTTGGTATTAAGGTTATTCCTGGCATTGATGATTCTGGATTAAGAGAGTTATTTCTTGAATTTCATCAAATTTTTGGGGTGTTAATTTTATGTGTTTTATTTTTTCATATTATTGGAGGCCTAAAACATTCGTTTGTAGATAAGGATGGAACACTTAGAAGAATGTGGTTTAGCAAGTAAATCTAGTATTATGTAACGATAATTGTAATAATAAGTCATCATGCCTATCGATATTTTAACCATAACAAACCACGATCGTAATATCTTTCAAGGGAAATATATATATCCTGTTGTATCAAGGAGAGCAGGTGGCTTGTCTTTAGGAATTAATTTAAATACAAACAATGCTTGTAACTGGCAGTGTATTTATTGTGAAGTTCCAAATTTAGTAAGAGGTAAACCAGAAACTATTAATTTAAAAGAGCTAGAGAGTGAGCTTGATTATTGGCTTGATCAAATAATTAATAAATCTTTTTTAAGTCAATATACTAAAAGTAAAACAGAGTTCAAAGATATAGCTTTCTCTGGGAACGGAGAACCAACAGCATCTAAACAATTTAAGGATGTAATTTGTATTTTAATTAAGAAGATTAACGAATATAAATTAGATAAAAAAATAATAATTCGTTTGATTACAAATGGGAGTTATATGGCTAACCCTGTTATACAAGAATCATTATCTTTGATAAGAAATTTTAATCGTGAAATCTGGTTTAAAATAGATGGCGTGAAAGAACATGATATACAAACGGTTAACCAAGTTAATTTATCATTAGTGACTATTAAAAAAAATCTTGAGGCTGCACTTAACAATGGCCCTACGGTTATCCAAACCTGCTTTTTTAAATTAAATGAACAATTACCGAGCTTGGAGTCATTGGGAGCATATATTAATTTTTTAAAACTTTATGAGAATAAAGTTAAAGGAATACATCTTTATAGTTTGGCTAGATTATCTGAACAGCCTAGTCAAAATAAATTAACACGACTTACAAAATTCGAATTAGAAGTTATTGCTAGTAAAATAAAAATATTAAACATTCCAGTTCAAATTTTTTCTTAAATACGATATGAAAATTTTATTAATTATTTTTTTGAGTTTATTTTTATTAACTGCTTGCCAAGAGAAAAACGATGATTGGAGCTCTTATGGCAAAGACCTTACTAATCAACGGTTTTCGAAATTAGATCAAATAAATATTAAAAATGTAAAAAATTTGGAATTAGGTTGGCAATATCAAACAGGAATTAGTGCAACTTTTCAAGCTACTCCTATTGTTCATAAGGGCATTATGTATGTATCTTTACCTTTTAACAATGTCATTGCTTTAGATGGAAAGACAGGTAAAGAATTGTGGCGGTATGAACACGATAGAAACCATAACTGGAAAATGTGCTGTGGACCAACCAACCGGGGAGTGGCGGTCCATGGTGACCAGATTTTTTTTGGGACTGTTGATGCAAGACTAATTTCACTCGACATTAAAACTGGCGAAAAAATTTGGGATATTAATGTTGTAGAGAAAGTAGTAGAAACAGAATCTTTAAGCTCGCTAAATGAATTAGATCCAAACCGAGATAAAATTATAAGTGGCGGAACGGGCGTTGGTATTTCTATGGCGCCTGTTGTTTATAAGAATAAAGTAATTATAGGAATTACAGGTGTTGGCTATGGCCTTCATATAGAAGAACAGGGGAGCGACTCACCATTAGGTGCGGTGGTTGGAGTTGCTGGAAGGTTTGGAAGACCCGGGTTCTTAGCGGCTTATGATATTCATTCTGGTAGACAAGTATGGCAATTTGATACAATTCCTAAACATGGATGGGAGGGCAAGTTTACAAATTATACTGGTGATGGCGAAGTGCTTAATCGTGATACCTATCTTGAAAAAGAAGCACTAGCTCAATATCCAGACTCTGCTAAATATGGTGGAGGTTCTGCATGGACAACCCCTGCAATTGATGAAATAACAAATACACTTTTCTTTGGAACTGGAAATCCTTCCCCACAGATGAGTGCAGAAACCAGGCCTGGGGATAACCTTTATACAGTTTCATTAGTGGCTTTAGATGCCGATACAGGTAAATTAAAATGGTTTTATCAGCAAGTACCTCATGATACATGGGGATATGATGTTGCTAGCCCGCCTTTATTATTTGACACTATTAAGGATGGCAAGGTAATAGCTGCCGTTGGCCAAGCTGGCAAAACAGGGTGGTTTTATATACACAACAGAGATAATGGCGAGCTTTTAATGAAATCAGAAGCATTTGTTCCTCAAAATAATTTATTTGCTAAAGCTACTCCGGAAGGAACTGTAATTTATCCAGCTATTCTTGGGGGTTCAAATTGGTCACCGGTTAGTATGAATTTAGATCACCATCTAGTATATGTTTCTGGTATTCATGCTCCCATTAAATATACTCTTCATGAAAAAATATCTAATAATAAAGTAATTAAATATACTAGCTCTGAACCTTCTGGCGATCCTCAATGGGGATTATTATCAGCTATAAATGTATCAACTGGTAAAATTAAATGGCAACATACAACAGAGCAACCTCTTTTAGGCGGGTCTCTTGCTACAAAAGGAAATTTAGTTTTTCTAGGTGAAGGTAATGGTGACTTTAATGCTTTTAATGCAGTTAATGGGGAGTTAATTTGGCAAACAAATATAGATGCAGGAGTGAATGCCCCACCAATTACTTATATGATTAATGATAAACAATACGTTGCTGTTGTAGCTGGAGGAAATAAAATTATGGGTTACAAGCAAGGAGATTATATAAGTGTGTATCAACTTCCAGAATAGATTTTATTTATTAAATAAGGATAATTTTTGAAAATTACAGTGGTAGGAATTGGTTATGTTGGTTTAGCGAATGCAATTCTGCTCGCACAGAATCATAGCGTTACCTTAATTGATATTATTTCTGACAAAGTTGACTTAATCAACCAAAGAAAGTCCCCTATCCAAGATACTTATATCACCGAATACTTGGAGTCAGTTAAATTAGATCTTCATGCAACAATAGATCAAAATAGTGCTTATAAAGATGCTGAATTAGTTATTATAGCTACTCCTACAGATTACGACCCAGCTACAAACTTCTTTAATACAAAGTCAATTGAAGAATCGATAGATAAAATACTTAAAATAAATAATAAGGTACCTATTTTAATAAAATCAACAGTCCCTGTTGGCTATACGGAAAGTTTAAGATTAAAATTTAATATACCTCATATAATTTTTTCGCCGGAATTCTTAAGAGAAGGCCAGGCATTATATGATTGTCTATATCCCTCAAGAATTATCATAAGCAACAAAGAAAATGATGGAAAGAGGGTGGCGGAATTATTTGTGCAGGGAGCAATAAAGAAAGATATACAAATTTTATATACAGATCCAACAGAAGCTGAAGCCATCAAGCTTTTCTCAAATATGTATTTAGCAATGCGAGTTACTTTTTTTAATGAATTAGATACTTTCTCATCGAAACATGAATTAAGCACAAAGCAAATAATTGATGGGGTTAGTTTAGACCCAAGAATAGGGGATTATTATAATAATCCATCTTTCGGTTACGGCGGTTACTGCCTTCCCAAAGATACAAAACAATTACTAGCAAATTATAAAGATATTCCAAATAATATTATGCAGGCTATTGTTGATAGTAATGAAACTAGAAAAGAGTTTCTTGTAGACGAAATAATAAATACGAAGGCTAAAGTTATTGGTATTTATCGGTTGATAATGAAAAGTAATTCAGATAATTATAGAGAGTCAGCAATCTTAGGAATTATAGAAAGATTAAAAGAAAAAAAAGTAAATATACTTATTTATGAGCCTCAAATTAGCCAGGAACAATTAGAAGGGTTAACGATTGTTAATGATTTAAATAAATTTATGAAAAAGTCTGAAATTATAATTGCCAATCGATACCACCCTGAATTAGAAAAAGCAAAAGATAAAGTTTATTCTAGAGATATTAACAATAAAGATTAAACATTAAGAGCCGAGAAAATGCTTAAAATTATATTAATTTTAATCCATCTATTTATTGGGACTCTATTCATTATATTTTTTCCAGTAATTAATCATAAATTAAAAAAATTACTTATTAAGAGGTGGTCTTCATTACTTTTAAAAATATTTAAAATTAATTTAGTTGTTAATAATGATTTAAGAAAAATACTAAGTAAAAAAAATTATTTAATTGTTAGTAATCATATTTCGTGGCTAGATATTTTTGTTATTAATTCAGCTTATCCAGTTGCTTTTGTCGCTAAACAGAGTATTTCAAAATGGCCAATCCTTAGTTGGCTTGTCAAAGGGTCCGAAACAATATTTATTGATCGTAAAAGAATTACTAAGATAAAGGTAACATTAAAGGAAGTAGAGAATTTCCTTGAAAATAAAGGGAGCATTTGTATCTTTCCAGAAGGGACCTCAACAGATGGATCACAACTTCTTAATTTCAAAAGTAATCTATTACAAACGGCAATTAATAAAAATATTTCGGTACTTCCAATTGCTATTCAATATCTTCAAAACCAAAATTTTTGTTCAGCACCTGCATATTATGCAGATTTATCTTTATTAGATTCAATTAGAAATTTGATTAGATTTGATAATATAGAAGCTAAATTAACTATTTTGACCGAAATTAAAAGTATTTCTGATAGGAAAGTTTTAGCCAAAGAAGCATATATAAAAATAAGTAAAGTGATAATTTAATTATTTAGGAGTTTAGTAGAAAATATAAAAAAATTGCTTAAAAGATAAAATGGGTATGTACACAATTCGAGCTAGTCATGAACTTACTTACAAATTTAAATATAATATACTTTAAATATTTTTTTATGGCTTGGGCATTTAGGGTTGATCTATTGAAGATGTGAGAATAAAGATAATGTAATAATAATTAATTTTGGTTTACAAATACCTCTAATTTAATTGGATATATTAATTTCATCATGTAACCTTAAGTTTTTATAGCAAAGATATAATATGCAAATAAGAGCCACTAAAGAAATTTATCAGCAATTAAAAGAAGCACGAATTAAAATAATAATTCCTTTAATATTACTAGCAATCACTTCCTATTTCTCCTTTATTTGGGTTATTGCTTTCAAACCAATTTTTTTTGGTATATTAATATTTGATACAAATGTTTCAATTGGAATTTTTTTGGGCTTTCTATTAATACTTTTAATATTCCTAGTAACATTAACATACGTTTATCTTGCTAACAAAATTCTTGAGCCTTTAATAAAAAAGATTCAGAACAATGCATAAATTAATTCTTTTACTAGGACTTTTTTTTTCAAATTTATTATTTGCTAATACTGCTGATGGAGAACCAAACTACACAGCAATTATTATGTTTGTCTTATTTGTTGGCGTAACGCTTTTTATTACCTATTGGGCATCAAAAAAAACTCACACAGCGAAAAGTTTTTATACGGCAGGTGGAAATATTACGGGACTTCAAAATGGCCTTGCAATATCAGGTGATTTTATGTCGGCGGCATCTTTTCTTGGAATTTCAGGTTTAGTCTATTTGTCAGGATTTGACGGTCTAATTTATTCAATTGGATTTTTAATTGGTTGGCCTATCATTTTATTATTAATCGCTGAGCCACTTCGTAACTTAGGTAAATATAGCTTTTCTGATGTTGTTTCTTTTAGACTTAAACAAAAACCCATCAGAATACTTGCTGCTTGTGGCTCATTGTCGACTGTAATTTTATATTTAATAGCTCAAATGGTTGGTGCCGGAAAGCTTATAGAAATTCTATTTGGTTTACCTTATTATTCAGCTGTAATGATTGTTGGTGGACTAATGATTTCATATGTCACTTTTGGTGGAATGCTTGCCACGACCTGGGTTCAAATAATTAAGGCTGTTCTTTTATTATCTGGAGCAACGCTAATGGCATTCCTTGTTTTATATCAATTTGAATTTGATTTTAATCAATTTTTTTCTAAAGCCGTTAATGTTCACAGCAAGGGTGAAAATATTATGGCTCCTGGTGGATTAATTTCTGACCCAGTTTCAGCTATTTCATTAGGTCTTGCTCTAATGTTTGGAACTGCAGGACTTCCACATATATTGATGCGATTTTTTACTGTACCAGATGCAGTAGAAGCAAGAAAATCAGTAGTTTATGCAACAGGATTTATTGGTTATTTTTATATATTAACTTTCATTATTGGGTTTGGTGCTATTGTCCTAGTCTCTAATAATCCAGAATATTTAAATGATTCTGGAGCTTTAATTGGAAATAATAATATGGCAGCCATTCATCTTTCACACGCAGTTGGGGGGGATATTTTACTTGGATTTATTTCGGCAGTTGCTTTTGCCACAATTTTAGCAGTTGTTTCTGGGTTAACACTTGCAGGAGCATCTGCAATATCCCATGATCTATATGCTAACGCATTCTTAACAGGGAAAAATAATGAAAAAATGGAAATAAAAGTTTCAAAGCTTGCAACAATATTTTTAGGTGTTCTTGCAGTATTTCTAGGTATTCTTTTTGAAGAGCAAAATGTTGCATTTATGGTTGGCTTAGCGTTTGCTATTGCAGCCACTACAAATTTTCCGATATTAATTCTTTCTATCTATTGGAAAAATCTTACTACAAGGGGAGCAGTTATTGGTGGGTCTGCTGGATTATTTATTGCAATACTTTTAGTAATACTAGGGCCAGTTGTCTGGGTAGATATTTTTGGTAATAATGAAGCAATCTTTCCATATAAGTACCCAGCTTTATTTTCTATGGTAGTTACATTTGTTGGGATATGGTTCTTTTCAAAAACTGACAAATCAAAAAACTCTACAGCTGAGAAAGAATTATTTGAATCTCAATATTTTAGATCACAAACTGGAGTAGGCATTGATAAACCTAATGCTCATTAATTATGAATTTTTATAAATATCATATTTTCTTCTGCTTAAATCAAAGAGAAGATGGGGAACAGTGCTGTATGAACTTTAATGCTGAACCAATGTTTGATTATATGAAAAAGAAGATCAAGTCATTAAACCTTAATGGCCCTAATAAAGTACGTGTAAATCGTGGCGGGTGCTTTGATCGTTGCCATGAAGGGCCTTTGATGGTAATTTACCCTGAAGGAATTTGGTATCGCTATATAGATCAAGAAGACCTTGATGAAATTATAGAAGAACACTTACTAAAAGGAATAACTGTGAATAGGCTACTGGTTTAGTTTATTTTTAACATATTTAATAAATTCCAATTCTTGAACCTTAGAAAATTTATTAATATCAATTCTCTTTTTTTCACCCCAAATGCTATCTGGAAAATGATTGTCAGAAAAGTATCTCGGAATAATGTGCCAATGTAAGTGGGGGGTTATATTGCCAAGCGAAGCCAAATTAATTTTGTCAGGTTGTAAATATTCTTTTATAATTTTCTCCGTTTGAAAAATTACTCCCATAAATTCATTACGGGTTTCTTCATCTAAGTCTGCCATTTCTTTAACATGATTAATTAAATCAACTCGACAATAGCCTCGATAATTTTGATCATTAATTAATACAATACGAAGTAAATCATTTGCCCAGACAATAGGGTATTTTTGAGAAGAGCAAAGAACACAATTATCAGAGTTAAGAGATTTCAAGCATTCGATCCAATGCTAGTTTAGCTAATTCCGCTTCTTTTTTTGGAACACTAATAATATTAACCGGATTATCTTTGATAATATTTTCTAAAGTCCAGGACAGATGTTGGGGGTCTATTCTTGCCATAGTTGAGCATTCACAAACTACATGAGACATAAACTGTACCAATTTTCCTTCAGGTTTCATTTCATTGGCCAATCTATTAACAAGATTTAGCTCAGTTCCAACTAACCATTTAGTATTCGGTTTAGCTTGCGTAATTGTATTAAGAATAAATTCAGTGGACCCAACATAATCAGAGTTCTGACAGACTTCAAATGGTGATTCTGGATGTGAGATAACAAAACCTTCGGGATGGAGTTCTCTAAATTTCTCTATATGTTGTAATCTAAACATTTGATGGACTGCACAGTGCCCTTTCCATAATAAAACTTTTGATTCAAGTATTTGTTTTTCTGTTAGACCGCCAAGTGGTAAATCAGGATCCCATACAGGCATATCCTCTATGGCAATACCCATTTTATGTCCCGTCCATCTTCCTAAATTTTGATCTGGAAAGAATAAGACCTTTTCCCTTTTTTTAAAAGCCCAATCAAGAACATTTGGTGCATTTGTTGAGGTACATACAATGCCATTATGCTCACCGCAAAAAGCTTTAAGGTCTGCGGCTGAATTAATATAAGTAATTGGCGTAATAGTTTTATCAAAATCTAAAACTTTAGAAAGTTCTCTATAGGTTCTTTCTACCTTTGCTAAATTTGCCATATCAGCCATAGAGCATCCAGCTGAAAGGTCTGGTAATACTGTAATCTGTTCTGGTCTTGATAAAATATTAGAAACTTCGGCCATAAAATGAACGCCAAGAAAAACTATATATTTGGCATCTAGATTCTGCACATACTGTGCAAGCTTAAGGGAGTCCCCAGAGTAATCTGCGTGTCTATAAACGGTTTCATTTTGATAGTGATGCCCTAAAATGACAATTTTATCGCCTAAAGTTTTTTTGGCTTCGATAATCCTATCTTGGCAATCTTCATTTTTAAGGCTTTCAAAAGCATCGAACTTGATAGTAGCTGTATTCATAATATATATTTTAACTTGCTAATAGCTTAATCTCATATAATTTTTCTAGGGCCTTAACATTGGTCCAGGAAAATACTGATTTCTTTGCCTCTTCTAACGTGACCCATTTAAAATCAATATGTTCCTTAGGAGAAAGAGTTACAGGTACTTTTTTTGGCAACTCTAAACCAAAAATATGTTCAGTATTATAACTAACGTCCGGGGCATATCGGTATTGCCAATGAGAAAATATTTTATACTCATGACTTAAATTCCAATCTTGTAAGAGATAATTTTCGCAAATAATTCCAGTTTCTTCTAGAACTTCTCTTTTTGCAGTTTCTAATGGTGATTCATCAGCTTCTAAACTACCAGTGACTGATTGCCAAAAATTACTCTTATCCGCACGACTTAGTAATAATATATCAAGTTGTTTTGTATAAATAACAACTAGTGCTGATATTGGAATTTTATAATGAGGTAGTTTCAAATTTTTGGAAGCTTGAAAATGATTGTTTCTTCAACGCCTTTTATCTCTGAGATGGATACTTTCGTAATTTTTTTTATTTCTTGGATGAGACCCTGAACAAGGATTTCTGGAGCTGAAGCACCAGCTGTAATACCTATACTTTTTTTATTCTTTATCCATTTAGATTGAAATTGTGACATATCATCTATAAGGATAGCGTCTATGTTTTTATCTTTGACCATATCTAAAAGCCTATTTGAATTCGAACTATTTTTTGATCCAACAACAAAAACAAGATCATGTAGGCTAAACATTTTTTTAACAGCTTCCTGTCTATTTTGTGTTGCGTAACATATATCGTTGCTTTTTGGCCCAATAATTAATGGAAATTTATCTTTTAATGCCTCAATTATTTTCTTAGTATCATCAATAGACAGTGTGGTTTGGCTTACATAGCTAAGTTTATTAGGGTTTGAAACTTTTAGGTTATTAACATCTTCTATATTTTCAACTAAATGTATTTGAGTAGCTAAAGAGTTTTTTTCAATTTGCCCAATTGTACCTTCTACTTCCGGGTGGCCTTTATGACCAATCATAATAATTGTATATTCATCATTACTTAATTTATTGACTTCACGATGTACTTTAGTTACTAATGGACAGGTCGCATCTATTGAAATAAGATTTAATTTATCGGATTCTTTTACTATTGCTTTAGATACACCATGAGCGCTAAAGATAACATGGCTTGAATTTGGAATTTCTTTTAAGCTTTCAACAAAAATTACACCTTTTTCTTTGAGCCTATTTATTACAAATTTATTATGAACAACTTCATGGTGAACATATATTGGAGCCCCATACTTTTCCAATGTTCTTTCAACAATTAAGATTGCTCTTTCGACCCCCGCGCAAAAACCCCTGGGATTAGCTAACGATATATTAATCATCTCTTTTGACATAGTTAATTTAGGGCAATAGTTGCTCACCATTAATTAAGTCAGCAAAAGTTTCACGATTTCTTATTAGATGTAATTTATCAACATCAACAAGTATTTCTGATGCTTTTGGACGAGAATTATAATTTGAGCTCATTGACATTCCATATGCGCCTACATCTAAAACAGCTAGTATGTTACCTTCTTCTGCTGATAATAAACGGTCCTTACCAAGAAAGTCACCTGTTTCACATACGGGTCCAACAATATCATAGTTTTTTTCCTCAGAGTCAGTTGGAGATAAATTTTTAATTTCATGAAAAGCACCATAGAGTGCCGGCCTCATTAAGTCATTCATAGCGGCATTAATAATCATAAAATTTTTCTCTGAACTATTTTTAATATATTCTACTTCTGTTAATAAAATACCAGCTTTACCAATTAATGCTCGACCAGGCTCAAAAATAATTTTTAGATCACGACCTTTAAGAATATTTTTGACGGTTTGAGCATAATCTGAAAAAGTAGGTGGTACCTCATCAGAGTATTGAATACCAATTCCTCCCCCAATATCCATATGTTTAATTAAAATACCAATTGATTTGAGGTGGTCAATCAGTGCAAGGAGTTTTTTAATTGAATCCTCAAAAGGCTGCAATTCAGTTATTTGAGACCCAATATGACAATCAATACCTTTAATTTCAATTGAATCTAGTTCTTTGGCAATTTTATACATTGAAATTGCATTATGTTCGTCAACGCCAAATTTATTATCTTTAAGCCCAGTTGAAATATAAGGATGTGTTTTAGGATCAACATCTGGATTTACTCTAATTGATATACTAGCTTTTTTGTTTAATTTTTTTGCAGTATTTTGAATTCGGTATAGTTCTGCTTCTGATTCCACATTAAACGTGAGGATGTCATGTTTAATAGCTAATTCAATATCTTCTTTTGATTTTCCAACACCGGAGAATACAATTTTTTTTGGATCACCTTTTGCAGCAATGACTCTGTGAAGCTCCCCCCCAGAAACAATATCAAAGCCAGCCCCATTATTTGCTAGTAAATTTAATATAGCGATATTTGGGTTAGACTTAACTGCAAAACAAATAAGATGGTCTATATTATTGAATTGAGATTTAAAATCTAAGTAATTATCAAGAATAATTTTTTTAGAGTAGATGTAAGAAGGCGTGTCAAATACTTTAACAATATTTTCAACAAGAACATTTTCAATATAGAATTTACCTTCTTTTAGTTTTAGAATAGATTCAGTCATTTTTAGCTTTAAGACACCTCTGACCCATGACCTGGAAAAATATTTTCTTTAATCCCTGCTTGGGGATATTTATCCTCAGGTATGTAGAGTTGACCTTTAGTGCCGCAACTATTTAATAGTGAGATGGCTAGCAAATATAAAATATAGTATTTTTTCATAATTAATTCCTTGTTTGTATTATTTTATCATTAATCAATATTATTTTTTTGAGTTTAATTGGAGAAGCTTGCTTGTGACCAGAGCGTTAACTAAGCCAAAAATAAAAGCTGATATTATAAAGATTGGTAAAAGGTAGAAGATGCCATTATGTGGAATTATCCAAAACCTTACGATGATAAATTGACCGGCTATATGTGCTAATGAAGCAATTAAGCTAAAACTAATTATACTAAAATATTTTGAATTTAAATTCCTAAAAATTATAAGGGAAAAAAGGCTAAATAGGGCACCACTTAAACTTAGAAAAAATGTTGGACTTAAAAATGTACCTAAGAGAATACCCGTTACGAAAACTCTAATAAGAGAGACCCATATACCCATTCGTAGATCAAATTTAAATATAGTGTACAAAATTATAATATTTGCTATTCCAGGTTTTACACCGGGGATAGGGCTTGGTAAAAAGAATTCGATTAGTGATAATGCAACAGCTATAGCAGATAGTTTAGCAATCTGATGGTCTCTATTTATAATATTAATAGTTGATAGAGTCATATTTTCTCTTAGCCCCTACAATAGAAATAGATATTTGATTTGGAATACAGATAATTGTTTGGTTTGCTTTATTTATCCATCCTTGATGGATACAGTATTTCTTTGCACAAGGTGCTGAGGAAAATCTAACTTTTCCATTATCAATATTTATTTTTGTTTCTCCTTTTGACCCATTAATTATTTTAGTTATTTTTTGATTCAGACTATAGGTTGCTAATATTTCATTTCTTTTATATATCTCTAGGTATTCGCCTTGTGGGAGATTCCATAGAAATTTTGTACTAAAAATAATTAAGCCGCAGAATAAGATAATGATAAACCAGTCACCAGATTTAATTAACTTAAAAAATTGTAATATTTTTTTTATCAATATCGTCTTCCCAATTTATTTCTTTATTTAAAGATTTACTTAAAAGGATTGAGTCATCATCCATAATAATCAAAAAATAATTAATATTTAGTAATGTAGCCATATTCACTTTATTCTTTTTACTAATAATAAAGAGGGGTTTAGAAAAGACATCTGAGAGAGTGCCTGAATCTTCTGAAGGAGGTAATAAAATAGTAGCTGATTGTGTTTTTCTTTCAGGGTAGCCAGTTTTAGGATTGATTAAATGAGAAAATCTTTTATTATCAACCATAATATATCTTTGATAATCACCAGATGTTCCAATGGCCCAGCCAGGCTTAAGAGCAATCGTAGCTAGTATATTAGGCTTTCTAGGATTTTGGATTCCAACTACCCAATCGCGCTCATCATATTTACCAAATGCTAGAATGTTACCCCCGATATTAATTAAAGCATTTTTAACATTATTATTTTTAAGTATTTTTTTTGCTTGGTCTAACGCATAGCCTTTTGCATAACCACCTAAATCTATTTGAACATTTTTATTGTTACTTTTTAAAATGCCATTCTTAATTATTATTGATTGCATTGATGGATTAGAAGATACTAATTTTTGAATTATTTCCTCATTTGGAATTGTTTTTCGATTGTAATCATTAGAGTGAAATCCCCATAGCTTAATGAGCTTGCCTATAGATGGGTTAAATAAATTTTGAGTTTGAGTTTCTAGGCGCTGAACATCGGTTAGAATTTTGATGATTTCATCGTTATTAATAGATATAGATTTATTTTTAGAGATTGCGTTATTAATATCTGTAATAAGGCTTTTTTCCCAAGGGTGAAGTAATTTATGTAGACGATGAAATTCAGTAAAAATTTCATCAGATACTTTTTCAGCATTAACCTTAGATTCACCATAAATTTTAATATCAATCAATGTTCCGAAGATATAATCCTTACCATGGTGAAGCTTATTGTCACTACAGCCGATTAAAAAGCCGATTAAAAAATATATAAGTAGATTATTTAAACGCATTAATAATGTATTCTGCTGCTTTAAAATTTGTTTGTTCTTCAATCTCAACAATCCCAGTAGGGCTAGTTATATTAATTTCAGTTAAATAGTTACCAATAATATCTAAACCTACAAAATTAAGTTTATTTTTAATTAAGAAATCTTTAACACCCATCACTATTTTTTTATCTCCAGATGTTAATTTTTGAGTTTTACCTTTACCGCCTTTTGCTAAATTAGCTCTTACCTCACCTTTAGATGGGATTCTTGCCAGTGAATAGGGCAAAGCTTCACCTTTGATTACAATGATGCGTTTATCACCCTTTTTGATTTCAGGTAAGTACCTTTGTGCCATGATAATTTTTTTACCATTATTTGTTGCAGTTTCTAAGATGACATTGATATTTTTATCTGTGGGAGTAACCATAAAGATTCCATTACCTGCCATTCCATCTAGCGGCTTTATAATCACCTTTTTTTCTTTTCGAATAAAATTAATTATATCCTCGGCTTGTGATGAAACAATTGTAGATGGGATAAGATTTTTAAAATTAAGTATTGATAATTTTTCATTGTGATTTCTAACTGAAACAGGGTTATTGATAACTTCAACATTAAATTCTTTGGCATTTTCGAGTATGAATGTCAGATTTAGGTAATCATTATCGAAAGGCGGATCTTTTCTTATAAATACTTTTGTAAAATACTGTATTTTATTTTTTACTTTGACATTTTTTTCGACTAATGAATTGACACTAGAAATATGATAACTATCAATAATTATATTTTGTTTTTCATTAATAGTTAGTGAATAAATATTTGTGTAATGGACTTCTATTCCTTGATTAAGACATTCTTTTATCAAGGCTATAGTAGTATCTTTATAATAGATTAATGTTTCTGGCTCATCAATTATAAATAAATATTTCATTATATTTGGTTTTGAAGTTCTTTCGCAGCAGCAAGTAAGGCTAATCTGGCTATAACCCCATAAGCGTAAAATCTATTGGCCTTATCATCACAGGGTCTGCCTTGATCTGGCATAAGGCATGATGTTTCAAAAGCAACTGGTACAAAATGCATGCCCGGTGAATTAAGGTTCTCATCTTTCTCTTTATTTGTATGTACTCGATAAAAACCACCAACAACAAAATGATCTATCATGTAAACAACAGGCTCAGCTACAGCATCATTAATAGCCTCTTCTGTATGAACCCCTTCTTGAATAATGACTTCTGTTACCTTCAATCCTTCTTTAACAATAGACATTTTTTTTCTCATTTTTCGATTAAGATTTATAACCTCTGTACTATTCTTAATCGTCATTATTCCCATTCCATAAGTACCAGCATCTGCTTTGATTACAACATATGGTTCATGAGCTATATTGTATTGAGAATATTTTTCTTTGATTTTTGATAATAGCTTATCAATATGTTCAGCTAATTGAATCTCTCCTTCCCGCTCAAGAAAATTTAAACCATCTAGTTTTTCAAAATACGGATTAATTAACCAAGGATCAATCTTTGTAAATCTAGAAAATTCTTCTACTACCTCATTGTAGTAATTGAAGTGTGTTGATTTTCTTCTGGTTGGCCATCCTGCTGAAAGAGGCGGGATAATGTTTTGATCAAGATTTTTAAGTTTATCTGGGACACCACCAGAAAGATCATTATTTAGGATAATCGCGCATGGTCTAAAGGTTGAAGAATCATCATTTTTTAAAAATAAGTGATCACTTTCTCTATGAATAGGCTCAATTTTTATCGAATTATTATCATCAATTTCAATTATTTGAATTTCATTTATATTTTCGTCAGCACTTCCGATTCTAACTTCAAGTCCAGAATTTTTTAAAATTTCCGTTAATTCAAATATATTTTTTAAGTAAAATTTATTTCGTGTGTGGTTTTCAGGAATAATTAGAACTCGCCATGCATCCGGACAAATTTTTTCTATAGCGACAGAAATGGCTTGAATTGTTAGTGGTGCAAAATCAGGATTTAGGTTATTGAAGCCTCCTGGAAAAAGATTGGTATCTACAGGTGTTAATTTAAAGCCAGAATTTCTTAAATCAACAGAGGCATAAAATGGAGCACTATATTCTAACCATTGTATTCTAAACCAATGCTCAATATCACAGCTATGATTAATTATGTAATTTTCTAAATTAAATAACTCAGAACTTAACTCAGTTTTTAAAACAGGATTCATGTGCCTACTCCTTGTGCTTGTTCATCTGCATGGTAACTACTTCTTACCATTGGACCGCTTGCAACAGAGGTGAACCCTAATTTTTCTGCTTCTCTTTTAAGATCATTAAAATCAGTTGGCGAGACATACCTTTCAACAGGAAGATGATAAGGCGTAGGCTGTAAATATTGCCCTAATGTCAACATATCAACATTATGTTGTCTTAAGTCTTTCATAACATCTAGTATCTCTCCATTTGTTTCTCCCAAGCCAAGCATTAAACCAGACTTAGTAGGAATCAAAGGTAGCTTTTTTTTAAAATCTTTTAAAAGTAAAAGAGAATGTTCATATCGAGCACCGGGCCTTGCTCGTTTATACAACCTAGGAATTGTTTCAAGATTATGATTGAAAATATTAGGCGGCTGTTTTAATAGTATTTCCAATGCTATATCAATTTTCCCTTTTCCTCTAAAGTCAGGCACAAGAATTTCAATTGCAATTTTTTTGTTATTTTTACGTATTTCTTTTATACACTCAGAAAAGTGGCTGGCCCCACCATCTTTTAGATCATCTCTATCCACGCTTGTGATTACAACATAATTTAGTTTTAGTTTTGCAATTGTTAAACCTAATTTTACAGGCTCATTTTCATCTGGCTTAAGCGGCACTCCGCTCGCAACATCACAAAAAGGGCAGCGACGAGTACAAATGTCCCCCAAAATCATAAAGGTCGCAGTGCCCTGGCTATAACACTCCCCAATATTAGGACAACTTGCTTCTTCGCATACTGTATTCAGTTGGTTATCTTTAAGAAGTCGACTTACTTTGTGAAATTTATCACTATTAGGAAGTACCATCTTTATCCATGAAGGCTTCGCTAACTTGTCTTTTTTAACAATTTTTATTGGCAATCGCGCAGTTTTTTCTTTGCCAACTTCTTTAATACTTATTATTTTTTTCATAATGTAGGTTTAATTTCTTATTAATAATTAATGCAATTTCTTTGCCAGATTGTTCTACGGTACTTTTAATATTGAAGTCTGATAATTGTGACATTTTTAAGCCAGGAAAGCCACAAGGGTCAATCAATGTAAATGGCTTAGTATCCATGTCAACATTAAAACTTAAGCCATGGTATGCATAATTTTTTTTAATCCTTAAGCCAATAGAGCATATTTTTTTCTCATCTATAAAGACTCCAGGTGCTTCTATTTTAGAATAGGAATTAATTTTATATTTTTTTAAAAAATCAATGACAGAATTTTCTAGAATTGAAACTAATTGTCTAATCATTAAACTATTTTTTTTAATGTTAATTAGTGTGTAAATAATTAATTGACCTGGTCCGTGATAAGTAATTTTCCCTCCTCTGTCAACAAAAAGGTGAGGAATATTAGTATCCGGAATTAAGCAATCTTTTTTATTTACGCCAGTAGTAAAGATAGGTTGATGTTCTGTAATCCATAATTCATCTTTTATTGGTGCCTGATCAATAAAGTGCTTCATACCCCTCCAAGTATTCATATAATCAGTGCGTCCGAGCTGTTTTATATTTAGTGGCATATACTATAAAACGAATTTGGTCATTGGGCTATTTGATAGATCAGTATATATTTTATCAAGTTGTTTTTGAGAGGTGACGTAAATATTACAAGTTAAACTGATATATTTCCCATTGCTACTACCCTTCATTTCTATTTCCGAGGCATTAAAATTACCGTAATGTTTTTTTATGATCTCAATAACAGATTCAGAAAAATTTTCTTTTACTTCCCCCATAACTTTTATAGCAAAGTTACAAGGAAAATTTATCAGTGTTTCATTTTTGGTTTGGTCCATTGGTAAAGAGTTATTACTTAGAAATAATAAAACTATTAAGTTGAATTTTTTGTGAAATATCTTGTAAAGCTTGTTCTGCAATTTTTTCACTATCATAAGGGCCAATAGTCACTAAATAAAGAGAGTCTTTACTTAACTTTTTTATATTTAATGAGTTTCTAAATTTAATTTTAGAGAGCCTATTAATTAAATAGGAAGCATTATCTTCATTTGAGAAAGCACCTGCCTGGATATAAAAATATTTTATAGAAGAATCCACTGGCGAAGTCTTATAAGTTTGCTCTAGATTTTTTTCTGCTAAAGATGGGTTTACCATTTCGATTCTCACTAACTCGCTCCCTTTTTCAATAATCCGAAGCCGATGAGCTGCTGCATAAGACAAATCAATAATTCTTTCATCAACAAAAGGGCCTCGATCATTAACTCGAATAATTACCGAGCGTTTATTTTTTAAGTTTGTTACTTTTATATAGCATGGAAGTGGGAGTGTTTTGTGGGCACCAGTCATCTGGTACATATCATATGTTTCTCCAATAGATGTTTTCTTACCATGATATCTTTTGCCATACCAAGATGCATAACCCTCTTCCTTAAAGGGAATAATTTTTGTCATAGGAGTATATTTTTTATCAAATGCGACATAAGGACGACTAGCCCATTTTGAAAGTGCTTCATATTTTGGCTGAGCATCTGGAATTTTATCTAGATTTTCGGGTGGATTTTCTTCTGGCCCATCATCCAGGTAGTAAGCCCCTGATTTTTTATTTTGTTTCGCCCCTTCTTTAAAGAGAGGGTCTATTGATTGACAACCAACAAGTAGTAAGGAAATTATTATTATAAAAAAATGTTTGTTCATTAGTTAGCGATTAAAGATTTGTGAGAATGTAGGCTCATAATAATACCAATCATAGCTAAAGATACAACCATTGATGTCCCACCATAGCTTATAAATGGCAATGGGGCTCCAACTACAGGTATTACTCCACTAACCATTGCAATATTGACAAAGGTTGAAACAAATAAGGTGATTACTAAACTGGCAGTTATCAATCTAGAAAAAGTATTTTGCATCTTTTGTGCCATATAAATACATCGATATAGTGTGAAGAAATAAATAATAAAGATTCCAATAATTCCAATAAAACCAAATTCTTCTCCATAAACTGAAAAAATAAAATCAGTAGATGTTTCAGGGAGGAAGCTAAGTTGTGTTTGACCTCCATAACCCCACCCTTTTCCTAAAAATCCACCGGAACCAATAGCAATCATCGATTGAATGCTGTGGTAACCTGTCCCTAGAGGATCTCGAGTAGGATCAATTAAGCTAAGAATTCTATTTTGTTGATACAAATGCAACATTGACCAGAGGTAAGGTAAGGAAAGTAATAAACCAAAACCACCAAGTATCATAACTCTTAATGATAGGCCAGCCAGAACAATAATTACCCAGCCAGAAATCAAAATTAAAATAGCAGTCCCTAAATCAGGTTGCTTCAATATCATCACACAAGGAATAGCCAAAATAAACAATGCCATCAAGTGCGTTTTATAGCTTATATCATTTTGGAATCGATGATATAGCCAAGCAAGCATTAGGGGAATTGTAATTTTGATAATTTCAGAAGGCTGTAAATTAAAAAATAATAAATTTATCCAGCGTTTTGCCCCATGACTCTGAAATCCAAAAAAAGCAACAAGTAATAATAGAATTAAACTTACTATATATAGATACGGAGCATAAAAAAGAAAACGTTTCGGATCTATATGACTTAATAATATTAATAAAACCATTCCAATTAAAATATTTATTATTTGAGTCCCTATTAAAATAATATTTTGTTGGGATGCGCTAGCAAGTATAATTAAACCAATGAGCAATAATAATCCCACAAGTAACATTAAAATTTTATCAATATTTTGAAAAGACTTATAAAGCGTAAATTTTCTCATTAGTTAATACCATTTAGATAGGCATCAAAAACTTTTTTAGCAATTGGGCCAGCCGTAGATCCGCCATGCCCTCCATTTTCAACTACAATAGCTATAACAAGTTTCGGATTTTCAGAGGGAGCAAAGGCGATAAAAAGAGCATGATCTTTGAGTTCGTCTGGAAGTTTAGATTCATCATAAACCTCACCTTTCTTTAAGCTGAATACTTGAGCTGTACCTGTTTTTGCTGAGATATTATAGCTAGAGTTTCTTCCAATAAATGCTGCAGTACCTCCTTCTTTGGTAACTAAAGACATACCTTTTTTAATTAAATCAAGATCATCTGAAGATGTTGAAGCCATTTTCTTGGATTTCATATGGGCTGAAGTATTTGATTCTTTTAATAGACGAGGACGTAAATTATTATTTGGATTAATTAGTTTTGCTGTAGCTAAAGCTAATTGAATAGGTGTAGTTTGAGTATATCCTTGACCAATTGCAGTGATTGCAGTTTCACCTTGATACCATTTTTTCTTATATTTTATTTTTTTCCATTCATCTGAAGCAATAAGTCCTCGCTTTTCATTAGGCATATCAATATTAGTTTTTTCTCCAAAACCAAATCTTTTTAATACACTATTTAATTTTGGTATGCCCAACTCAACTCCTAACCCATAAAAAAAAGTGTCACATGAAACGGCTATAGCTTTTATGAGATCTACTTCCCCGTGACCGCTCTTTTTCCAATCTGAAAAAGTTTTAGATTGATTGGGCATATTATAAAATCCTTTATCAATAATTGAGAAAGGTGGGCGCCTTATATTATTTTCTAATGCTGCAATTGCAACAAAAGGTTTAAGTGTTGAGCCTGGCGGGTAAATACCCGAAACTACTCTATTGATTAAGGGTTTATGAACTGAATCATTGAGCCTTCTCCAATTAGTTTCATCGATCCCATTTATGAATAAATTAGAATCAAAAGACGGCTGGCTAACATATGCTAATACTGCGCCATTATTTGGATCAATTGCCACCATTGCCCCCTTGTATTCTCCAAAAGCTTTTTCAGCAACTTTTTGGATTTTATAATCAATATTTAGAGTTATATCTTCACCATGTATTGGCTCTACTATATCAAGTGTTCTAACAACATTATTTTGAACATCAACTTCTATTTTTTTATAACCAGGACGGCCATGCAATCTATCCTCATAAAAATATTCAATCCCTGTTTTGCCAATGTGATCTATGCCTAAATAACTTTCAAATCGATTTATTTTTTTTAACTTTTCTATATCTTTTTGATTAATTCGATTTAAGTAGCCAATAAAATGCGCACCTGATTTTCTTTTGGGGTAAAATCTGGAGAATTTATGTTTTAAATAAATATCAGGGTATTTATATTTGTTAGCTACAAACTTTGCCGCTTGAATCTCTGTTAGATTTGATTTGATAGGGAGAGT
>CAJQTF010000012.1 GCA_905618945.1 uncultured Methylophilaceae bacterium
TGGCCTATTATGAAGCATGCGGCAGAGGTGCTCGATGATTTTAATATTTCATATGAGGCTCAAGTTGTTTCAGCTCATAGAACTCCTGATTTAATGTTTAAATTTTCAGAAGGAGCAGAAAAAAAAGGTTTCCAAGTTATTATTGCGGGGGCAGGAGGGGCGGCACATCTTCCAGGGATGGTTGCTTCTAAAACTACGCTGCCAGTATTAGGTGTCCCAGTACCATCTAAACATCTTGAAGGTCATGACTCACTGTTGTCAATTGTGCAAATGCCAAAAGGTATACCTGTTGCAACATTCGCTATAGGCGAGCCCGGATCATATAATGCTGGATTATTTGCTATTTCCTTACTCGCAGTAAATGATAAAGAAGTTAATCAAAAGCTAAAAGACTTTAGAAAAAAACAGGTTACAAAAGTTCTAAATATGGAGCTGGATGCAAAGTAAGTTAAAAAAAGTAATTCATCCCCCTGAGTTTTTAGGAATTTTAGGTGGCGGCCAATTAGGACGGTTTTTTACTATTGCAGCCCAAAAAATGGGATATTCAGTTGTGGTATTTGACCCAGATAAGCAAAGTCCAGCAGGTAAAATAGCTGAAAAACACATATGCAAGCCATACAATGACTTAAAAGCCCTTGATGAATTAAAAGCTAGCTGCAGCGCAGTTACTACTGAATTTGAAAATGTTCCCGCTGAAACACTGAAGTATCTTGAGAAGGATATTATTGTTCGTCCCAGTTCTAAAGCAATATCTATTGCTCAAAATCGTATTAAAGAAAAAGATTTTCTTAAGAAATGCGGAATCCCTGTTGGGCCCTATGTTGTTATTAATAGTATTGAGTCAATTAAAAATATTGATGAAAACCTTAGCATCTTTCCAGGAATCCTTAAAATGGCTGAATTTGGTTATGACGGCAAAGGCCAAATTCATGTTAAAAATAAGACTGAATTAGAAGCTGCATTTAAGACTTTTAATAGTGTGCCATGCACTTTGGAACAAAAACTAAATTTAGATTGTGAGTTTTCTGTAGTATTGGCCAGATCTGTTGATGGAGAGGAAATAGTTTATCCGACGTTTTGGAACTCTCATAAATCAGGAATCCTAGAGACTTCTTCCATTGGCCCTTTAAGAACAGAAAGCTTGATAGCAAGTTTGAATCGTCGATTTATCCCGTCAACCAGGACAATAGCCCGCGAATTAAATTATATTGGAGTTATGGCGGTAGAGTGGTTTTTAGTTAATGATGGGTATTGGGTTAATGAAATTGCACCTAGACCTCATAATTCAGGACACTTATCTATCGATGCATGTGTTTACAATCAATTTGATCAACAAGTATTGGCTCTTACCGGAAATGATCTTAAACAACCAGAGGTAGAATTTCCTAAATCAGCAATGTTGAATATTTTGGGGGACTTATGGTTTAGGGATGGCGCCCAAAAGGAGCCAAAATTTGAGATGATTGCTGGGCTTGGAGGCAAACTTCATTTATACGGGAAGACTGAGCCTCGTATAGGAAGAAAAATGGGACACATAACAATACTAGGTTTAAGAGAGGAATCACATGAAGACGTTTTAGACAGATGTGAATCAATAAGAAAAATTCTATGGGAAAACTAAAGAGCCTCTAAGGTAAGAAGCTCAAAGTAATTACATTGATTTTAATGCAGAATTTAATCTTGATTTATGCCGCGCTGCTTTATTTTTATGAATGATTTTTTTATCAGCAATTTTGTCGATAACAGGTACATTTTCATCAAAAGTCTTTTTTGCAATCTTTTTATCGCCTAAGAGTATTGCTTTAGTAATTTTCTTTAAAGCAGTTCTTAATGTTGATCGAAGACTTGCATTGTGAATTCGTTGAGTATCGTTCTGTCTTGCACGTTTTCTTGTTTGAGCCGTGTTGGCCATATAACATCCTTATGAACTATATTAAATGAAAACGTATTTTATCCATTTTCGCTTATAGATACAAGTAAATGAATACATTTACTTTCCTAAGTTTAGTTGGGGTTAGCATGATAAAATTAAATTAATTATTTTAAAACATTATTTATGAACTTAATAAAAACATTTGCTAGTGTTGGAGGGATGACTACTATATCTCGTATATTAGGATTCATTCGAGATAGCATTATTGCAAGGGTATTTGGCGTAGGGATTGCAACAGATGCATTCTTCGTAGCTTTTAAAATACCAAACTTATTGAGAAGAATATCTGCTGAGGGCGCTTTTACGCAGGCATTTGTTCCAATTTTGGCTGAGTATAAAACTAAAAAAACAAAAGTAGAAGTAAATCATTTAATTAGCAAGGTAGCGACATTGCTAGGAATTTTTCTAGTTTTAATTACTCTTTTAGGAGTGTTTGGAGCGCCTTGGCTGATCTATATTAGTGCCCCAGGGTTTATTTCAGACCCTGAAAAATTTAATTTAACAGTTGATTTACTTCAAATAACGTTCCCTTATATATTTTTCATATCTCTAGTATCTATGGCAGGCGGAGTATTAAATACCTATGGAAAATTCGCTGTACCCGCATTTACTCCTGTTTGGCTTAATGTTTCATTTATTATCGCAGCATTATACTTTTCAAATATTTTTGATGAGCCAGTTAAAGCACTAGCTTGGGCTGTATTTTTTGGAGGAATTTTACAGTTGTTTTTTCAAATTCCTTTCTTAAAGCAAATCGGATGCCTACCTCAAATTAATTTTGATTTAAAAGATAAAGGAGTATGGAGAATATTAAAGTTAATGGCTCCAGCAATTTTAGGTGTTTCAATAATGCAAATTTCTTTATTAATTAATACTATTTTTGCATCTTTTTTAGCTTCAGGAAGTGTATCTTGGCTATATTATGCAGATCGCCTTATGGAATTTCCTGCCGGTGTTCTTGGAGTTGCCCTGAGCACCATCTTGCTCCCAAATTTATCAAAAAGTTTTTCAAGGAAAAAAACAAAAGACTATTCCGATCTCGTTAATTGGGGATTAAGATTTGGAATTTTGTTAGCAGTTCCTGCTGCAACAGCTTTAGCAATTTTGGCCATCCCTTTAATATCAACTTTATTTTATTATGGAGCCTTTACAGAGAAAGATATTTTAATGACTCAGTATGCACTAACCGCATATAGCGTTGGTTTAGTTGGTTTGATTTTAATTAAAATTTTAGCGCCGGCATTTTATGCTCAACAAAATATTAAAACCCCAGTCAAAATTGCTTTATTTACATTGTTTTGTACTCAATTCATGAATTTAATTTTTATTGGCTCTCTGAAACATACTGGGTTAGCTTTGGCTATTGGTTTGGGGGCATGTATCAATGCAGGACTTCTTTTCTATCATTTAAAAAAGGGAAAGATATTTAAACTAAGTGCTGGTTGGCTCATGTTCCTGAGTAAAATAGTATTTGCATCTTCTGTGATGGCTTTATCATTACTTTATTTTAAGGGTACGATGGATTTATGGATTAATTATTCAGCTTTTTCTCGATTTACACATTTAATAGTTTTAATATTACTCGGTGGAACTGTATACTTTGTTATCCTTAGGGTGTGTAAATTAGATATTAGTGAGTTTTTTAAGAAAACTATTCAATAAATGCAAATATATAGACATATCCCTAATTCCGGGTCGCATCCTCCTTGTGTTTTAACGATTGGTAATTATGATGGCATACATTTAGGGCATCAGAAATTAATTAATGAATTATTGATTAAATCAAAGAAAGACCAAATAGAATCTGCAATTATGATTTTTGAGCCACATCCTAGGGAGTTTTTTACCCCAAAAGATGCACCGACTAGAATAACAAGTCTTCGTGAAAAAATTGAATATTTTAAATCAAGAAAAATTGATCGTATTTACATTGTAAAATTTAACGTGAATTTTTCCAATATGTCTGGCGACGAATTTATTATAAGACTTAAAGAGAAAATTTCAGCTCAGACTATTTTGGTTGGTGAAGATTTTAGATTCGGTAGGAATCGTGAATGTGGAATAACAGACTTACTGGAAAGCGAGATTGAAACTTTTATTTTAAAAGAAATAAAAAATAATAATAAAAGAGTTTCCAGTACCCATGTAAGAGATGCTTTGTCTTCAAGTGACTTAAGCCTAGCAAGGGACTTACTTGGTAGGCATTATTCTATATCTGGAAAAGTCATCCATGGGGATCATCGAGGAAGGGAGATAGGTTTTCCGACTGCAAATATTCATATGTTTCATAATCGCCCACCAATAAAAGGCGTCTTTGCTGTAAAATTGAATGAAAAATTTGGGGTAGCAAATTTAGGCACAAGGCCAACAGTAAAAGGCATCTCTAAACTACATCTCGAAGTACATGTTTTAAATTTCTCTAAAGACTTATATGGGCATCATGTTCACATAACTTTTTTAAAGAAAATAAGAGATGAGATAAAATTTAAATCGATAGAAGATCTTAAAATACAAATAAAGAAAGATATTATTAACGCTGAAATTTTTCTAAAAAATTATGACTGAAAATAAATATAAATTAAATCTTCCTGATACTGAATTTCCAATGCGAGGCAATCTGGCTAAAAGAGAGCCAGAGTGGGCAAAAGAATGGGTAGAAAAAGACTTTTATAAACAAATAAGAGCGGCAAGAAAAGGTAAGCCAAAATATATCCTGCATGACGGACCACCATATGCAAATGGTGATATTCATATTGGCCATGCTGTTAATAAAATTCTTAAAGATTTTATTATTAAGTCTAAAACAATTTCTGGTTTTGATGCGCCATATGTACCTGGATGGGATTGCCATGGCCTTCCAATCGAACTTGTAGTTGAGAAAGAACATGGTAAAAATATTGATCCAAACAAATTTAGAAAGCTATGTCGAGAATATGCATTAATCCAGGTAGAAAAACAAAAAAAAGATTTTAAGCGGTTGGGTGTTCTTGGAGATTGGGACAATCCTTACCTTACAATAAATTTTGAAACAGAGGCCAATATAGTCAGAGCTCTTGCAAAAATTTATGACAAAGGATTTTTATATCAGGGAAATAAACCAGTTCATTGGTGCACTGATTGTGCTTCAGCTTTAGCTGAAGCGGAGGTTGAATATGAAGATAAGCCTTCTCCTGCAATTGATGTTAAATTTGATTGTGTTAACACTAAAGATATTGAAAATATATTTGGTATCAAAGATGTAAGTAAAGCTTCTGCAATTATCTGGACAACTACCCCCTGGACATTACCGGCAAATGAAGCAATTTCAGTCAATCCAAAATTTCAATATGGTTTATATAAATGCAAAAATAATTTTTTTATTCTTGCTGAAGAATTAGCTGATATTAGATTTAAGGTTTATGAATTGTCAGGAATAAAAGTTGCAACATGTAAAGGCTCTGATTTAGAAGGGGTATTATTCTCTCACCCATTCCTAGAAAAAAGTGTCCCAATTATATCTGGCAATCATGTTACAACTGAAACTGGGACTGGCCTAGTCCATACTGCCCCAGCTCATGGATTAGATGATTACATTGTTGGAATGAAATACGGTTTACCAGTAGAAAACCCGGTAGATGCAAAAGGGAAATTTAAAAATGACATCCTATATTTTTCAGGTTTAACTGTTTGGGAAGCTAATCCTAAAGTTATTGAAATTTTAAAAAATAAGAATTTATTGGTACATCAAGAAAAATTTATTCATAGCTACCCACATTGCTGGCGCCATAGAGCCCCAATAATTTTTAGAGCAACATCTCAATGGTTTATAGGGATGGAGCATAAACTCTCTGATAAAATTTCCCTTAGAGAGTTAGCAAAAAAAGGCGTTACCAACACTAAATTTTATCCAGAATGGGGAAAAAAACGACTTGAATCTATGATTGAAAATAGACCCGACTGGTGTATCTCTAGACAAAGAAGCTGGGGGGTTCCAATCCCAATATTTATTCATAAAGACACTGGCTCCCCTCACCCAAATACGCTTAACTTCTTTGAAATTATTGCTCAAAAAATTGAGAAAGATGGTATTGATGCCTGGTTTAATATTGAGCCTCAATCAATTTTAGGGGGCGATGCTGAAAATTATCTTAAAATAAATGACACACTTGATGTTTGGTTTGATTCTGGAACAACTCATCAATCAGTTTTAGAGCAAAGAGAGGATTTGACTTCCCCAGCTGATTTATATCTTGAAGGTTCAGATCAACACAGGGGATGGTTTCAATCAAGCCTTCTTACAAGTTGTGCAATTAATGGAAATGCACCTTATAAGTCTCTTTTGACTCATGGTTTTGTAGTCGACGGTCAGGGTTATAAGATGAGTAAATCGAAGGGCAATGTTATCGCACCACAAAAAATAATGGATCAATTTGGTGCTGATATTCTAAGATTATGGGTTGCGACTACAGACTACTCAGGTGAGTTAAATATTTCAAATGAAATTATAAAGAGAGTTGCTGACAGCTATCGAAGAATAAGAAACACACTAAGATTCTTATCAGCAAATTTAGAGGATTTTGATTCAAAGAATATGCTAGTTAATCCAAAAGAAATGTTATCAATAGATCGGTATGGATTATATTTGGTCGAGGAGCTTCAGAATAGCATTGTAAAAGACTATGAAGCATTTGATTTTTATTTAGCAATGCAAAAGTTTTTAGCATTCTGCTCTGAAGATATGGGAGGTTTTTATCTTGATATATTAAAAGATAGGCTGTATACGACAGCTGAAAATTCTCATGCAAGACGATCTGCACAATCTACATTGTTTCATATTACGCAATCACTCATAAGGCTTATGGCGCCGGTTTTAAGCTTTACTGCGGAAGAGTTATGGGATGTGGTGAATAAAGAAAATAAAAGTACTATTTTTGTCGAGAGTTGGTACGAGCTACCTGGTCATGGTCTTTCTGAAAAAGAGTTATTAAGATGGCGTCATGCTCTTGATGTTAGAAACTTAGCTAACAAAAAAATAGAAGCACTTAGAGAGCAAGGAGTAGTTGGATCCTCACTTCAAGCTGAATTAAAAATTTCAGCGCCTTCAGATATCTATAAGAGCCTATCTTTTTTTGAGGACGAATTAAAATATATTCTTATAACATCAAATAGTAGTCTTGATGAATCACAAAAAGATTTAGAAATTGAGGTTAACGCTAGTAAGGATAATAAATGCGAGAGATGTTGGCATTATGTCGAAGATATAGGAAATAGCTCAGAACATCCTACAATATGTAAAAGATGTATTAGCAATCTTTTTGAAGAGGGCGAAGAAAGAAAACATGCTTAAATATTTTTTATTAGCCAGCTTGGTTGTATTATCAGATCAGTTTACGAAAATGCTTGTAATTAAAAATATTGCCGAGGAACAATCTATTAGAGTTAATGCATATTTTGATTTTGTTCATATTAAAAATCCGGGAGCTGCATTTGATTTTTTGAGTGATGCAGGCGGATGGCAAAGATATTTCTTATCAATACTTGCTGCAATAGCATCTGTATATCTTATTTTTATGATTAAAAAACATAAGAACGAGTTTGCTTTGGCCCTATCTTATTCATTGATATTAGGAGGCGCTTTAGGCAACCTATACGATCGAATATCTTTAGGTTATGTAACAGATTTTATATTTTTTCATTTTTCTATATATGATTATTATTGGCCTGTTTTTAATGTTGCAGATACTGCTATAAGTATCGGAGCAGTAATTTTATTTTACAAGTTAGCAACATCCAAAGAATGAAACAAAGTTTTGATGAGCTAGGGCTAAGCACAAAAGGGAGGGGACTTTATGATATAACAACGAGCATTATTGATTGGGTTGATAAGCAAGAAATTCAAGACGGACTCCTTACCTTACTTATTCAACATACATCCGCAAGCTTGCTAATTAATGAAAATTACGATTCTGATGTCCAAAAAGATCTAGAAAGTTTTTTCTCTAGATTAGTAAAAGATGGGGATAAATTATTTACCCATACAATTGAAGGGGATGATGATATGCCTGCACATATAAGAACAGCTTTAACGCAGACCAATCTGTCAATACCTATAAAAAATAAAAAGATGTTGCTTGGACAATGGCAAGGCATATATATTTTTGAACATCGATATAACGAGTTCAATAGAAAAGTAAAAATTCACCTAATAGGGGAATGAGCTATCTTAACGTGGTCCATTTTGAAGGATTAAAAGGCTTACTATCTTTTCTTAATTCATAATAGAGTCCATTAGTTGAATTGCCCCCACTATTGCCTACAATTGCAATTACTGAGCCTCCTTTTACAATATCGTTACTTTCTTTAAGTAAAGAAGAGTTATTCCCATAGAGGCTCATATAGCCTTTGCCATGGTCAATTATAATAATATTACCAAACCCTTTAATCCAATCAGAAAATACAACTTTACCTGATGCTACAGCATAAACATCCCTACCTTCTTTTGCTTTGATAAAAAGCCCCTTCCATGCCACACCAGTATCTTTTCTTTTGGAATTAAATTTATGTATTATTTTACCCTTAACAGGAAGCTTTAATTTTCCTTTTAGTTTTTTAAAATCAATACCATCAAATTTACTATCTGGGATTGATTTATT
>CAJQTF010000013.1 GCA_905618945.1 uncultured Methylophilaceae bacterium
TTCACTAGAATTAAAGTCCATTTTAAAGTTAGGGTTTTCTAATAATGATTTACTATCAGGAGAAGACATTCCAGAAATCTCTGATGAGTTAATAGAGTCGCTAATACTTTCTACGCTATCCGCAAAGGATAATGAGGAAAAGATTAAAAAAACTAGTAGAAACATTACTTTTATTGATTTTATCAACATAATAAACTCCCGCAAGTTAAAATTACTTATTAACGTTACGCTTTTTCTTAATTATTGTAAAGTTTCTCAATATAAAGCTTCTAGCTGATTTATTATTTCTTTTTTATCCCAATTTATTTCTCCTTCTAGTACTGCTACTACTTTTCCTTTTTTTACAATAAAAGTAGATGGAAGTCCTCTAATGAAAACTGCATTAGCAAACTCATTCGATGGATCGAAAAAAATATTTAGATTTTTAATATTAAGTCGTTCGTAGTACTTTTTGATAATTGCACTCCCTCCGCCATCCTGGCTTAAAGGTAAAATATAAAATTTTTTTTTGTTAAGTTTTGCTGCGAGTCTATCGAGAGAGGGCATCTCTCTTAAGCATGGCGCGCACCAAGTTGCCCATAAATTAATAATAATTAACTTCTGTTCAAAATCTTCAATTTTTATTTTAGTATTTTTATGGTAAAAACTAACTTGACTAACGTCTATTTGATTCCTAAATTTTATAAAATCATATTTTGATTCAGCAAATATATCTTTAAAAAATATAATGTAGATTATATAAAATAAGAGTAAGTGTAGTTTTTTCATAAGACGAGTTTACCCCCAGACAATTAAGTGGGCAAATGGGTGTCGCATACTAGAATACAATGCAGTTTAAATGTTAAGTGGTACACGAAGTGGTACACGATTTAATGTTTTCAGAGAGTAGATGTAAAAAAACCCTTAAGAATCAAGGGTTTAATTATAAAAATTGGTGGAGCTGGGGGGAATCGAACCCCCGTCCGCAAATCCTCTACAGATAGGTCTACATACATAGCTATGTTGTTTATGTTTAACTTCTACTCCACCAACAAGCAAGCGAATATAAAAGCGAGTTACCTTAGTTTAAGAAATTATTAAGTAACCCAATAATCTCCGAGTCTCTCTTTATGACGCTGTAACCCGAGCGAGTGACATATCGGGACAGCGTTTAGCTGGAATTAAGCAGCTAAAGCGTAGTTATCGTCATTTGCGATTACTTTTTTTTCTAGTTTATTTACGAGGTACCTAGAAGCCTCGGTATGCACTATTCTGCTTTGTAACCCACGTCGAAACCTGGTCAGCCCCAAAACAAGTTTTTATTATACTACTTTCCTTTGTTGGCTGAGCGCATGATCCTATTTTTCTCACGATTCCAGTCTTTTTCTTTTTCTGTAGCTCTCTTATCGTATTGTTTCTTTCCTTTTGCAAGGCCAATCTCACATTTAACAAAGCTGCCTTTATAGTGCATATCTAAGGGGACTAAAGTAAAGCCAGATCTTTCTACTTTACCAATCAACTTAATAATTTCCACATTATTCAAAAGTAGCTTTCTAGTCCGAATATTATCTGGGTTAATATGAGTAGAAGCACTTCCCATTGGTGTAATATGGCAACCCAAAAGAAAAATTTCTCCTCTTTGAATAATCACATACGCTTCTTTAATGTTTGCACGCCCATCCCGAATGGCTTTAATTTCCCAGCCTTCAAGGACGATACCTGCCTCATACCTATCTTCAATAAAGTAATCATGAAAAGCTTTTTTATTTTGGATAATACTCATTTAATTATTTATCATTTAAAAGTTATAATTGTACGCTACCTTTAATCGATTTTAATTCATGATTACTATCAAAAAAAATGCATTTGTATTTCATAGTAGAGAAAAAATGTTCAACCTTGTTGATCATGTTGAGGATTATCCAAATTTCCTTCCATGGTGCGGTGAGGCTGAAGTTATAGTGCGTACAGGAAAAATAACTGAAGCTAAAATTTTAATTAATTACCACAGTGTCAAACAATCTTTTACAACTAGAAATGCTAAGACATTTCCTTCCAAAATGAATATTAATCTAATTAAAGGACCGTTTAAAACTTTAAAGGGTACATGGAGTTTTGTTGAAATTGAAAAAGATACTTGTAAAATAGAATTTGAACTGCAATATGAATTTAGTAACTATATTTTAGATAAACTGATATCTCCAGTATTTAATATGATTGCAAATACTTTTATAGATAATTTTATTGCTAAAGCAAATGAGGATAAAAATGTCTGAAAAAATAATGATTGAAGTTTCTTATGCCTTACCAGACAAGCAAATTATTATCCCAGTACTAGTTAATGAGGGTATTTCTGTCAAAGAAGGAATTGAACTTTCAGGGGTTCTTACAAAATTTGAAGGTATAGACCTATCAAGTAATCTAGTTGGTATTTTTGGAAAGCTCACTACATTAGATAAAACCCTTAGAAATCTCGACAGAATAGAGATTTACCGGCCTCTTGCAGCTGACCCCAAAGAGATTAGGAGAAAAAGAGCAGCTAAAGGTAAAGAAATGAAAAAAGGTAACTAATTTTAGGTTTTACTCGATTTCATTCTATCTTTTCTGTATAATTTCGTTTTGCGCGATAAGGAAAACGTATGCGTTTATCAAAACAAGCACTAACATTTGATGATGTTCTTTTAATACCTGCTCACTCAAATGTACTTCCAAAAGATGTTTCATTAAAAACACAACTAACAAAAAAAATCAGTTTAAACATTCCTCTAGTATCTGCAGCAATGGACACAGTTACTGAATCAAATCTAGCTATTGCGCTAGCTGAAGAAGGTGGATTAGGCATAATACATAAAAATCTCTCTCCTTCTATTCAAGCAAGTCATGTGGCAAAAGTTAAAAGATTTGAATCTGGTGTAGTTAGTGATCCAATTACTATTGGGCCAAATATGTCAGTTGATGAGGTTATGAGCATCACTCGTAAACATAAATTTTCTGGGCTTCCAGTAATTGAAGACATGAAGGTTGTCGGAATTGTTACAAACAGAGACCTTCGCTTTGAAACAAACCTAAACCAACCAATAAAAAATGTTATGACGCCGAGAGACAGGCTTATTACTGTTAGTGAAGGAGCTTCTAAAAAAGAAATAATGGGATTGTTGCATCAACATAGATTAGAAAGGCTTCTTGTGATTGACAAACAAGATCGACTAAAGGGACTTATTACTGTTAAAGATATTCAAAAATCTACAGACCACCCAAATGCTTGTAAGGATGAACACGAAAGATTAAGAGTGGGTGCAGCTGTTGGGGTTGGAGAAGATACTATTGAAAGAGTTGAGCTTCTTGTTGAGGCAGGTGTGGATGTTATTGTTGTTGATACAGCTCATGGGCATTCTCAAGGGGTATTGGATAGAGTTAAATGGATTAAAAAGAATTTCCCAAAAACTGAAGTTATTGGGGGGAATATAGCAACTGCTGATGGAGCAATAGCTTTAATAGATGCAGGTGCTGACGGTGTAAAAGTTGGAATTGGGCCAGGTTCTATTTGCACTACTAGAATAGTCGCAGGTGTTGGTGTCCCACAAATAACTGCTATTAATGATGTTGCGGATGCTTTAAGAAAAAAAGGTATTCCATTCATTGCTGATGGGGGTATTCGATATTCTGGAGATATTGCTAAAGCTATTGCTGCTGGGGCTTATTCTGTAATGTTAGGAAGTATTTTTGCTGGAACTGAAGAAGCTCCTGGTGAAGTTGAATTATATCAAGGCAGATCTTATAAGTCATATCGAGGTATGGGCTCTATTGGTGCTATGCAAAAAGGCTCTAAAGATCGATACTTTCAGGATTCCGAGAATAATTCCGACAAATTAGTACCGGAAGGAATTGAGGGTCGAGTTCCTTATAAAGGTCCTGTAATCAATGTTATCCATCAATTAATGGGTGGGTTAAAAGCCTCAATGGGTTATGTTGGTGTTGAAACCATTAAAACCATGCATAAAAAGGCTGCTTTTGTTCATATTACTAACGCTGGAATAAAAGAGTCGCATGTTCATGATGTTCAGATCACCAAAGAAGCGCCTAACTACAGAGTTGAATAATGCAAAATTTAACAAGCACTAATCAAGCTCAGTAGTATGGATAAAATTTTAATACTTGATTTTGGCTCACAATATACACAGCTCATTGCCCGACGTATAAGGGAATTAAACGTTTATTGTGAAATTTTTCCTTTTGATATTGACTTCAAAAAAATTGAAAACTTCAAAGCGAATGGCATTATCCTTTCAGGTGGCCCAAATTCAGTATACGAAGAAAAAATGCCTTCAGCACCCCAAGAAATATTTAAACTTAACATCCCTATTCTAGGTATTTGTTATGGAATGCAAACTATCGTTAACCAATTAGGGGGTAAAGTCGAAACTAGTTCTGAACGTGAATTTGGTTATGCAGAGGTTCGTGCACATGGGCATTCAAGTTTGCTCAGTAAAATACAGGATAAAACCAACAAAGATGGTCATGGATTAATTGATGTTTGGATGAGTCATGGCGATAAAGTTACAGACCTTCCTGAAGGATTTAAAATTATTGCGAGTAATAGATCCACACCAATAGCGGGGATTGCAAATGAAGAAAAAAATATCTACGGATTTCAATTCCACCCTGAAGTTACTCATACCCCTCAAGGCTCAAAAATAATAAAAAGATTTGTAATTGAAATTTGCCAAAGCGAAGCGAGCTGGAACATGCCCGATTACGTTGAAACTGCAGTGAAAAATATTAAAGAAATAGTTGGAAAAGATGATGTAATTTTAGGGTTATCAGGTGGTGTCGACTCATCCGTAGCTGCAATGCTTATTCATAGAGCTATCGGCAACCAATTAACTTGTATTTTCGTAGATAACGGACTATTACGACTAAATGAAGCAGAAATAGTTATGAAAACCTATAACAAAAACTTAGGTGTAAAAGTTATACATATTGATGCGACGAAAAAATTCATGAATGACCTCATAGGAATTAGTGATCCTGAAAAAAAACGAAAAATTATAGGCAGAGATTTTATTGAGGTTTTCCAAGAAGAAGCAAAAAATATTCCAAATGCAAAATGGTTAGCCCAGGGTACTATTTATCCAGATGTTATTGAATCAGCTGGCGGTAAAACTAAAAAAGCCCACAACATAAAGAGTCATCATAATGTTGGCGGACTTCCAGACACACTGAACTTGAAACTCTTAGAGCCATTAAGAGAGTTATTTAAAGATGAGGTTAGGGAATTAGGTATTGCTTTAGGGCTTAAAAAGGAAATGGTTTATAGGCACCCTTTTCCTGGTCCAGGTCTTGGGGTAAGAATTTTAGGGGAAGTTAAAGAAGAGTTTGCCAACTTACTTCGCCAAGCAGATGCTATATTTATTGAAGAATTAAAGAGAAGTGGTTGGTATGATAAAACCTCGCAGGCTTTTACTGTATTTCTTCCAGTTAAATCAGTTGGGGTAATGGGTGATGGAAGAACATATGAATATGTTGTATCACTGAGAGCAGTCGTAACCTCAGATTTTATGACAGCTGAGTGGGCAAAATTACCTTACGACCTTCTTGGTAAGGTATCAAATAGGATTATTAATGAAGTAAAAGGTATTAACAGAGTTGTATATGATATTTCAGGAAAACCACCAGCCACTATTGAGTGGGAATAAGTAATTGGATCCATTAACACAAGGCGTAATAGGCGCAGCCCTTCCACAATCGATAAGCAATAAAAAATCACTTGGAATAATTGGTATTTTAGGATTTCTATCTGGCTTAGCCCCAGATTTAGATATATTTATACGATCTGAAAGCGACCCAATATTATTTTTAGAGTTTCATCGCCAATTCACACATTCGCTTATATTTATACCATTTGGGGGGTTGATATGTGCATTAGTTCTTTATTATCTTATAAGTAAAAGATTCAAGATTAGCTTTAAAGATACATGGATTTATTCAACACTGGGCTACGCAACTCACGGGCTTCTGGATGCATGTACAAGTTATGGGACATTGCTTTTCTGGCCATTCAGTCAAACACGAATCGCGTGGAATAATATATCAATTATTGATCCATTATTCACAATTCCTTTATTGATACTAATAGTTACAGCAGGGCTAAAACAAAAAAAAATTTATGCATTTATAGCTATATTATGGGCAATTTTTTATCTATTGCTAGGTGTATATCAGAAAAATGAAGCTATAAAAGTTGGAAAAATAATTGCAAAAAGTAGAGAGCACATTGTTACAAGAATAACTGTTAAACCAAGTATTGGAAATTTATTATTATGGAAGTCTATATATGAGACTCAGGATAAATTTTATGTAGACGCAATAAGATTAGGTTGGAGTCCAAAAATATTTAATGGAGAAAGTATTGATAAAATTAATATTCAATCTGCATTTCCATGGTTAATGGTAAAATCTCAACAAGCAAAAGATATAGAAAGATTTAAATGGTTTAGCAATGGTTATATTGCTATTAATCCAAAAAATAAAAATCAGATTCTTGATATCCGCTATTCAACATTGCCAAATAAAATTGGTGGGCTTTGGGGTATAGAGTTAAGTAAGGAAAAAGAAAGGAATGATCATGTTAAATATATTACAAATCGAACTATATCAAAGAAGAGATTTAAGATTCTCACAGAACTTTTATTTCATTAATTTAAATAGAAATATTGATATAAATTCATAATAAATATAGGAAAAATTATGATTGCTTGTCTTGATCTTGAAGGAGTATTATTGCCAGAAATATGGATTGAATTCGCAGAAAAATCAGGAATTAATGAGCTAAAAATAACCACTAGAGACATTCCAGATTATAGTAAATTAATGCGGATGAGACTTCAAATTCTCCAAAGTCATAATTTAAAAATAAATGATATTCAAGAGGTGATAAAAACTCTTAAGCCGCTAAGGGGGGCAAAAGAGTTTTTACTGTGGCTCAAGTCTGAATTTGAAGTAATCATTCTTTCGGATACGTTTTATGAGTTCTCAGGCCCACTTATGAAACAACTAGATTACCCCACTCTGTTTTGCCATCAACTAGTAATTGATAGCAAAGGTACCATAGTAGATTTTCACCTAAGACAAGAAGATCAAAAAACAAAAGCTGTAAAAGCTTTACAGGGGTTAAATTTTAAAGTTATATCTGCAGGGGATTCCTATAATGATACTGGTATGCTGAAACAAGCAGATAGTGGGATTCTTTTCTGTCCACCAGAAAGCGTCATTAATGAATTTCCACAATATCCTATTGCCAATAATTATAGAGACTTTAAAGCTTTGCTATTAAGTTCGCGTGAAAAACTGCTACGATAGAAATAATTTAGATAAATAATGAAATATGAGTAGAGCATTTATTAAAGAAAATGATTTAGAGCATGCGGGCATTGATATTCCTGAGCGCTCAATTAGTCATGAAAAAAATTATGTAACTCCAACAGGCCTTAAAGAGTTGCGAAATGCAATAGATAATTTAGATAAAGAGCGTCAATCATTTTCTGATAATGAAGATTCAAGTGTTAAGCAAAAAAAAATGCGTGTTGAGCGAGAAATTAGATATTTTTCATCTAGACTAAAGTCTGCAATATTAGTCGACCCTTTAAATCAAAATAAAGAAATAATCTTATTCTCTGCAAAAGTTAAAGTTTTATCAATCGATAATAAAAGCTACGAATTTGAGATTGTTGGTGAAGATGAGGCAAATATTAAAGAAAATAAGATAAGCTATCTCTCGCCTATTGCAAAATCATTAATCGGAAGCAGAATTAATGATGAAGTTGTTTGGAATAAACCGTCTGGAAATGAAATATTAACCATAACTAATATATACTACTGCGGGCAAACAAACCCCAATCATTTTTAATTTATAAGTTTAAGGAAAATTAGTGCTAATTACCAATGGCATCACCATGCAGTTTGGCTCAAAACCATTATTTGAAGAAGTCTCAGTTAGGTTCGGTGAGGGAAATCGATACGGCCTAATTGGAGCGAATGGCTGTGGAAAATCTACTTTTATGAAAATATTAGCAGGGGAATTAGAACCAACAAGTGGTAATCTTGCTTTAGATAACAAAGAGCGTATTGCATGGTTAAGACAAGATCAGTTTGCTTATGAAGATCTACTTGTAACAAATGTGGTTATGATGGGTCATGAAGCAATGTGGGAAGCTAACGAAGAAAAAAATAGTTTATACGCCAATCCTGATGCAACAGATGATGATTATATTCGAGCTGCAGAATTGGAAACAGTTTATGCTGAATATGATGGTTATACTGCCGAATCACGTTCTAGCGAGTTATTAAGTGGTGTAGGAATACCGAATGAGCTTCACAATAAACCAATGAGCGAAGTTCCGCCAGGTTTAAAATTAAGGGTGCTTTTGGCGCAAGCTTTATTTGCTGATCCTGAAATACTTTTACTTGATGAGCCAACTAATAATTTAGATATTAATACTATTAGATGGTTAGAAAATATCCTTAATAATCGCAATTCAACAATGATTATTATCTCGCATGATCGACATTTTTTAAATCAAGTTTGTACGCATACAGCAGATATGGATTATAGGAAGCTAACTATCTATCCTGGAAATTATGATGACTTTATGGAGGCTAGTACCCTTGTAAAAGCTCAGCAACTAAAAGAAAATGAGAAAGCAAAAGCACAAATTTCTGAATTACAAGAGTTTGTGAGAAGGTTTTCAGCGAATGCATCAAAAGCAAAACAGGCTACTTCAAGGGCTAAACAAATAGATAAAATTAAGGTAGAGGAAATGAGGCCGTCGAGCAGACAATATCCTTACATTCGATTTGAGTACGATGAGAAGGATAAACTTTATCGACAAGCATTAATTGTAAATAAATTAAGTCATGGCTTTGAAGAACCATTAATTAATAATGTAAATTTTATGGTTGAAGCAGGTGAAAAAATTGCAATCATTGGTGAAAATGGTATTGGGAAATCAACTCTTTTAAAAATTCTTGCTAATATAATTAGTCCTAATGATGGATCAATTAAATGGGCTGAAAAAGCTAAAATTGGCTATTTTGCCCAAGACCATTCTGATGATTTTGATTCGGGTGTCTCAGTTTTTGATTGGATTACCGAGCATCGTAAGTCTACAGACGATGATCAGAGTATTCGTAGCACATTAGGTAGATTATTATTTTCAGGTGAAGATTTTAAAAAGAAAGTTGATGTCTTATCTGGAGGTGAACAGGGTCGAATGCTCTTTGGCAAACTAATGCTTTCACAAACCAACATATTACTCTTAGATGAACCGACCAATCATATGGATATGGAGTCCATTGAGTCATTAAATACGGCACTTGAAAAATACAAAGGAACTTTGTTTTTTGTCAGTCATGATAGGGAATTTGTTAGCTCTATTGCTACCCGAATTTTAGAAATCAAGTCAGATGAAATAATCGATTTTACTGGAAATTACGAAGATTACATTGCTAGCCAAGTTTAAATTAATCCGTTTTTGCTGCTCTTTTTCTCTCGTGCTCAATAAGATAGCGCTTTCTAATTCTTAAAGATTTTGGTGTTATTTCCACAAGCTCATCGTCATCAATAAATTCAACAGCATATTCTAGAGTCATCAGGATTGCAGGGACAAGTCTTACTGCCTCATCTGTGCCAGATGAACGAACATTAGTTAGCTGTTTTCCTTTTATGGGATTTACGATGAGATCGTTATCTCGACTATGAATTCCTATAACCATACCTTCATATAATTTTTCACCAGGCGAGACCAACATTCTACCTCTCTCCTGTAATTTCCATAAAGCATAAGCAACTGATTCGCCTTTTTCCGAAGAAATTAAAACGCCATTACGTCGACCTGGCATTTCAGATTTTGCTAGCGCATAATTCTCAAAGATATGCGACATTACCCCTGTTCCGCGAGTCATTGTTAAAAATTCGCCTTGAAACCCTATTAAACCTCTTGCTGGTATTAGATATTCTAAACGGGTACGACCTAAACCATCAGACTCCATATTGGTAAGCTCACCCTTACGCCTGCCTAATTCCTCCATAACTGCACCTTGGTTATCATCATCAATATCAACGGTGAGATTCTCATAAGGCTCGTGTCGTTTGCCATCAACTTCACGATATACTACGCGTGGTTTACCTACAGCTATTTCAAAACCCTCCCTACGCATATTTTCTAATAAAATAGTTAAATGTAATTCACCTCTACCAGAAACTCTAAAAACATCTGCATCAGACGTATCTTCAACCCTAAGAGCTACATTAACTAACAATTCTTTTGTTAACCTATCTCTAATCTGTCGACTGGTTACAAATTTACCCTCTTTACCGGCTAAAGGGGAACTGTTCACCATAAAATCCATCGTTAAGGTTGGCTCATCCACTGGAATTATTGGTAGGCCAGCTGGTTGCTCTGTATCCGCTATTGTTAGGCCAATACCAATATCTTCAAGCCCAGTAATAATTGCAATATCTCCAGCTTGAGCTTGTGTAACCCCTACTCTATCAAGACCTTTAAATCCAAAAACTTCATTTATTTTCCCTTGGCTAACTTTTTTATCACCAGACATAATTGCAACATTCATGCCTGGCTTTAAAATACCATTACGGATTCTTCCTATCGCCATTCGGCCTGTATAAGAAGAATAATCAAGTGCTGAAATTTGAAATTGAAGGGGGGCTGTTGGATCACCTTCAGGTGACTCTACGTGTTTTAATATAACTTCAAAAAGAGGATTCATATTATCTGACTCTTCTTTTTCATCTAACTTAGCAAAGCCATTTATTGCTGAAGCATAGATGATTGGAAAATCTAGCTGTTCATCTGTAGCACCTAAATTTGCAAATAAATCAAATGTTTGATTAATAACCCAATCACAACGGGCTCCTTGTCTATCAATCTTATTTATTAAAACAATTGGTTTCAACCCTAACGCTAAAGCCTTCTTTGTTACAAATCGAGTTTGTGGCATTGGGCCTTCAACAGCATCTACTAAAAGGACTACCCCATCAACCATCCCCAAAACTCGCTCAACTTCCCCACCAAAATCAGCATGGCCAGGAGTGTCTACAATATTAATATGAGTATCTTGATAAGTAACAGCTGTATTCTTTGCTAAAATAGTTATACCACGTTCTTTTTCAAGTTCGTTCGAATCCATAACTCGCTCATTGACTTGCTGGTGTTGAGCAAATGTTCCGGATTGTTGTAGAAGTTTATCAACAAGAGTTGTTTTGCCGTGATCAACGTGTGCGATAATTGCAATATTTCTTAATTTGCGAGACATGGGATACCAAAAAAATTATTCAGCGCGGATTTTAGCATAAAAATTACCGAAACCGGCTTAAAGGGTTGTGAATTACTTAAGCTTTACGCTTAAAAGTGACTTAGCTTCTTGAGCTTTTGATTTTGCTTCGTCAATATTCTTGCCTGTAGATAAAATCACACCCATTCTTCTCTTTTTAAAAGATTCTGGTTTGCCAAATAATCTTATATCAACTCCATCTATTGCTAATGCTTTTTCTATTTCATCATAAATAACAACATTAGAATCATGCTCTCCATATATAACTGCGCTAGCACCAGGTTTTATTAAAGATACATTTACTGGTAATCCTAAAATTGCTTTTGCATGTAACTCAAATTCAGATTGGCTTTGCGTTGCCATCGTCACCATTCCAGTATCATGAGGTCTGGGGCTGACCTCAGAAAACCATACCTCATCTTTCTTCACAAACAATTCAACGCCAAAAATTCCCAAACCCCCTAAAGCATCTGTAACTTTCTTAGCTATATCTTGTGACCTAGCTAAAGCTTTTTCTGTCATTACTTGTGGCTGCCAACTTTCTACATAGTCTCCATTCTCTTGTCTATGGCCAATTGGCTCACAAAAGTGTGTTAAAAATTTCCCCTCTTTATTTTTTGCTCTCACGGTAAGTAAAGTAATTTCATAATCGAAATCAACTTGCCCTTCAACAATAACTACTCCTTGATCAACGCGACCAGATTTGGCTGCATGCTCCCAAGCTCCTTTTATCTCGGTTGACTCCATTATTCTTGATTGACCCTTACCTGAAGAAGACATAGTGGGCTTTATAAAGCAAGGAAATCCTATTTTTGAATCTATAGCAGATTTAAGCTCAGCAAGATTTTTAGCGAATGCAAAAGGAGATGTTGGTATATTCAGTGTTTCTGAAGCTAACTTTCTAATCCCCTCTCTATTCATTGTAAGCTGAACTGCTTTAACACTTGGCACTATAGTTATATTACTTTTCTTTTCTATTTTAGCTAAAATATCTGTGTTGATTGCTTCGATTTCAGGAACGATATAATGTGGCTTTTCTAGATTAATTAAAGACTCTAAAGCTTCTGAATTAGTCATATCAATAGTGTATGCTCGATGAGCAACTTGATGGCCAGGAGCATTTTTATAACGATCTACAGCAATTACTTCAACGCCCAGCCTTTGAAGGGAGATAATTACCTCTTTACCAAGCTCACCACTTCCAAGGAGCATTATTCTAGTAGCGGAAGTGCTTAATGGGGTACCAATTTGCATATTAGAATCTCTTATTATTAATTCGTATTATAAGAATAGATAGCTGGTCTGATCTGATTGTTAGTATATTATAAATCAATAGTTAATCCAAGATTGAATGAGCGCCCCATCCCAGGCATACCTTGAGTGTTAGATAATCCAGTCATCATTGTTGCCCCTTGCCCAACGTAACTTCCACCTAGAGGGTCTATATAGTATTTATCAAATAAATTTGTTACACCAATACTTAATTGGGCGTCCTTATAATCATAAGTTGAAAATACATTTATCAATCCATAGCTAGGCGTTTCTAATTCATTCCTTATTTTAGATAAGTTTGTTTTATTTTTAACTAAACTCGCTTCTAAGCGGTTAGACCATTGGCCATATTTTTGCTCTAATGTTAATTTTATATTTGCTGGCATTACTCGATATAAACTATCATTTGCTACCGTATTCTTACCTCTACTGTAGCTAAACGAACCCTTCAAAACTATATCTCCATACTCCTTAATACTTGCCAATGATTGATAGCCTGAGAGGTCAAAACCATATATTCTTGCTACCTGGTTATCCAAACTCAGCGTTGAAAATCCATCACTTCTGGACATGCAAGATTTCCCAACTTCGCTGCATACAACTGCATCAATGTAATCATCTACATAAGTAAAATATGGTGTTACTTTAAATGACCAATTTTCTTTAGTTTTATCATGCCAATCTGATGAAGCACTGAAAGTGTGTGCAGTTTCTGGCTTTAAGTTAACATTTCCAACATACCCATTTCCATCGCCATAAGTATTATTCATATTTGCTGCCATCAACCATGTAGACCAGGTATATCTTTCATATAAATTCGGGCTTCTTGTCTTCATGGCATAACCCATCTCGTAACTTTGCTCCTGATTAACGATATATTCTCCCAGTAAGGAAACATCTATATTATGATCATTTTTCGAGCGATTAGAGCTATTAAACGCTGTTGAATTATTTAGTTGGTTATGAGTTGTTGATCCAGTTGAATTGTTATTATTGTAACCATGCACAGCTCCTGAATTACTCCTAACTAGCCCATATCTTAGACCAATCGAAGAGTTAAGATCAGGCGTCCATGACTTCAACCATTCTGCAAAAATATCAAATCTATCGCGTTCTCCATTATTAATATTCTGAAATGTATTTGGTGACATTGGACCCGTACCAGACTTAGTCCACCAATCCTCTAAACGATATCTTTGAAATTCAGAACCAATAGTTAACAGATCTTTTTGAGAGAATAAAATATCTGCCTTTACATTAAAGCCTAGATTATGTCCTTCAGCATTCATAGGCATTCCAACAACATTCATTGAATACGCTAATTGTTTATCTTGGCCAAAATTATGAGAATGTTGGGTTTTTTCATTATAAAATCTAGATTCTAATTTTCCCCAATCATAATTATTTTGATACGCCATGTTGATTTTAATAACTTCGTTCTTTGTTGAATCCATTCTTTGATTAGAAAAGCCTTGGTAGGGTGTATTTTGATAGCCCAATTTAATATTAAATAATTGATTGTCTTTACGAGATCCGACCGTAATCATATGATTACCATCCTTAAATGCAGATGACCCAACTTCATCACCATCAATAAATCCTCGACCGGTTGCAGCTAATCCTGAATCTTTAAAATGTTTAGCTGCTTTAAAATTTTTAGCATCAATATAGCTTCCATTATAATTAAATGATAATTTGTCTGATGCAATACTACTGCTTATATTTACTCCAATTGCTTTATTGTTTGTTCTATAAAAAGTAGAAATTTTATTTTTAAAAACACTCTCGTCACTTTTTCCAAATTCTGGCTGAGCTGAATTAATGACGACTGACCCACCTATACTATCTCCACCCTGGCTAACTGGCGTTAGCCCTGCAAAAACTTTTATCTGCTCAACATTAGAGATATTAATTGAAGATAAAGGGGAATTCATATGGTTTGCACATGTAGATATAAGGTCCATACCATCGACTTTTATTTTAATGCGGTCATCAGCTAAACCTCTAATTACAGGCATACTTGAGGTGCCAGCATTGGTAGCACTATTTACCCCAGTAAAGTAATCAAGAAGGGATCCGCTATTATTAGACTTAATTGAATTAAACCTAATAAGTTCTTTGTTAATATTGCTGCCAGAAATATAGCTTTGCTCATTTATAGCTGAGCCAGTTACATCTATTGGCAATATATTAATATCCGTTTCTGCATTAAGCATAGGTGCGAATAACATGAAAGCTGATATTTTTAATACGTTAAAATTTATTTTAGGACTTTTCATGCTCTATTCATCCAATTTTTAATATGCAAAATACTTACTAAACTTGAGTAAGTGGTGAAAATTACAAATCTAAATTGATGGTGGCGCTTGAGGGGGGTTGGCTGTTAAAAATGAATGATTTTTTATTTTCGGTAAAAAGCTAATTGATTTTGTATGCTCAGATGTAAAAAGGTTTTGAACATCATTAACTTTCTCTATTGAGAATTCATCATCTACTGCAAAGGTACAAAAAGTACAATGGTTTAAGTTAAATTTATGATCAAGATTATTTATATTTTCGTTTTGTGCATAAATAATCTTTAAGTCATTTGAGGAACAAATAACTTGATAATCACTTGACTGACTATCTTCAAAGGCATTAGAAATAATTGGAAGTAGCGATACGAAAAGTATTGCTAAAATTGAAATCCAGTTAGTGAGTATTTTATATTTCATAAATAATTAAAATGATTTGCTTATGCCTATCCAACCTGCTCTTGGGGCACCTGGAATTACAGAAGCAACATTTCTATCGTCACCATGTGTTCTATCAGTTTGAACTCTCGTTTCCGCTAACCGCCCACCAGTTTCATATTTTTGATCAAAAATATTTATAAATTTAGCATGGAAATCCCAACCTTTATGGAAGTTATATTGAGAATCAAGATTTACTACTGCATAACCAGGAAGTTCGCCTTGCAATCCTCCGCTAGAATCATGCTGCTGATTTTCGTTACCCATCATGTATGAAGATGAAAAAGCAGTCAAAGTCGCACCCAAATTCCATTGAGGTTTAATTTCATAATCTGCTCTAATTTTTAAATGATGCTTTGGTATATTTGGAAGATAATCGCCATCGCTAACTTGGATTACATCACTACTATTAGAACTATTAACCTCACTAACTAATGTAAAATTAGTTCCGTATTGTGCCATTACAAATCCATAATTAATATTTAAATTAAGCTTATCAAATTTTGTTTTAACGCCAACATCTATACCTTTACGTGTCGTTTCTGCTACATTTGTAAAATATCCAAGCCCATTAGATGCATTAGCATACACAAATAAAATATCATCATGATTAGTAGCAGAATAAATAGAGAAATTCCAACTAGTATCTTTTGTAACTACACCACTCACTCCGCCTTCTATAGTTTTTGCAACAACTTGATGAAGTGGTGGATCATCTGCCATCTGTGTAGGCAGATTACAAGGTTGTGCTGGATTAGCACAACCTAATTCTATGCTGGTTGGTGCCCTACTTGATTCACTATATGAGCTATAAGCTGTTAAAATTTTATTTGGTTGATAAGTTACCCCTACAGATGGGTTGAAACGCTCAAAATGATGTTTGCCTGTTAAGCTGGCAGAAGAGCCCGGACCATTAAAAGTATCTCGATTATCAACTTGAACATGGTTGTAGCGAATAGCTGTATTAATACTTAACTTATCATTATAAGAATGAGTATTTGTTACAAATGCACCATAAGTCTTTGTCTTCCCTGTTAAGCCAGTTGACACTTCAATATCGTCTGGTGTTCCACCAATATGTCCACTTAATGCTAAATGTAGGTGTTCTTGTTCGCTCTGCTTGAATTTAATTTGTGAATATTCAGCTGAAAATCCAGCAACTAGTTGATTACGTCTGCCGCGCCAATCCTGATCTAAAGTTGTTTGTAGATTTAAACCGAATGCATCTTGTAATGTATTTGTTCTATTTATGACGCCTTGATTTAAATTTTCAGCATCAGATCTAGACAGTGCCTGCTGTGCTGCAGTACATTCGCTATCATCATAAGCATCTCCATCACAAAACTCATCGTTTAGATCTCCATTAAATGTTGCTCTATCTGATCTCTTATAGTAAATATTTCCTGCCATCATTGTCTCTTCATCAAAAAAATGTGACATATTTAAAGCTACTTGGCTATATTCATTTTGAGTTTCATCCTCAAGTGTATGAATACCATCGCGCTTAGATCCAAGTAGATCTTTAGGAGTCAATCCATTACCAATTAATATATTCTGAGCCCCTGTGTAACTAAATTCATATCGAGACATTTCAGACTCAACTCCTAATTTTCCAAAAAGCTGATTTACATGCGAAGGTGAAAATTTTCTCCAGCCATTTTCAGTAAAATGCTCGTAGCCAATATAATAATCTACATTACTATTATCAAAAACTCCTCCAGCTTCGACAACCTGACTATTTCTTGCCCATGAGCCAGCAGTTACATCTATATTTTTTTGTTTAAAATTTTGACCACTTTTTGTTTGCATCGACATTGATCCGCCCAGAGTATTAAGGCCATAAACAGGATTAGATCCAGCAATTACCTGCATATTATTTATAGCAAAATTTGGTATTAAGTCCCATAAAACAGTATTACTAAAGGGTTGATTAGCTCTAATACCATCGATATAAACTGATAGTCCTTGAGGGTTTCCTGAAATTGGTGTGGCATTGTATCCACGAAAATTGAGCTCTAACTGGAAAGGGTTTCCGCCAACCTCGTTAACTGTTACCCCTTGAAGATTATTAACCATATAATCTGCAATAGTAGCGCCTGACTGCTTACCTAAGTCACTTGCTTTTACAGTTTGAATATTTGCAGGCACCATACTTTTTGGTAGCCCAATGGAGGGTAACGGGGACGAAGAATATACATCAATCGTTCCAGTTGTTATATTTTCTTCTGAAAGTGCAGGGAATCCACACAAAAGTACTATTGTTAAAAATATAATTTTTAATTTTTTAAGCATTATGAATTGGTTATTTTCTTTGATTAATCAGAATATTAGCAAAATTATTTATAGTTGTAAATTAATAAAACTACTGAGTATTAGCATTTTAATTGCTTATCCAATTAATATCCCAACCATCTTCTTCTTTATCAGCTTGAAATTTAAAATGTACCCCAAAGTCAGGCACTGCAACTAACTCATTTTCTGAGAATACCAAAGGCATTAATTGCCTCTTCCAAGGAGGTATATTAGAAGTCTGTAATAGATATTTAAGTGTTCTCGTTGGCTGATTATTTTTTGGTTTAAAGCTTTCTCCTCCATTTCTATTTTGAATAGTTAAAGTTTTAGAGCCGATTTTGGATAAAGAAAACCCAGCTCCCACCGACCTCTTAAAAATAAGTTTAGAGTTTCCTGGCAACTCAACAACTTTTTCACCTCGCCAGATTAATTCATATGGATCAATTTTTATTTTTTTTTCGACTAAAAAGAGCTCGTCTCGGTATGCTTTAATACTAATCAATTCTGAAATATCAATATTTAAAAGGGCATCTTTCTTAACATCTTTAATTTGTCTATATAGCTCACTCATAGTTTTTTTTGAAGGCATCAATTGCTTATTAACATCTAACCACCAGCGAATAAGGTTAACGACTCTTTCCTTTTCCAACACTTTAAGCATAGTCAGAGATAAGCGCTCTTTATTTTTGGAAAAATAAAGATTCGCGTCCTCTTTTGCAATTGCTTTATGAAGGTTTAAACCTTCAGCAATGTTTTCAGAAGACCTACTAATTGTATTTATTATGTCTGGGTATCTAGATTTAATTAAGGGTAAAATTTCTTTTCTTAAAAAGTTTCTTTCAAACTGTAGATTATTATTGCTCTCATCTTCTATAAAAACTAAATTATTTTCTTTTGCGTAGTCTTCAATTATCTCTCTCTTAATTCTTAGTAAGGGCCTCCAAATAAATCTTTCTCGATCAAAAGTTGGCATAGCAGCTAATCCACTTAAACCACTTCCTCTGAATAGTTGAAGCATTAATGTTTCAGCTTGATCATTTTGATGATGTCCCAATGCTAAAATACCTTTTCTATAAATCTCTAAAACTTGGTAGCGACTTTTTCTTGCTGCAGCTTCAATACCCATAGATAGGTCCTGCTTTATATTAATTTTTTCTGATTTAATTGGAATACTTAATTTCTTGCATTCCTTGTAACAAAAAGTAAGCCAATCATCTGCATTTGGGCTTAAATCATGATGAATATGGATTGCATTTAATTTTAATTTTAACTGCTTTTGAAGCTGGCTTAGTGCGTGAAGAAGAACTATAGAATCGACACCTCCACTTAGAGCAACACTTATATCAAATGGTTTATTATCTAGATTTTTAAAGTAATCACTAAATGAATTAATAATTTCAGACAGAATTACTTCGGATTTATTTTTCACTCTCTGTGGTTTGTCCAAAGTTCATCAGTCGAAGATACCTATTAGTAAGAAGAGAGCTAATTGATTCTTTTTTTAATTTACTTAGCTCTTTTTTCAGGGCATATTTTACATTATTCATTGTTGTTTTAAGGTCTCGATGTGCTCCACCTAAAGGTTCTGGAATAATATAGTCAGTTAATCCTAGTTTTTTTAAAACATCTGCAGTAATACCTAATGTTTCAGCAGCGATCTCTGCAGCCTCTTGCTTCTTCCAAAGAATCGAAGCACATCCTTCAGGCGAAATAACTGAATAAGTTGAATATTTAAGCATCAATAACGAATCAACAACCCCTAAAGCTAAAGCGCCACCAGATCCTCCCTCACCTATTACTACTCCAATAATTGGAGTTTTAAGTTCAGACATAACATATAAATTCCTTGCAATCGCTTCTGACTGGCCACGCTCTTCTGCCCCTATACCTGGATATGCTCCAGGGGTATCAATAAGAGTAATTATTGGGATAGAAAACTTTTCTGCAAGCTTAAAAAGACGAAGCGCTTTACGGTAGCCTTCTGGACGTGGCATACCAAAATTTCTGTATTGTCTTTCTTTTGTATCCCTACCTTTTTGATGGCCAATTACCATAATTGATTGACCCTCAAAGCTTGCCAAACCTCCAATAATTGCAGGGTCGTCAGCATAAGTTCTGTCTCCATGTAATTCATAAAAATCAGAAAATATGTGAGAAATATAGTCAAGCGTATATGGTCGTTGCGGATGTCTTGCGACTTGAGAGATTTGCCAAGGTGTTAAATTATCATAAATTTCATGCAAAGATTTTTCAGACTTCTCTTCTAGTTGTTTAAGCTCTGTTGCTATATCGAGGGATGGATGATCTTCATTCGCCATTCTAAGGCTGATGATCTTATTTTCTAAACTTTCAATAGATTTTTCAAATTCTAAGTAGGTAGATTTCATATTTTTGGGTTAAGACTAAAGAATTTAATTATAAAGGATTTTTACATTATCATCATTAAAGGATTCGGTAAGCCCCATAATTAAATCCTCATGAAGAGAGACCTCCCATTGAGAGCCTAAGATTAACTCAACTCGCCCTTGAGTGTTTTGGTATTCAATTTTAACCTTACACTTCTTATGAGTAGTATTTAAATCGCAATAAGGTTTAAGTAGTTGCTTAAGTTTAGAAGCATCTGCCTGGCCATTTAAAGATATCTTCAATAAATTTGCTTTTAAGCTTTGGAATGTTATCAAATCATAAACCTTGATGGCACTCAATCGATTACCACCACTATAATCATCAACACTCACCCGACCTTCAATAATTATCAATTCATCATCTTTTATTAAATTATAAGATTGCGTCAGTAAATTATTTCCCAAAAGAGCATCAATCCTTCCCTCTCCATCATCTATAGTAATAATCGCAATTTTACCTCTTGATGATTGCCTATACTTAACAGATGAGATAATGCCTGCAATCAAATAACTTTCTTGGCGAGGTTTTAATTCAGATAATTTGGTTGATATAAAGCTTTTAATTATTTTTTTATAATATGAAAAAAGATGTCCACTAAAATAAAACCCTAATGCTACTTTTTCTTCTAAAAGTTGATTTTTTTCTTCCCATGGATTCATTTCAACTAGTTTTATAGCTTCAATATCGGAGCCTCCAAATAATCCCGCTTGTCCTGCTTCGTTTTTACTTTGTTCCGCCATTTTAATTGCTAAATTAACACTAGCCAATAAAGATGCTCTATTAGGCTCTATTTTGTCGAATGCTCCTGAGCGGACCAATGATTCGACTACGCGTCGATTTACTTTTGTTAGGTCAAGTCTTGAAGTGAAATCAAAAAGCGACCTATAAGGGCCGTTATTTTTCCGCTCGGCCAATATAAGATCAATTGATGAATCGCCTGAGCCTTTTATAGCTCCTAATCCATAAAGAATTTGATTATTATTTAATGGAATAAACTTATAAGAACTTTTATTAACATCTGGTGGTAATAATTCAACGTTATTAATTTTACAATCGTCAAATAAAAGATGAATATTATCTGTATTATTCATATCTGCTGACATTGAAGCCGCCAAAAAAGAAGATGCATGGTGTGCTTTTAAATAAGCTGTTTGGTATGCTATTTTTGCATATGCTGCAGCATGAGACTTGTTAAATCCATAACCAGCAAACTTCTCTAATAAATCGAATAGCTCATTAGCTTGTCTTTCATTTAATTTATTTTTAAGTGAGCCGCTTACAAAGTCTGTACGCTGGGCATCCATTTCTTCTTTATCTTTTTTACCCATAGCTCTTCTCAAGAGGTCGGCACTGCCTAGGCTGTAACCTGCCACTGCTTGAGCAATTTGCATTACTTGCTCTTGGTATACAGCAATGCCATATGTTTCTTTTAAGATGGATTCTGTTGCGGGATGAGGATAAGTTACTTTTTGTTGCCCAAGCTTTCTTCTACAGAATTCTGGAATTAAATCCATAGGGCCCGGCCTATAAAGAGCAACTAAAGCAATAATATCTTCAAAACAATCAGGCTTTGCTTGCTTCAACATATCTTTCATACCACTGGATTCCAATTGAAATACAGCTGTAGTATTTGAGCTTTTTAAGAGATTGAATGTAGCTTCATCATTAATAGGAATTTCATTCAAATCAAGAGGACTGAGATTATTCTCATTAAGGATATGGTTTGCATTTTTTAAAGCCATATCAATAATAGTCAAAGTACGTAAACCTAAGAAATCAAATTTTACTAATCCAACAGATTCGACATCATACTTATCAAACTGACTAATTACCCCCTCCCCGTCAGGCTGACAATAAATAGGTGAAAAAGCAGAAATCTCAGTAGGGGCAATTAAAACTCCACCCGCGTGCATGCTAACGTTTCGAACTAAGCCTTCGAGTCGCATAGCTAAATCAAATAGCTCTTTAACCTCTTCTTCATTTGCAATTCTTTCTTTGATTCTTGGCTCTTGTTCTATTGCCGATTTCAAAGTGATACCTAATTCATTTGGTATTAATTTTGCAATTTCTTGAACAAAAGGAAATGATAATTGAAGGACTCTCCCAACATCACCAATCGCAGCTCTTGCCGCCATTGTGCCAAAAGTAACTATTTGTGAAACTGAACTAGATCCATATTTTTGTTTAACGTAGTCAATAACCTTATCCCTACCTTCCATACAGAAATCAATATCAAAATCGGGCATAGAAACTCGGTCTGGATTAAGAAATCTTTCAAAAAGGAGGTTGTACTCTATAGGATCAAGATCAGTAATGCCCAAGCTATATGCTACAACCGAACCTGCACCCGAACCCCTTCCAGGGCCCACTGGAATCTTATTTACTTTTGCCCAATTAATAAAATCAGCAACAATTAAAAAATAACCGGCATAACCCATTTGATTAATGACGCCTACTTCAAAATTCAAACGCTCTTCATACTCAATTTTTTTTTGTTTGTGAATAGCTTTATCCAAAAAAAGTACTCTCAGTCTTTTTTTTAACCCATCTTCTGCTTCGGTCAATAAGTAATTGTCAATCTTAATATTATTTGGTGTTGGAAAATTAGGTAAGTAATTTTTTCCCAGGTCAAAACTAAAATTACATCGATATGCGATAGAAACAGAATTTTGTAATGCTGATGGTATATCTGAAAATAATTCGACCATCTCAGCTTCATCTTTACAATACTGGTCAGAAGTGAATGATTTTGGTCTTCTCCTGTCTCCTAGAACAAAGCCTTCAGAAATACAGGATTTTGATTCATGTGCCCTAAAATCATCTTCCTTCATGAACTGAATAGGATGAGTGGCTACTACTGGAGTCTTATAATCAATGGCAAAATGGAGCACTTGTTTGATGTAACGTTCTTGCTGATCTCTTAGTTCGCCTTGGCCGTGTCTCTGCACTTCAATATAAAACCTATCGCCAAACGAATTTTTCCACTGGTTTAGTGCATGTTTTGCCTGCTCTAATTTGTCTTGAAGTATGAGTTGACCAATATCACCGGAAGTTGCGCCAGATAATATTATTAAATCCTTATTGAATTCATTCAGCAACCAAGATTTTTTTATCTCGACACGCTCACGATATTGATTTTCTAAATAAGCCTTGGAGAGTAATTTAGAAAGATTTTCATATCCCTCCCTAGTTTTACAAAGCGCTAGAATTCGGTAAGGTTCATCCCTCTTGACTTCATTCTCAAGCCAAAGATCGCAACCAATTATGGGCTTTATACTTTCTTTTGATGCTTTTTTGAAAAACTTAACAGCTCCAAATAGATTACTTAAATCAGTTAAAGCAATTGCTGGCATATTTTTATCAGCTGCCCGCTCTACATAATCTCCAATTTTCACTATACCGTCTGTGATTGAAAACTCGCTATGACAGCGAAGATGGATATAATGAGATTTATCTAATTTCTGCATATAAATTATTTTACCTTAGAAGCTTTGTTAGAATAGATAGAAATACTAATTTATTTATATATATATTTTTTAATAACAAGGAGAGAAGCATGAGTCAAGTAACTGTAAAAGGTGGTCCAGTGAGTATTGGAGGTCAATTTCCTGCGATAGGGGAAACTGTAAAAGATTTTAGTTTGGCAAATAGCAAACGAGAGGATGTTAATTTAGCTAGCTTTGGTTCAAAAAGAAAAATTCTAAATATATTTCCAAGTATCGATACACCCACTTGCGCACTTTCAGTCAAACGATTTAATGATGAAGCGGCTAATTTAAGTAACACAGTTGTTCTATGTATATCCGCCGACCTTCCTTTCGCTCAAAAAAGGTTTTGTGGCGCTGAAGGTACTGAAAATGTTGAAACACTATCAGCTTTTAGGGGTATTGAAAAATTCTCAACGGATTATGGTGTAGCAATTTTAGATAGCTCACTTCAAGGTCTTACAACTCGAGCGGTAATAGTTCTTGATGAATCAAATAAGGTTATTCATTCTGAATTAGCTGCTGATATTGCTGAAGAACCAAATTATGATGCAGCATTAAGCGTTTTAAAATAATTTAAGTTCTGTTGCTACCAGCAACCATTTTAATTTCAAATAATCTACAATCTAAGGCACCGTTATATAATGGTGTCTTTTTACTTGGGGAAAGGCGCATTAACTTTGGCATTCTTAAATCGCTAGTTAAAAAATAAGTACGCCAACCAGAAAGTTTTTGCTTCATTGTTGATGCCCATAATGGGTATGCTCTGGCTAAATCTTCATCTTCACCAATTCTAACTCCATATGGTGGATTGGTAATCAAGACACCTTCTTTTGCAGGGGCTACAATATCATTAAAACTTTTACGACTTAATTCTACAGCAGTTTTTAAACCAGCTTCCTCAAGATTACCTTTAGTGACTCGAATAGCTCTTAAATCCTCATCTGATCCATAAATATGGGAAAAAACTAGAGGTTTAATTTGCGCTTGGTATTCAGATTTAATATTCTTAAAAAGTACAGAATCAAAATCTTTCCAATGCTCAAAACCAAAATTTCTTTTAAGTCCTGGTGCTTTATTCAATGCAATCATTGCAGCTTCAATTAAAAATGTGCCACTGCCACACATTGGATCTAATAAAGTGTCCCCAGGCTTCCAACCGCTTAAAGCCAATATACCTGCTGCTAGATTTTCCCTTATTGGGGCTTCAACACTAGATTTTCTAAATCCCCTTTGGTAGAGTGGCTGTCCTGATGTATCGATATATAAATCAAAATAATCAGCTTCAAGGTAAAGATGGATTCTAATATCTGGGTCTCTAATCTCGACATTGGGTCGAGCATTAACTTGACTTCGGAACTGGTCACAAACTGCATCTTTAATTCTTAGAGTCATAAAATCAAGACTTTTTAATGGGCACTTAACTCCTGTAGTACTAACCTTAATTCCATGAGATACATTAAATAAATTTGCCCATTTCACATTAAGTGCAGCGTTATAAAGGTCATCTTCAGTTTTATAATTACCATTCGCAACCCGACAAAGAATCCTTGTTGCAATTCGACTAGTCAGGTTTGCTCTATACATAATTTCAGTTGTTGATTCGAACTTAACCCCACCGTCAACAATTTTAATTTCTACAGCCCCCAAAGATTCTAATTCATCCGATAAAATCGATTCTAAACCTCTTGGGCATGATGCAAAGTATTGTAATTTCAATCTATTTCCTAATGGAAGCGAACTTGATTTGAGTTGCCTCGTTTGTTATTTTTAATCAGTCGGCTGAAATATAACATTAAATCGAGTTCGCAATTCACTTCTAAAGACTTTATTTTTTTTCTTAAAATATCAATTTGGTATTCAGCATTTTTTTCATTAAAGCCAAAGACAATAACATTGCCTGGTTTACTAGATTCAGTATAAAGAACTTGCCGGTCAAAAACCAAACTAATGCGGTCTCTATACATCGGAGTTTTAGGGTCAGAGCCCCAAAGATTAATCATAAAAACACCTTTTTCTGATAATACATTTCTACATGATTCAAAATAAGAAATAGTACAAAACTCTTCTGGAAGTCCATAATCCTCGAAAGCATCTGAGATAAGTAAATCATATTTCTTATCTATTTTTTTTATATATTGAATACCGTCGCCCTGAAGAATATTAAATCTTTTTGATGAAGGTAATTTAAAAAAATGTTTTGCAATTTGTATTACTTTTGGATTGAGCTCTAAAACTGTTAATTTTGCTTTAGCAAATAATCTATAAAAGAATTTAGGCATCGTGCCTCCCCCGAGGCCAATACATAAAATTTCTTTAGGGTTATCCAAGAATAATGAAGCCATTGACATGGCTTGAGTATAGTCAAGTTCTAAGTGAAAAGGGTTGTCAGTTCGCATTGAGCTTTGAATAGTTGCCGAACCTATATGCATGGAAATAACCCCATCCTGCTCGCTTACTTCAACCTGCATATCTTCAAATTTATTTAAAGTAGTTAGTGCTTCATCTTCCAAAAAAAATTTCCCTATAAGTTTTTTTATTAATATCATTTATTGATTAATTAGGTCAGTCCATTTTTTCTCAAGTCTCTTGATAGAAATAGGGTAAGGTGTTTTCAACTCCTGAGCAAATAAAGAAACTCTTAATTCTTGCATCGCCCATTGAAAATCAATATAAGCCTTAGGTATTTCAAAATCTGACTCTACAAATGCACTTACTTTTTCAATCCATTTTGTCTGCAATCGATTGACATCTCTAAAAAGATTTTGATCTTTGTTTTGACGTTGGCTATATTTTTCAATTCGTATTTTCATTGCTAAAAGAAATCTTGGGTAGTTTTTAAACTGTTCGAATAAAAATAAAGGTTTCTCATAGGGCGGAAGTAAAATTTCTAATTGTTCTTCTACATCATCTACTAATGTTTTCGGTAAAAAATTCATACGATTAATTAAAAGTGATAATTCCTGATACGAGTTAGCTACCTCAACCATAATATTGGAATGCTCTACTACAACTTTGCCTATTTTATTTTTTGCAAAGCTAACTAGCTCATCAAATGATTCTTGCGTTCTTGGAATTGATTTTTCCCAAGCCATAGATTCATCCATAACAACATCAAAAAAATTCTCTTTTAATGAATCGGGTTTAATGTGAGTTCTAAGTTGCAACGCAAAACTATCGAATTGTGGGGGGAAATTTTTTAAATCCTTAACTCGATCTTTCATTTGTAGCTGAATTAGAGTTTTTACTCCCTCATAATGATTAATTAAAGCATCGCCAGAATTGTCTAGCACTTTTAAGTTTACAAAATTATTCTCGCTGATTAGGGATGGAAATCCCCTAACAGTTTCTCCATGCCAAACTTTCTCAACAGTCTCTGGAATTTCAAAATCTGGCCAATAAGTTAAATTTTCTTTTTCAATATCGAAAGCAACCTCTTCAATCACCTCTGAAATTCTTTCTTTATTTTCTTGTTGGAGGGTTAATAAATCTCTTGAAGAATCTATTTCATAACCTTTTTCATCAATAATTTCATAATTAATTTTTAAATGATTGGGTAAAGTATCAATCAATTCATTTTCAACTCGAAAAGAAGTCTTTGTTTTGTTCCTAATAAAACTTGTTAAAGCATCATTAAAGTTAACCTCATAATCGGCTTTTGATAAAAATTCTGTTACTAATTTTTGTACCGGACCCAACTGAGTTCGTAATGGTTTTGGTAGAGCTTTAATTAAAGTTGAGACTTTTTCACGAATCATTCCAGGAACAAGCCAATCCATTGACTCCTTATTCATCCGACTTAATGCAGAATATGAAAAAGTAGCAGTTAGTCCGTCATTTGGATGACTAGGCTCAAAACGATATTTAAGTGTCACAGGTATTTCATTTACTTTGAGTCTATCTGGATACTGAATATTATCGATTTGATCAGCACTTTTTTGCATTAAATACTCTTTACTCAGAAATAAAAAATTAGGATCTTTTTGTTCAACACTTTTCCTCCAAAACTCAAAACCCGCTGCATTCATAATATCTGTACTAATTTTGTTTTCATAAAATTGATAAAGGACATCTTGATTAATTAAAATATCCTGACGTCGAGACTTGTGTTCTAATTTTTCAATCTCATCAATTAAATCTAAATTGTGCTTCCAAAAAGGAGCCTCGCTTTCATACTCCATCTCGACCAAGCCCGACCTAATAAATATTTGCCTAGATTCTGAAAGGTTGACTGAGCCATAATGAATAGTCTTACCTGGGTTAATAATTAATCCGTAAAGTAATATCTTTTGAGTGGCATCCACTCGCCCTAATTTTTTATTCCATCTTGGATTACTATATTCAAAGTCAGCCAGATGAAAAGCTAATTTCTCAACCCATTTAATATCAATTTTTGCAATGCATTGAGCATAAAGCTTTCCTGTATCAATAATTTCAGCAGCCATAACCCACTTATAATTTTTATTACGGAATAGTTTAGGACCAATCAAAAATTTAATGCCACGTGTCCCAAGGTATTCATAACCCTCCGAATCTTTAAAACCAATATTTCCTAATAATCCTGATAAAAATGATAAATGGATTTGTTCGTAATTTGCATCTTGGTTGCTAATTTTATAATCTAAATCTTCTGACATCTGTAAAAGTTGTTTATAAAGTTCTTGCCACTCTCGCATTCTGTTGAAAGATAAGAAATACTTTTCACAAAATATTCTTAGCGATCTACTTTTCTGATTTTTTGCTTCTTTTTTAAATAGAATCCATAACCTTAATAAACTTAAAAATCCAGATTCTGGATCATGAAATATAAGATGGGCTTTATCAGCCTGGTCTGACTTATCAAAAGGCCGCTCCCTTGGATCTGAAATACTCAAAGCACTTATAATCACTAAAACCTCTTTCACACAATTTTGTTTTTTTGATTCTATTAAAATTCGCCCTAAAGACGGATCAAGTGGCATTTTTGCAAGCTGCCTCCCTAAAGGTAAAATTTTATTTTCATTATCAACAGCACCTAATTCATTTAATAATTGGTAGCCATCTTGAATGAACTTATAAATGGGGGGCTGCAAAAAAGGAAATTGGTCCACAGCTCCTAAATTTAGCGAGGACATTTTAAGAATAACGGAAGCTAAAGAAGTTCTCATTATTTCAGGGTCTGTAAATTGAGGTCGCCCCTGAAAGTCCTCTTCTTCATAAAGTCTAATACATATTCCTGGAGCAACTCGCCCACACCTTCCTGCCCTTTGGTTTGCTGAGGCTTGTGAAATTTTTTCAATCAATAATTGCTCTATCTTCAATCTCGGGCTATAGCGAACAATTCTTGCGAGCCCAACATCAATTACATACTTAATGCCAGGAACTGTTAAAGAGGTTTCTGCAATATTAGTCGTTAGAATAATGCGTCTAATCCCACTGGTTTTAAATATTTTTTGCTGCTCTTTGATAGCAAGTCTAGAATACAAAGGTAAAATCTCAAATTGACTGCCTAGCTGATCAGATAAAAATCTTTTAGTGTCATGAATATCTCTTTCGCCAGGCAAAAAGATTAAAATATCTCCCGTCTGTTTGTCTAAATCATGAATTGCCGACAAGACTGCATCTTCAATATCTTCTAAATCCTCATTAGTTTTTTTCCTTAGAGGTTTATATAAAATTTCAACAGGAAATGTTCGGCCTGAAACTTGAATAATCGGCGCATCATTAAAATGAGATGAAAACTTATCTACATCAATCGTCGCACTTGTAATAATAATTTTTAGATCTGGACGCTTTGGTAATATATTTTTTATGTACCCAAGCAAAAAATCAATATTTAAACTTCGCTCATGAGCTTCATCAATAATCAAAGTATCATATATTTTTAGTAAAGGATCATTTTGGGTTTCAGCTAATAAAATACCATCAGTCATCACTTTAATGGATGAAAGTTTAGATACCTTATCGGTAAACCTTACCTTATAGCCTACCAAGTCTCCGACATTGGTTTGTAATTCCTCAGATATCCTAGTAGCTACCGAGCGAGCTGCAATTCTCCTAGGTTGAGTATGGCCAATAATTTTTTTAACTCCACGACCAAGGGCTAAACAAATTTTTGGCAGCTGTGTAGTCTTTCCAGAACCAGTTTCTCCACAAATAATGATAATTGAATTATTTGTAATGGCTTTTTTTATATCTTCAACTCTCTGACTTACTGGAAGCCCTTCAGGAAATTTGATATTTTTTATAATTGTGTTTTGCATTAAGAAATAGAGTTTAAATTAATCTGAATACTACCAAAAAAAATTTCACAATTGAGCTCAATTTTTTTAATTAAAATTAAATCTTGGTTTTAGAGTCTGTAAATTAAACTCTTCTAATATATTATCAATTCTTTCAATCGCATTACCTTTTTTAGACCCAATATATTCTGCAATTATTAATTCATTTTTCATTGAGTGTTCCCACCCCACTAACTCAGTCACTGTAACTTTATAGCCCTGAGATTCTAATAATAAACAACGCAATACATTGGTTAGATGACTACCCATTTCTATTGTATGAATTCCATGCCTCCAAAGCTCTGCTAATGGTTTTTTTAAAGACTGGGATTTATTACTCCTTAAATGCTTAGAAATTTCTGCCTGACAGCAAGGTACTAGCAACATATATTTAGCTTTTCTTTCTAATCCAAAATGAATGGCATCATCAGTTGCTGTGTCGCATGCATGAAGTGCGGTCACCATATTTACATCGCCAAGAATTAAATCCTTGGAGTCTGATATATCAGAATTAATAAATGACATACGTTCAAACTTTAATTGACGAGCTAAATTTTTTGTATTCTCAACTAATTCATTTCTTGAATCAATGCCAGTGACAGATCCCAATGTATTTTTAATAAAAAGATCGTACAAAATAAAACCTAAATAAGACTTTCCACAACCGTGGTCAACAATTAAGAATTTCTCATCCTCTTTTTTAATTGCCTCTAAAATGGGCTCAATAAAATTATATAAATGATAAACCTGTTTTAACTTTCTTCGAGAATCCTGATTAATTTTGCCATCACGAGTTAGAATGTGAAGTGATTTCAATAATTCAATTGATTGCTCAGGTTTGATATCTTCTAGCTTTTGCATCCCAATAGTTTACCTTAATCTTTAATAGGTCATAATTACATAATATTTTAAATAAAAACTTATATTAGGAATGATTCAATGAGTATTCAGTGGTATCCAGGACACATGACTGCAGCCAAAAGAAAAGCAGAAGAGGCTATGGAATTTCATGATGTAATTATTGAGGTCTTAGATGCCAGAATCCCTGGCAGTTCTATTAACCCAATGATTGAATCAATTCGGACAGCTCGCCAAAGGCCCCACCTAAAGGTTCTTAATAAAGCAGACTTAGCAGATCCGAAAATAACTGAGCAATGGATAAAATATTTCAACTCCCAACCAAAAACTAATGCGATTAGTTTGTCAGCAAAAAAAACAAATGATGTTAAAGAAGTATTGCTAAATTGCGAGAAATTAGCCCCTCATAGAGGAACTTCTGTTAAGCCACTTAGAATGTTAATTATGGGGGTGCCGAACGTAGGCAAATCAACTATTATTAATGCCTTAAAAAATAAGAAAATTGCAAAAGTTGGCAATGTCCCGGCAGTTACCAAAATGCAGCAAAGAATTGAAATAAATAGTCGAATGATACTCACTGACACGCCTGGAATGATGTGGCCAAAAATTACAAACGAATTAGATGGTATTTTTTTAGCTGCCTCACACTCAATCGGAATTAACGCTTATGATGAAATTGAGACTGCATTAATCTTAAGTGACACTCTTAAAGAGAGGTATCCAGAATCATTAATAACTCAATATGGCTTTAGGACCCCTATTCCAAGTGATGAAGAGTTTCTTGGGCATATCGCTAAAGCAAGAAATTTTATTATCAAAGGTGGTAAAGCCAACCTTCTCAAAGCAGCGGTTACTTTTATTAATGATTATCGTAACGGAGTGATTGGTAAAATTAGCTTAGAGTCGCCCTCATCAAGAAAGTTGATGCTCGATAATTCCAAAATAAAGCAAGAAATATAACTTTACATTTAAAGTTTATGTTCTATTTGAATTGTGATTATTTTGTGGCTAAATAACAACAAAATTGTATTTAGACTGATTAAAATGTTGAATTTTTAAGTATGTGCATTTATAATCAGTTCATGAATTTTATAACGAAATATTTATTCTTCGCACTGGTTTTATTCACAACTCAAGTAAATTCGGTTGATGCAGATAAAGTTAAGGACACAGTAAAGAAGGCTGTTAAAGATGAAGCTGTTGGTATCGCATCTTCCTACCTTGAAAAATATTTTGATGTTTTCGAATTAAGTATTGACTCCCCAGATGATCTTTCAAGTGCAAGCATACTCGTAGTAAAAGGCCTTTCTGATCCTGATGATATTAAAAATACATGGTTTACCCAAGGAAGCATGTTTGTTAATGCAGGTCGGGCAACCTTAAATCTAGGTTTGGGATATCGGCGCCTGATGGCTGATGATAAATTGCTACTTGGCGTAAATACTTTTTATGACCAAGAATTTCCTTACCGACATGGAAGAGCAAGCTTAGGACTAGAGGCAAGAACTACTGTAGGCGAAGTCAACTTTAATAGGTATTGGGCCACTACTGGCTGGCAGGCTGGGGATAATAACTTGAAAGAACATGCTTTAGGTGGTCTTGATCTTGAAATTGGTATCCCTCTCCCCTACATGAACTGGGCTACATTCTATGCAAGGGCATTTAAATGGCATAGCGAGACACCTGGAGTAAAAGACTCAATAGGAAATGATCTTTCGTTCCGGGCTGAGGTGCCAGTTATTCCTGGGCTTGCAATTGAAGCTGGTCATAGACAATACTCATCTGATGAACCAACTAACAACTTTGTTAAATTTGAATATGATTTAATTCAAGCATTCAAAAAAGAGAAAGCGCCAATATTTACAAGTTATGCTTACAAAATGGCCAGCATGGAGGGTCAACGCCTCAAGAAGGTAAGAAGAGAGAATAAAATTTACAAACAAATGAAAAGCTCAACTGTCACAGTGAAAGGATTTTAGTGGTTATGACTATTAGAATAACAACAACTTTACTATTACTCATACTGGCAATTTTAATGGCCAATCCGGCCCAAGCAGCTTGCACAAGAGATGCAGCAGGGGCAATTATTACTGATGCTGATGGTGGAAACAATATGACAAGCGCGGGGGATCAATGTAGTGAAATACCTGACAATTACTTAATAAAATTCTTTAAAATGGGTATCTGTACTGCCGACCCAATGAATGCTGCTGGTAATCCAAATTTTTCTTCATGCTCTTTCATGCTTGACAATCCTGATGGCATTGATCATGTTATAAAGATGCCAAACGAGGGCAGTCTTCCGACAGGTGATTTTGATATTCCACCAGGCACTTATACTCATATGGTCGGGGTTATGTCTAACAGATTCGGTATTAAGCATACAGAAACATTTACTGAAGCACTTAGAGGTTTAACTGGCACAGGAACAACTTGTTGGTCTATTGCGGATAAGGTGACTAATTATACAAATGAAACTGTTAATAATACAACAAACACTCATGATGCAACTGCCACAGATAATGCACCTTCAACTAATGTCCTCGAATGTGGAACAGCTGCAGATGCTGATCCTGGGTTTAGCTACGAAGTGATTAACGTTTTCAGCAATGCCTGTTCTAATTGGGATGGATACTGGAATAGCGGAACTGGTCGAACTATGTCTAATGGAACAGCTGAAGGAAAAATATTAAAAACTGATGAGACTGCGGCCACTGCTTGTACAGACGGTACTAAAATGCTTTGGGTGGTCGAATGGACAAACCAAAAAGTAGTAACCAAATCATCACAATTTAGTTTAGAGTTTAAGTTAACCGATTCTGTGAGTGTTGACTTAGGAACTGCAGGTGGCGTTGGTCAAGCAGTTAAGATGGGTGCTGACCCTGTGACATCAATTTTAGAAGTAACTGAGCCAAGCTTAGATCAATAAAAAGATAAACTACTAGATGTATTAAGTTTATGAAAGATTTAATTAAGTTATTTATTCTTAAAATGGCGCCAAGAACTGCAGTTAAAGAAGCGCTATCTGTTCCCGACTGTAATGATTCATTTTTTGGTAAAAAAACTAGTTGTAAATTTACTATAAAAATTTAAATGAAGAAGGTAATTTTTCTTTTACTCTTCGCTTCTTATCAAAATATACTTTCTGCAGAAATCCCATCAAAAACCAAAAAAATAATAACAGTAGAAAGTTTGACAGTAACTAAAGAATGTAGAAGTTATAAAGAGATTGAAGGTAAGCAATATTGCGCAAAACGAAGTAGTATCACCCTAAACTCATGTGGGCGCATGTCTGATTGGCCATGCATGGAAGAAAACGGCTGCCTAATAATAGACAAATTTACTTTAATAAATAATTAATCTAATTCCAAGTTTAAAGAATTGTCCCCCTATTATGGTACCCTCGACAAGAATCGAACTTGTATCTAGAGTTTAGGAAACTCCTATTCTATCCGTTGAACTACGAGGGTTTAAATCTTAAATCTTAATTTCATTATTTGGTGGACCATCTTTAATCCAAAGTTAACTCCAAAACCATTTACGTCACTCGATACAGCGCCTAGGCCTCCTTTTCGATTACTTGAAGATAGATCAATATGAACCCATGGGACATTATTTTCTACGAATCTTCCTAGAAATCTAGCGGCATGAATATGGTCAGGACCTCCTTCTAAATTGCATTGCTTTATGTCCGCAATTTTACTTTCAAGATCTTCTTCATAATCTTCATCGTAAGGGAATCCAGCAATTCTCTCTCCGGCTTCCGCACCTGCCCCAATTGCCATACAGGATAATTCTGGCCGATTACTAATTGCCCCACTATATCGATCTCCCATGGCTACATGCATACATCCAGTTAAAGTAGCAAAATCAATAATAGCTTTCGGTTTTTTTCTAGAAGCTAAAGTTAAAGTGTCAGCCAATACCATTCTACCCTCTGCATCAGTATGAACAATTTCAATAGTCACTCCATTTAATGCCCTAACAACATCATTCTGCTTGTAGGCCTTAGGTCCTATATGATTTTGAGCAATAGCCAGCCAACAATCTAATTTTACAGGTAAGTTAGCTAATGTAGCCGCCTGAAGTATTCCTAAAACGACCGCTGAACCATTCATATCTTCATGCATGCCATTCATATATTTCGCTGGCTTTAAATTATGGCCGCCTGTGTCAAAACATATCCCCTTACCAACTAGTGAAATAGTTTCTGTCGCTCCTTTGGGTTCGTATCTTAAATTAACAATTGCAGCATCTTGTGGCTCAGAACCCTGTCCAACTGCAAAGAATGCACCTGCACCCATTTTCTTTAATTTTGCCATAGGGTATTCCTGCAACTTCCATTTATTTTGTTTTGCTAATTTCTTAATTTTTCCTCTATAGATGGAAGGAGTTAGTTCATTTGGAGGTGTTATTGTTAACTCACGTGTTAAGGTGTTGCCAACTACAGTTGCTGAAATAGCCTTTAGATCAATAAGGGGGTCAGTCCCATAAAGAGTAAGCTTATTTAATTGTATATTTTTATTATTTTTTTTATGTGAAGGAAGATTTTGAGTATTTAAAAGCGTTACATAAACTGCAGCTTCACTCCATAATTTTGAAAGTTTATCTTCCACTTGGCACATAATAGAAATGGCAATAGGTTTTTCATTAACAATCAAGGCTAATGTCTTTCTTAGTAATGTATGGCATTGAAATAAATTAATGTTATCTGATGCCATCGCCCAACAAATGATTCCCCCGTCTGGAAGCTCAGTTATAACTGGGACTTTTTTTAAATCATTTAATTTCTTTCCAATTCGCTTAAGCTTTATCGCTAATATTTCTTGAAGCGGAAATTTTTTTTGGTTCTCGTCAATAACGAAAATGCCGTGAGAAACTTTTTTAATTGTATTCTCTGTTGGAAGCTGATTTTTATTTTCAATTTTTGTAATCATATATGACCTTATAAGTTTCATTATAAACAATAACTTAAGATAAATATTTACTTAATAAATTATCAAATACTACTTGACCAAACTCTTTAAAAACACGAAAATACAGTTTAGTTAGTTTAATGTTATTTACGTTTAAATAATAGACTGCAATTCACCAAATTAATTCTAAATAATTTTTAGATAATTAATTAGAATTATTTCAATGATAATAAAAATTTCATAGGGGTAGTATGTAAATGGATTTGCTTCCAGACAGCGATATACAAGAAACGCAGGAGTGGATTGAGTCTTTAAATTCAGTTATTGAAACTGAAGGTACAGAGCGAGCTCATTTTTTAATTGAAATGATGATCGATCAAGCCCGTCGTTCTGGTTCAAACCTTCCATACAAAGCAACTACTGCCTATGTAAATACCATACCATCTCACCTTCAACAAAAGCATCCTGGTAATCCAGATATGGAACGCAGGATTAGAGCTCTAATTCGTTGGAATGCAGTTATGACCGTGTTGAGGGCTAATACAAAATCCCCTGGCGTTGGCGGCCATATTGCAAGCTTTCAATCTGCCGCTACTCTCTACGATGTTGGCTTTAATCATTTTTTCCGCGGAGCTAATAAAGATTTTGGTGGGGATTTAGTATATTTTCAAGGCCATTCTTCTCCTGGTATTTACGCTAGAGCTTTCCTGGAGGGGAGAATTAACGAGGATCAACTCAACAACTTTAGAATGGAAACAAATGGTGGTGGCTTATCCAGCTACCCCCATCCTTGGCTGATGCCTGAATTTTGGCAGTTTCCTACTGTATCGATGGGTCTAGGTCCAATTATGGGTATTTACCAAGCCCGTTATCTTAAATACCTTCATGATAGAGGCATCGCAGATACTTCCGATAGGAAAGTTTGGGTTTTCTGTGGTGACGGAGAGATGGATGAGCCAGAATCCCTTGGTGCAATATCTTTAGCGTCAAGAGAAAATTTAGACAACCTTATTTTTGTTGTGAATTGTAACCTTCAAAGGCTAGATGGGCCAGTTAGAGGAAATGGAAAGATTATTCAGGAGTTAGAATCTGATTTTAGGGGTTCTGGATGGAATGTGCTTAAAGTAGTTTGGGGTTCTTATTGGGACCCACTCTTTGCAATGGATAAAGATGGCTTACTTAAAAAGCGTATGGAAGAATGTGTTGATGGAGAATACCAAAATTTCAAAGCCAAGGGTGGTGCTTACACTAGGGAGCATTTCTTTGGAAAATATCCTGAGTTAAGAGAAATGGTCTCAGCTATGTCAGACAGTGATATATGGAGATTGAATAGAGGTGGTCATGACCCTCATAAAGTTTATGCTGCATATGCCGCTGCCACTTCACATAAAGGACAGCCTTCTGTTGTCTTAGCAAAAACAGTCAAAGGTTACGGTATGGGTGATGCTGGTGAAGGTCAAAACATTACACATCAACAAAAAAGTATGGATGTTGAAGCTTTAAAAGCATTTAGAAGTCGATTTGATTTACCTATTAGCGACAAAGAAGTTGAAAATTTATCTTTCTACAAACCACCAGCTGATTCACCAGAAATTCAATACATGGAAGAAAGGAGAAAGAATTTAGGTGGTCACTTGCCTGCAAGAAGGCGTAAAGGAAATGCACTTAAAGTTCCAGCACTTTCTGCATTCTCAAATGTTCTAACCAGTTCTGGCGAACGAGAAATTTCTACTACTATGGCATTTGTGAGAATTTTAAGCACCTTAGTTCGAGATAAAGAAATTGGTAAATATGTAGTCCCCATAGTGCCTGATGAAGCTAGAACCTTTGGTATGGAGGGGATGTTTAGACAGCTCGGCATTTATTCATCAATTGGTCAGCTATACGAACCACAAGATTCTGATCAAGTGATGTTCTACAAGGAACAAAAAGATGGACAAATTTTAGAGGAAGGAATCAATGAGGCGGGCTCATTTTCTTCATGGATTGCAGCTGCAACCTCATATAGCACAACGGGAATTCAAACCATTCCTTTTTACATCTTTTACTCAATGTTTGGATTTCAAAGAATTGGCGATCTAGCTTGGGCTGCCGGCGACTCGAGAGCGCGTGGATTTTTATTAGGAGCAACAGCTGGAAGGACAACCTTAAATGGCGAAGGGCTTCAACACGAAGATGGGCATAGTCACTTAATATCAGCAACCATTCCTAATTGTGTATCTTATGACCCATGCTTTGCTTACGAATTAGCTGTAATCATACAAAATGGGCTTGAGCGAATGATCCAAAACCAAGAAGATGTTTATTACTACATCACCGTTATGAATGAAAATTACCAACATCCTGAAATGCCAAAAAATATTGAAAAAAATATTATCCAAGGTATTTATAAGTTTTCTGAAAGCAAATTAAAAGCACCTAAAGTCCAACTTATGGGAAGCGGTGTTATTTTAAGGGAAGTTATTGCAGCAGCAAAAATGCTGGAGTCAGAATGGAATGTTTCTGCCGATATTTATAGCGTTACAAGTTTTACTGAGTTAAGAAGAGAGGCTCTAGATAATGAACGCTGGAATATGTTGAACCCTGATAAAAAACAAAAAATATCTATAATTCAAGAAATTATATCTGATCAAGAAAGTCCTATTGTTGCCTCAACCGATTATATGAAGTCATATGCGGAACAGATTGCAAACTTCATACCCAATAAGTTTGTCTCTCTAGGGACAGATGGGTATGGACGCTCAGATAGTCGTGAAGCTCTGAGAAGCTTCTTTGAGGTGGACAGATATTACATAGTTGTTGCAGCACTTAAAGCTTTAGTTGATAGCAAAAAAATTGATATAGAAATACTTACGAAAGCAATAAGAAAATATAAAATGAACAATAATAAACCTAATCCGGTTTCCATTTAAGGTCACTATGCCGACACAAGAAATTATAATCCCTGATATTGGTAGCTTTGATGATGTAGATGTCATTGAGGTGTTGGTAAGTGTTGGTGATAGCATAAAAATAGATGACCCTCTTGTTACTCTAGAGACAGAAAAAGCTTCGATGGATATACCTGCAAGTGCATCAGGGATAATTAAAGAATTAACAATAAAAGTTGGTGATAAGGTTAAAGAGGGTCTCGTGTATGGCTTACTTGAAACGCAAGAAAACCCTGAAGAAAAAGTCAAAGAAAAACAAGCTGTAAAAAATCCTGAAGAGAAAATAATACCGCAACCTTCGCGAGCTTCTCAAGAACCGCCAGCTAAAAAAGAACCAACTCACAAACCTATCCCTATCGGTGAAAGTAACTTAGTTAGCAGTGACAAACCATCTCACGCATCGCCTTCTTCTAGAAAATTTGCAAGGAGTCTGGGTGTTAACTTAGGCTTTGTAAATGGATCTGGTCTAAAAAATAGAATTTTAATTGAAGATATTCAGGCCTATGTGAAAGGCGAAATGAGCAAGCCTCGCTCAGAAAACATGGGAAATCAATTTGCACCAATTCCAATGCCAAATATTGATTTCTCTAAATTTGGATCGATTGAAACAAAGCCGCTCTCAAAAATTAAAAAAATATCTGGGGCAAACCTTCACAGAAATTGGGTAACTGCTCCACACGTAACGCAATTTGATAATGCAGACATTACCGATCTTGAGATCTTTAGAAAAGATATGCAAAAAGAAGCTGACAAAAAGGGAATTAAACTTACCCTTTTAGCTTTTTTAATTAAGGCCTGTGTTAGCGCTTTAAAAACTTATCCAGTTTTTAATAGCTCCCTCTCGCCGGATGGTGAGAGTTTAATCTTAAAAGATTATTATAATATCGGGTTTGCTTGCGATACACCCGATGGATTAGTTGTTCCTGTTGTAAAAGATGCGCTAAAAAAAGATATCCTTGAGATTGCAGAAGATTTAATAAGGCTTTCTGCTAAAGCACGTGAAAGAAAGTTAAAGATGGATGAAATGCAAGGTGGTACTTTTTCAATTTCAAGTCTTGGTGGAATTGGTGGTACAAAATTTACGCCAATAATTAATTGTCCTGAAGTGGCTATATTAGGTGTATCTCGCTCAGCTATGCAGCCAATTTATAATAAAGATAAAAAAGAATTTGAGCCTAGATTAATTCTGCCGCTATCTTTGTCTTACGATCATAGAGTCGTGGATGGTGCAGATGGTGCAAGGTTTACAAGGCACCTGGAGATGATGTTATCTGACGTAAGGCGTCTGTTACTATAAAAATATGACGAAATTAATTCCCATCCCTATTCCAGATATTGGTAGCTTTGATTCAGTAGAAGTAATCGAGGTTATGGTTAAAGTTGGTGATTCTATCAAAAAAGAAGATTCTTTAATTGTCGTGGAATCAGAAAAAGCGTCGATGGATATTCCATCACCCTTCGAAGGTGTTGTAGAAGAAATTAGGGTTAAGGTTGGGGATCATGTCAAAGAAGGTATTGAAATTATAACTATCACCTCGTCTGAGAGTGTAACTGAAAAAATCCCAGAAAAAAAAGCTAAAAATAAAGAAGAGTTAGCTCACAAAGATGAGTCTATAAATACCAAGCCCCAAGCTACAGAAAGTAAAACTCCAGATTTAATTTGTGAAGTTGCTGTATTAGGTTCGGGTCCTGGTGGTTACACCGCAGCATTTCGAGCATCCGATTTAGGTAAAAAAGTTATCCTGATTGAGCGTTATTCAACTATTGGTGGGGTTTGTTTGAATGTAGGTTGTATTCCCTCTAAGGCACTCCTTCATACTGCAAAAGTAATTACTGATGCAGAAGATACTGCACATCATGGAGTAACATTTAGTAAGCCTAAAATTGATTTAGAGCAATTGCGCAACTGGAAATCAAACAAGGTTGTTAAAAAGCTTACTATGGGATTATCCCAAATGGCCAAACAAAGAAATGTTGAAATTGTTGAAGGCACAGGTGTATTTTTATCACCACACCAAATTGAAGTCACCATGGCTGATAAAAGTACAAAGGTAATTAGTTTTGATTCAGCAATTATTGCTGCCGGCTCTCAGCCTACATCAATTCCTGGAACTCCAGATGATCCTCGCATTATGGATTCAACGGGTGCACTGGAATTAAAAGATATCCCAAAAAAACTTTTGATTGTCGGAGGTGGAATCATTGGGCTTGAAATGGGCACAGTTTATGACGCACTCGGTAGTTCTGTCTCGGTGGTTGAATTAACAGATGGGCTGATACAAGGGTGTGATCGAGATATTGTCAGACCCCTACACAAAAGAATGGAAAAACGTTTCGAAAATATATGGTTAGAAACTAAAGTTACAAAAATTGAAGCAAAAAAAGAAGGAATTATGGTTCATTTTGAAGGGGGTAATGCGCCCAAAGAGGAGATGTATGATCGAGTATTAGTATCGGTGGGAAGAAAGCCTAATGGTCATAAAATAGACGCCGAAAAAGCTGGTGTTAATGTCGACGAGCAAGGTTATATAGCAGCAAATAAACAAATGAAGACTAATGTAGGCCATATCTATGCAATTGGTGACATTATTGGCCAACCTATGCTAGCTCACAAAGCCACCCATGAAGGAAAAATAGCGGCAGAAGTAATAGCCGGAGAAAAAGTAGAATTTCAAGCCATGACGATTCCATCAGTCGCCTATACAGACCCAGAAATCGCATGGGCTGGGGTTACTGAAGAAGAAGCAAAAGCTCAAAATTTAGAAATAGAAAAATCAGTATTTCCTTGGGCTGCTAGTGGGAGAGCCATCTCAACAAACCGGACCGAGGGTATGACAAAGTTAATATTCGATAAAAAAACACAAAGAATCATCGGCGCTGGAATTGTTGGGACTAATGCAGGGGAGCTAATAGCAGAAACAGTTCTATCAATAGAAATGGGTGCAGATGCTCATGATATTGGCTTATCTATCCACCCTCACCCAACACTTTCAGAATCAGTGGCAATGGCAGCAGAAATAAAAGAAGGCACAATTACTGATTTATATATTAAGAAGAAATAAAAATTAATTAAGGCCTTAAGTAAGTTAAAAATGCCTCATAATTTTTTTATGGGGCTTTTTTATATATAAAGCATTAACCCCTCAAAAATTAAATCACCTTCTAATTTAATTCTTGATTTCCAATCGTCTTCAGCTTGTTCAAAGATTAAACTAGCATCTCCACCAGTTAATAAAATTGGTAGGCTTGATGGTAACTTTCTGCATACAAGATTGATAGCACCTTGAATACTAGTCATTATCCCAGTAGTCACTGCATCTTTAGTATTCAGACTAGGATAATGGCTCTTGCCTATTTCAGTATCAATTAAGTTCGTACTGTTATTTAACACAGCTAGACTAATTGCTACTCCAGGTAAAATCATACCGCCTTTAAAGTGGGCCTTACTCTCCCTATCCAACTCAATCAAATCAATGGTAATGGCTGTTCCTGCATTAATTACTAATAGAGGCCTCTGATAAAGTTTCCATGCGCCTAATGCCGTTAGCCATCGATCAATACCTAAAGTCTTACGATCTTCATAATCATTAATTAAATATTCATTAGAGATAGGTTTAGTCTCAATAATCGGACATTTAAACTTTGATAAAATTTCTTTAAGTTTATCTAAAACAACAGAATGATTAACATTGGAAACAATAATTTTATCAATAGATTTAATTGATGAGAAGTCAATATCCATGAATTCTTCAACAAGAATTGAATCTGTTAGTAAAATATCTTTATCATCACGTTGTTGCCATTTAATTCTAGTGTTACCAATATCGATTAATAAATACATTATTCTACTTTCCTCATTGAGACTTCTCCAGATGAAAAAGTTTTGATGCCATCTTCTGTAATCACTTCTAAGGCTCCCATATCATTTACACCATGTTCTTTTCCAGAAATAATTCCGCCATCACCTAAGCTTATTGAAATAGACTGGTCCTGAAAAGCATCGTAACTTTGCCACTCGTCTTTGAAAGGTTCAAAACTGTTTGATTCAAATTTTGCAAGAACTTCGGTCAAATCTTTAATAATAATTCCCAGGAACTCATTTGAATCAACTTCATTATCTATACACTGATTAATACCGATTGCTGGTTGGTCAATTTTAGCGAGTTGGTTTTTTGATAGTTTTAGATTTATACCTATGCCAATTATAGCTGCACTTTGTCCATCCATATCACCTTGTAATTCAATTAATATACCTGCAAGTTTTTTGTACCCTTTATCATCTTTAACTAAAATATCATTGGGCCATTTGAGTAATGCTTGATTAACATTTATTTTCTTCAAACTCCTAATTAAAGATACACCTACAGCTAAACTTAATCCAGATAGAGCAGCAGCTCCCTTAGTAAATCTCCATAGAAATGAAAAGGTAAGATTTTCACCAAGAGATGATTGCCATTGACGGCCCCGCCTTCCCTTTCCGCTTGTTTGAATATTGGCAGCAACACAAGAAGCATGAGGATAAGCTTTTGGAGCTTCTTGCATTAAAAAATTATTAGTCGAATCTACGACATCAAAAACTTTTATATTAAGCCAGCTGGCCATTTCCCCAATAGATTGTTTAATCTTTACTTCATCTAGTAACTGGATTGAATGTGATAAAGAGTAACCTTTGCCTCTCACAGAAAATATCTCAACACCTAATTTCTGAGCTTCAGCTATCACTTGCCATATCAATACCCGTGACACGTTAAAATTTTTAGCTATAGCCTCACCTGAGTGAAACTTACCATCGCTTAAAATAGAAAGAATTGGAAATAAAAGTTTATTCAAAATTATAAATTAAATAAAATAATATAAATCATACCCTACTTATCTTTTCATAAATTTGATTAGCGAAGGTAGTGACATATGAGCGATAGTCAAAGACCCTAAAATAGGAAATATTATCGAATAAAAATCAGCATTCCAATATTCACCATATGTAAACCCAATAAAAAGTATCACTGGCGAAGTAAATAAAAATATCCATTTTAAATCAATACTCCAATTAAACTTTGAATCGATTAAAGAACGAACTCCATGAAGCCCACAGAAGTAGATAGCAAACCACACAAACGGATGAGTAAAATATGAAAGAGTAACTAACACTGTCAGTTCAGAAAGAAATAATATATTTTTATTTTTATGCCAATTAATATTTATATTTGATTTAAGAATATTTTGTATAACAGCCCAATATATTCTAATAATACTGAGTATTAAAACACAATAAATAACGGCAGCAATTGATTCGGGTATCTTCATACCAATTAAATTATAGAAAATAGATTCAACTATGTCTTTTTTAAACAACATAGGCAGAAAAGTCATTGTAAATCCCCAAGATAGCTTAATATTAATGTCGGATAAATTAAGGAGTTTTAAGTCTGCATTGCCAAAATGAAAAACTGACATTATAAGTAATATAACTAGACCTATTATTGGAAAATTAATCCACAATAACCACCCAAATAAAACTAATATCAAATATATAGTAAATAAAATAAACCTTTGAAGGTTCTTATTTATACCCTTCCATATCAATTTGCCATCTAATGCGCCATGACTTACTCCAAGTGTCCCCACAAAAAAAAGAGCAATCCAGATTAAATAATTTAGATAGGTCTCTTCAAAACTTATAAATAAATTAAGAAATAAAAATAATGATGCAAATAAAATAAATAATTGTTGATGAATAATAACTTTATTTAACATATTTTTTTATTAGGCCATGAATCATTAGTTTTTTTGGCATACTTAAGATTATCAAGAAGATGTCACTCAAGGTTGGGGCATCAGACATGAATCTAATAATTGATTTAATATCAGCATTACTGAACAATTTCATAAATAAGTTTGGTACTTTTTGAGGCCAAAAATAACATACTGTTAGGAAAATGCTATCGAACCATTCTAATAGTTTATTTGGTTTAAATTGAAACTCATTTATATTGTCTTGTTTAATTTTCTTTGATTCAATTGATTTGACCCATTGAGCAATCCGCATCATTGAGTAACCTGTAGATGGTCTTGCCATCCCAGCAGACAATCCAATCGGTATATTATTATTATTTATAAATTCCCTATCAAGAATCATTGGGATGATTCCTCTTTCTTCTTTAATTAGTTTAGTACTTTTATATCTTTTAAGTAATTTTTTCTGCAATTTTTTAATATCAATCAAGGAAGGTCTTTTCGAAAAAAAGGTTGTTTCAACTAATGCACTTTTTTTAGAAAAAGGAAGGGTGTAGGTAAATTCAACCTCTTTTTTATTGTTAGAGAAGTTCATTAATTTAATTACTTCAGGATCAAATTGTTCATTCTTAGAAACAATTTCATTACCAACGAATGCCTGCTGAAGGCTTGGTGGTGATTCGTACTGTTCTTTTGAAATTTTATTTCGACTATCAATTAGATACTTAGTCTTTATAGTAACGTTCTTAGTGATAACTTCAATTAAACCTTTATTATTCTTAATTTTTCTTACATCTAATCCTTGCTTAATTGAAATTTTATTTTTACATTGATTTAGGAGTTCCTTAAGGGTCTCTTTCCCATCAAAGCATTCATATGAATATGGGCTGATATCCCTACAAATAGTATCATTTTCATATGACACTTCAATCTTTCTCCACACATGTCTTGGCTTTAGATTGTATATTTTTTTAATATCAATTAAATCAGGCCCCTGCCAGATACAAAAGGTCTGATTAATATTTTTTTTTATACTTTTTTCAATTAATAGAATAGATTGATCTTTATTTTTAAGAATATACCTAGATAAAAACATTAAGCTTGAAAGCCCTGCTCCTATAACGACAATATCGTAGCTTTTACTCAACTGTTATTTACTCCTGGTAAATTCTGAATAGCACTGTGTAATTCTGCATTATGAATAGATAACTTATTATATGATTTTTTAGAAGTGAGGATATTAATTAAGGTTATCTTTAATTTTTCAATTTTGGTAATAAATACTCTGCTGTCTAAATATGATATTTTTTTATTAATAATTTTTTTACCAATAGCTTGATAGAGTTTTGATGCAACTCTAATGGCTAGTGATGTTTTACCTGGTAAGAATGGAATGGCATTTTCTGAGCTTGCGTAATACTTATCAGCTAGAATAAGTAATGACTTTTGACAGGATTGAATTTTTTCAAAAGTCTTCTTATTAGAAATATTCACCTGATTTGCTCTTAAATTCCCAACTAAATTCTGAGGTAAATATATCCTACCCATCGCTGCATCCTCTTTTATATCTCTACATATGTTCGTCAATTGCATTGCAATTCCTAAATCAATTGCATAATGACGTATCTTAATATTATTTACCTCTAATGCATCACAAACCATTAGTCCAACAATTCCAGCGACTCTATAACAATAAACAATTAGTTCATCAAGTGATTTAGGTTGGGTATGCGACAAATCACTTTGCTGTCCCAACATGAATTGATTCACTATCGCCTTTGTTGGATAAAACTTTTTCTCTAAATTTACGAACTCTTCTATTTTTTTATGGAAATTATCTTTAAAATTTATATTTTGGTTTTTTTCACTACCATCTACTAAATCATCTATTCTTCTGCAGAAAGCATATATTGAAAATAATCTTAATTTAATCGATTTTTCTAGAAAAAAAGATGCCCAATAGAAAGTTTTGCCATATTTTTGTATTATTTGGACTTGCTTTTTCATGAATGAATTATGTTGTCGACAACTTTTGCTGAGTTTAGAACTCCAGGAATTCCAGCGCCTGGATGAGTCCCTGCACCTACATAATATAGATTTTTATATTTATCATCTTGATTATGAGTTCTAAACCATGCCGACTGAGTTAGTATTGGCGCAATTGAAAATCCACTCCCATAGGGCGTTCTATAATCATTTTTAAAATCTAATGGCGTCATACAAAATTTAGAAACAGCATTTGTTAAAATACCGGGCATTATGGTTTTATCTAATGAAGCTAATATCTTCTCAGAAAAGGCTTCTTTAATCTCATTCCAATTGTAGTTTCCTTTTAAATTCGGAACTGGCACCAAAGCATAGTATGAATCGTGCCCTGCAGGTGCAAATGACGAATCAGTAGCTGTAGGTCTATGAAGGTATATTGAGAAATCATCAGCTAAGTGGTGCTTATCAAAAATATCTTCTAATAATTCTTTATATCTAGGGCCCATCCAAATTGTATGGTGTGCGACATTTTTGTATTGCTTTTTTGAGCCAAAAAATAAAACAAACAACCCCATGGAATGTTTGGCATACCTTTTAAGTATTTGGTTGTGCCATGATATTTTGCTGTTTTTAAGAAACTCAGTATTAACTTGGATTGGATCAGCGTTGCTCACAACAATATCAGCCTTTATTTCTTTTCCATTTAAAAATTTAACGCTTTGGATAGAATTTTTATTGGTAATAAATTCATCAACATCATGTTTAAGATGAATTTTTATATCGTGTCTCTCCATTAATTTTCTTAATTCTAAAATAAGGTGATTAGTGCCTCCCATTACAAATGATATACCCCACTTTTGTTCTAATGCATGAATTAATGCATAAATTGAGGATGTCGTAAAAGGATTACCTCCTACCAAAAGTGGCTGAATTGAAAAAGCCTGTCTTAAATTAGGATGTTCTAGATATTTTGAAACAAAACCATAAACAGATTTATATCCGCCTAATCTTATAATATCTGGTCCGTACCTTAGCATTTTATAAATTTTGTTAAATGGCTCACTAGCTAGTTTTTCATAACCCAGCTCAAAGATTACCTCTGCCCTTTTAAGCATTTTTATATAACCGTCAACATCTTTTGGGGATATTTGATCAATTCTTTCTAGCATTTTTTCTCTATCAGGGCCGTAATCAAATTCTGTTCCATCATTAAAATAAAATCGATACCAAGGATCTAATGGCTGAAAAGTTACATAATTATTTATGTCTTCGCCTAGAAGGCTAAATAATTCGTTAAACAAATATGGGGCAGTTATAACCGTTGGGCCTGCGTCATGAAGATAGCCATCTTTACTAAATTTTTGCGCCCGACCACCAAGCTCATTTAATCTTTCGTATATAGCTACGTCATAACCTCTAGCTTTGAAGCGAATTGCTGATGCTATTCCACCTAAACCGCCTCCAATAATTGCTACATTTTTCATTGCTTATCCACCATTAGACTTTCCAATCTTGTATTGATCTCATCTTTAATTGAGTTTAGAACAGGTTGGACTACTACAGGGACTCTATGAAATTGTTGTTTTGCATCTTCAAGTAAATCATTTATATTGATTTTTTGCTCCTGAAAAGATTCTCTATCAATATGATTAATTAGCAATTTAGGATCTTCTTTTATTTTTAGTTTACTTTCTCGATCTAGCTTATCTATAATTTTAATCAGCATCCCATTTGGATGATTTTTATAAATATCAGTAAAAATCTCTTGATTGATACCTACTAAATTCTCAACATCGTTTAAGTACTGATAAGATAAACCCAAGTAATTTGTTGCTTCTTTCAGTCCATCACATTCATCAATTGAGCATTCCCGGCATTTAAACATCCCCATCATTGGAAGCGCGATGAATGGTGAGGTTTTATTAATTGCCATTTTCATATACTGCTGCCATGACATTTCAAATGTATCAAAACTAATATCTTTAGATTGTCCAAAAATTATCTCCTTAACTGAACAAGATAGTAATTTTAATAAAATTGTTTGATGCCAACCCTGCTCAATTTCAGTAATCTTTCTAAAAGATTCAGCAATTAGATAATCACCTGTACAAATTGCTGCAGAAATACCATATTCCTTCCAAACACTACTCTGACCTCTGCGAAGTGAGTCTTCATCACATACATCATCGTGCAATAAGGATGCGCTATGAATTAATTCACAGACTACTGCCCAATTGATATACGTTTGACTTGATAAACCTAATAAACCACCCGTAGCTAAAGATAATCTTGATCTTAACCACTTACCTTGTGATTCGCCATGATGAGTAAGCCAAGATGAAAGAAACTTATCATCTACATCAAAACTTTTTGCAAATTCATTCTTTACCTTTTCAAGAAATTCGTCTGCTTCTGGGGGCACAAAAGATTCATCCCAATAATTTTTCTTCATAACATTATTTAACCATAAAAAAACGTACTGTATAGACCCGCTTTTTTTAAGAATATGAAAAGATTTAAGCGCCTATATCAGATTTACGTTGAGCAATCATATAGATCATTACACCAAAAATACCAATTGATAATACATCGGCTATTGTATAACCAACTTGGATACTTACATAAGAAGCTTCTTGATTAATCATTGGAAATAAATATATGACTGGATAAAAAGCCCATGAAATAATAAGTAGCCATCTTGAATTGCTAACTAAACTTTGAACATTTTTTGGTTGTTTTAATATTGAAGGGCCTAAGCCTTCAACTAAACTATAAAGAATATATGCAAATGGAATCATAGCTAGTGTCCAATAGATCCAACGATCACCTAGTTGGCTTAAGGCAACTGATCCTTCACCCAAGTAGCCTAAAATAACCATAAATATTGCTGCGAAAACTAGTTTCGTACCTCTAGAATATGTTTCCTCTTTACTTAGTCGCATGACAAGCACTAATTGAAGTAACAGCAAAGGAACAGTTAATAGCCAACCAACATAGCGGTAAGCAACATTAAATTGAGTACCCGATGCTAAGACCTCACCATATAATAACGTGTAAGCATCATTGAAGCTTTCAAACATTCTTAAGTGATGATAGAAAGCAATTAGGCACACCAAACCAGATAATGTGAGAGCCGTCTTATATGCTGGAGCGACTTGCGAGCGCTGTGCAAAAAAGAAAACTGTACTTGCACCAAATGTTGCTATTGCAAAAGATAACGAGTTATATATTAAGTTAAAATCTACTAGCTGCATCTTATCTCCCAATTTGTATCCTCAAAAAAAAACGCGCCATTCTTGGCGCGTTTTCTAAATTACCTTATTCAAGCACTAAAGCTTCTATTAAGCTTTTGAACCTGATGTTGCTGCAGCCCATATAACTACACCGAATGCTATCTTATTAACAAAATCAGCTAAGTTATAAATTAAGTTCAAAGTACCTGCATCTGCACTACCGGTATAACCGAGGTAATATCCAAGTGGATATATAGCCCAACCAACAGTCACAATAAGTCTTAAAGCATTAAATGCTTTTTTACTTGCTGCTGTACCCTTGCTTGCACTTATTTTACTAGCCTCGCCTACGAATATTTCGTAGATGATGTATAACCAAGCTATCATACCTACAGTAAAGCCAGACCATAAACCTACGGTACCAACTTCGCCAAGATAACCGGCAACCAACATAACCACTGAGGCAATAAGTAGACGCCAAAATACTGACATTGCGACAACTGCAATAGCAGCTAGGATTAGATAGAACTCAACAATCTGAAGTGGTACTGTTAAAAGCCAATCTACATACCTAAATACTGTTGGAGAAGCGCCTGTATCTATCCAAATTCCTCTCATATAAAAATAGTGAATTGCTGCTATACCTGTAACCATTGCAGCAACTGTAAGTGATGTTTTCCATTTCCCTACAGCTCTATCTCTTTCTACCCAGAAAAAAAACGTTGCAGCTACCATTGCCGCAGATAAAAGCCAGAAGCTTACCCCGACAAAATCATTTGGATCTAACATATATAACTCTCCTGTTAAAAAATACTAGTTAAAAAATTTAAAGAATGCTAAGAAAAGATATTAGTTATTTTTTATTAGCGTCCTCAAAAGCACTTACTTATGACATAAGCTTAATAATTTAGTTCAAACAATAAAGTACCATACAAATTTCATGTGTGTACTAAGTAAAATACTTAAAATCTAATTTAAATTTTTAAAAAGAAGAAGGGGATTAAGTGTAAAATGCACATTAAATATGACAAATCCTTCACCAACAAACACATTACCATCAAACTTTATTCGAGCAGTAATTGAAAAGAATATTGAGAGTAATCGCTTTGCTGAAAAAAAATGGAATGGTAAGCCTGGTGATAAATCACATCATAACAAAGGGTCAATTGATAAAGCAAAGATACGAACAAGGTTTCCACCTGAGCCAAATGGTTATCTTCATATAGGGCATGCTAAAAGTATTTTTTTAAATTTTGGTTTAGCCAAAGATTATAACGGTGCTTGCCATCTACGTTTCGATGATACAAATCCAGAAAAAGAAAATGAAGAGTTCGTAAAAGGAATTATAGATAATATCAAATGGTTAGGTTTTGATTGGAATTTTAATAATGATTCTAACCTCTATTACGCAAGTGATTATTTCGAACTAATGTATTCTGCCGCAGAATCTTTAATTCATTCCGGTCAAGCATATGTAGATAAACAAACAGCTGAACAAATAAAAAATAGCCGAGGTACGCTAACAACTCCAGGAAAAGATTCACCTTGGAGGGAAAATCAGCCAGCAGAAAATTTAAAGTTATTCAAGGAGATGAAATTAGGTAAGTATGAAGATGGGGCGATGGTACTAAGAGCTAAAATTAATATGGCCTCACCTAATATGAACCTTAGAGATCCAGCAATATATAGAATTAAGCATGCAAAACATCACAAAACAGAAAATCAGTGGTGTATTTATCCCATGTACACCTTTGCACACCCTATTGAAGATGCTTTGGAAAGTATTACTCACTCAATTTGCACTTTAGAATTCGAAGATCAGCGACCATTTTATGAATGGTTACTTAAGCAGTTATTAAAAAATGATTTATTAAATGAGCCACTTCCTAAACAATATGAATTTGCACGTCTTAATTTAACTTACGTTGTTTTATCAAAGAGGCGATTAATTGAGCTAGTTGAGAAAAATCTTGTTAATGGTTGGGATGACCCAAGAATGCCAACTTTAATTGGTGCAAAAAGAAGGGGTTATACGCCAGAAGGTTTTAAATTATTTACTGAGCGTATTGGAGTTTCAAAAGCAGACTCATGGATTGATTATTCAACTCTAGAGGATTGTATGCGTGAAGTTTTAAATGAATCTTCTAATAGAAGGGTAGCTGTCCTTGACCCCTTAAAACTAGTTATTAATAACCTTCCAGAAGAATTTGAAGAAGACTGTCTTGCACCAAATCATCCAAAAAAACCAGAGCTAGGTAAGCGCACGATTAAGCTAACGAAAGAATTGTGGATTGAAAAAGCAGATTTTATGGAGGAGCCAGAAAAAAAATACTTTCGATTATTTCCAGGTAATCAAGTTAGATTGCGATATGGATATGTTGTTACTTGCACAGGGTGCGAAAAAGATAAAGATGGAAATATAATAAAAGTGTTATGTGAATATCTTCCCAATACAAAATCAGGAACGCCAGGCTCTGACTCAGTAAAAGTAAAAGGAAATATACATTGGGTTTCAACTAAGTATGCATTAGATGCTGAAGTTTCTTTGTATGACAGATTATTTAAAACAGAACATCCAGGTAAAAAATCAGAAAATTATCTTGATGATATTAATCTGGAATCAGTTAAAAAAATTAAAATAAAATTGGAAGAAAACTTAGTAAATATTGAACCTTCGGATCAATATCAGTTTGAAAGGCATGGTTATTTTATTTGCGATCAAGAGAGTACTTCTGAGAATCTCAAAATAAATCGTACTGTCACTCTAAGAGATACTTGGAAATAAGTTAACCAATATTTTTTGTGCTTGGACAAAAAAAAACCCTATCAATCGATAGGGTTTTTTAATTTAGAAGCTTGGCAGTGTCCTACGTTCGCGTGGAAAAAACCACACTATCATCGGCGCTGAATCGTTTCACTATCCTGTTCGGAATGGAAAGGAGTGGGTCCAACTCGCTATGTCCGCCAAGCAAACTGTTTGAATTACTAAAACTACAGTAATCCTGAATTTTTAAAATATAAAAGAAGTAAACAATTTTTGTGTATTGATTGCGTTTTGCTTTAGTGTCAACCATATCCTTAAGTTTCAAGGTTATAGGATCAAGCCTCACGAGCAATTAGTATCAGTTAGCTTCATGCATTACTGCACTTCCACACCTGACCTATCAACGTCCTGGTCTTGAACGACTCTTTAGTGTACTTAAAGTACAAGGGAAGTCTCATCTTAGGGCAAGTTTCACGCTTAGATGCTTTCAGCGTTTATCTTTTCCAGATTTAGCTACTCGGCTATGCCACTGGCGTGACAACCGATCCACCAGAGATCTGTCCATTCCGGTCCTCTCGTACTAGGAACAGCCCCCTTCAAACTTCCAACGCCCACGGCAGATAGGGACCAAACTGTCTCACGACGTTTTAAACCCAGCTCACGTACCACTTTAAATGGCGAACAGCCATACCCTTGGGACCGACTACAGCCCCAGGATGTGATGAGCCGACATCGAGGTGCCAAACTCCCCCGTCGATATGAACTCTTGGGAGGAATCAGCCTGTTATCCCCAGCGTACCTTTTATCCGTTGAGCGATGGCCCTTCCATACAGAACCACCGGATCACTATGACCTACTTTCGTACCTGCTCGACATGTCCGTCTCGCAGTCAAGCAACCTTATGCCATTGCACTAACAGCACGATTTCCGACCGTGCCTAGGTTACCTTCGCACTCCTCCGTTACTCTTTGGGAGGAGACCGCCCCAGTCAAACTACCCACCATACAGGGTCCCCGATCCCGATAAGGGATCTGGGTTAGAACTCCAACAACATCAGGGTGGTATTTCAAGGGTGACTCCACAAGATCTAGCGATCTTGCTTCAAAGTCTCCCACCTATCCTACACAGATGACATCAAAGTTCAGTGTAAAGCTATAGTAAAGGTGCATGGGGTCTTTCCGTCTAACCGCGGGTAGATTGCATCTTCACAACCATTTCAACTTCGCTGAGTCTCTAGAGGAGACAGTGTGGCCATCGTTACGCCATTCGTGCGGGTCGGAACTTACCCGACAAGGAATTTCGCTACCTTAGGACCGTTATAGTTACGGCCGCCGTTTACCTGGGCTTCAATCAAGAGCTTGCACCCCATCATTTAACCTTCAGGCACCGGGCAGGCGTCACACCGTATACGTCCACTTTCGTGTTTGCACAGTGCTATGTTTTTATTAAACAGTCGCAGCCACCTTTTCACTGCAACCCCATCAGCCTTCGCAAGTAAATTGCTACAACCTACTGGGGCGTACCTTATCCCGAAGTTACGGTACTAGTTTGCCGAGTTCCTTCTCCAGAGTTCTCTCAAGCGCCTTAGAATTCTCATCCTGCCCACCTGTGTCGGTTTGCGGTACGGTCTTAATTTAACTGAAGCTTAGTGGCTTTTCTTGGAAGCATGGTATCAATCACTTCATGAACAAAAGTTCACTCGTTATCACGCCTCGATATTAACTCCCCGGATTTACCTAAGGAATCTACCTACACGCTTGAACCAGGATATCCAACACCTGGCTGATCTAACCTTCTCCGTCCCCACATCGCATTAAATTAAGGTACAGGAATATTAACCTGTTTCCCATTAGCTACGCATTTCTGCCTCACCTTAGGGGCCGACTCACCCTGCGCCGATGAACGTTGCGCAGGAAACCTTGGGCTTTCGGCGAGGGTGCCTTTCACACCCTTTATCGCTACTCATGTCAGCATTCTCACTTCTGATACCTCCAGCATTCCTCACAGAACACCTTCACAGGCCTACAGAACGCTCTCCTACCATGCATATAAATATGCATCCACAGCTTCGGTTATATGCTTAGCCCCGTTACATCTTCCGCGCGAGACGACTCGACCAGTGAGCTATTACGCTTTCTTTAAAGGATGGCTGCTTCTAAGCCAACCTCCTGGCTGTCTGGGCCTTCTCACTTCGTTTACCACTTAGCATATCATTTGGGACCTTAGCTGGTGGTCTGGGTTGTTTCCCTCTTGACAACGGACGTTAGCACCCGCTGTCTGTCTCCCGTAATTGTACTTCTCGGTATTCGGAGTTTGCAATGGTTTGGTAAGTTCGTATGAACCCCCTAGCCATAACAGTGCTCTACCCCCGAGAGTAATATACGAGGTACTACCTAAATAGTTTTCGGAGAGAACCAGCTATCTCCAAGTTTGTTTAGCCTTTCACCCCTATCCACAGCTCATCCCCAAATTTTTCAACATTTGTGGGTTCGGACCTCCAGTACATGTTACTGCACCTTCATCCTGGCCATGGATAGATCACTTGGTTTCGGGTCTACACCCAGTAACTAAATCGCCCTATTCGGACTCGCTTTCGCTACGCCTCCCCTATCGGTTAAGCTTGCTACTGAATGTAAGTCGCTGACCCATTATACAAAAGGTACGCAGTCACCCCGAAGGGCTCCTACTTTTTGTATGCATACGGTTTCAGGATCTATTTCACTCCCCTTCCGGGGTTCTTTTAACCTTTCCCTCACGGTACTAGTTCACTATCGGTCGATTACGAGTATTTAGCCTTGGAGGATGGTCCCCCCATATTCAGACAAGATTTCACGTGTCCCGTCCTACTTATCGTTACCCTAGTTCCACACTTGTGTTTTCGTATACGGGGCTATCACCCACTATGGCCGGACTTTCCATTCCGTTCTACTAACGCATGTGCTAAAAATAACAGGCTGTTCCGGTTTCGCTCGCCACTACTTCCGGAATCTCGGTTGATTTCTTTTCCTCGAGTTACTTAGATGTTTCAGTTCACTCGGTTCGCTTCTCATCTCTTATGTATTCAGAGATGGATACCCTTGCGGGTGGGTTTCCCCATTCGGACACTTCTGGATCAAAGCTTGTTAGTCAGCTCCCCAAAAATTTTCGCAGACCACCACGTCCTTCATCGCCTGTAATCGCCAAGGCATTCACCATATGCACTTATTAACTTGATCCTATAA
>CAJQTF010000014.1 GCA_905618945.1 uncultured Methylophilaceae bacterium
GCGGAGATTGTAAGTATTGGAGCAGTCTTACCTTTCTTAGGTGCCTTGACTGCACCAGATAGAATTTTAGACATCCAATTCTTACAACCATTTTTTAATAAATTAAATATTCAAAATTCATCTGAGCTATTATTTCCAATGACGCTTATATTTATAATCGCGGCAATAATATCTGGGATTATGAGATTAATTTTGTTGTGGACTCAGACTCGTTTTGGTTTTGCGATAGGGGCAGATATCAGTATCTCTGTTTACAGACACTCACTTTATTTACCCTATTCCGCACATGTTTCACAAAATAGTAGTGAATTTATATCTGGAATTACAAATAAAACAGGAATGATTGTTACTCAAGTTGTTTTACCAATTTTATTAATTATCAGTGCAAGCATTATATTAAGTGCAATCTTTATAACTTTATTATTAATCGATCCCTTAGTTGCAATTATTGCAACTTTTGGATTTGCTTTGACTTATGCTTTTATTTTGTTCTTAACAAAAAAAAGGTTACTAACGGATAGCGATAATATTAGTAAGAAATCAAACTTATTAATTCAGTCATTACAGGAAGGGTTTGGCGGTATTAGGGATGTTCTGATTGATGGTACACAAGAAGTCTACTGTAGAATTTTTAGAGAAGTTGATTTGCCTTTAAGAAAAGCTCAAGCTGGCATAACAATTATTGGTCAAACCCCACGATTTATAGTTGAGGCCTTTGGGATTACTATTTTAGCCTTGATAGCTTATTATCTAGCACTGAGTCCAGATGGGATAAATAAAGCAATACCTGTGCTTGGTTTTTTTGCTCTTGCCGCACAAAGATTATTACCATTACTGCAACAAATTTATGCTAGCTGGACATCGATAATTGGCTGTAGTGCTTTACTTAAAGATGTTTTATTTTATCTTAACCAATCATTACCAGAATACTACAACCTCCCTTCACCTTCTTTGATAAAATTTGATAATTATATTCAACTGCAAAATTTAGATTTTCGCTATAGTCCTGACACCCCATCGATTATAAAAGGCTTTAGTTGTAAGATAAACAAAGGAGAAAAAGTTGGATTAATTGGAACAACTGGAAGTGGTAAAAGTACTTTGATAGATATTATAATGGGATTATTAATTCCAGAAGATGGCCAGTTGGTCATTGACGACCAATTAATTACATCTAAAAATTATCGCTCCTGGCAGCTTCATATTTCACATGTGCCTCAAAATATTTTTTTAGCAGATACAACAATTGTAGAAAATATTGCATTTGGAGTTCCACTTGATGAAATTGACCATAAATTAGTTTCTGAATGCGCAAAAAAAGCTCAAATTTCTCAAACTATTGAATCGTGGTCTTTAAAATACAAGACATTAGTTGGTGAAAGAGGGGTTAGACTTTCAGGTGGACAAAGGCAACGTATCGGAATTGCTAGAGCTTTATACAAAAAAACAGATGTAATTATTTTTGATGAAGCTACAAGTGCTCTAGATGATAAAACTGAACTCAAAGTGATAAATAGTATTTTTAATCTTAATCCTAATATTACAATTTTAATCATTGCTCATAGACTTACAACACTTAAAAAGTGTGACCAAGTTATAGAGCTAAAAGATGGTAGGGTATTACGAACAGGATCTTACAAAGAGATAGTCGGTAAAACATAATGAAAAATAATAATATGAGGTTAAAAATATGAAGATTTTGGTTACTGGCGCGGATGGTTTTATTGGCTCACATCTAACTGAGGCTCTAGTTAGGGCAGGACATGACGTTAAAGTATTTGTTTTATATAACTCTTTTAATTCATGGGGTTGGTTAGACAGATGCGCTGATGATATTAAAGGTAAATTTGAAGTATTTTCTGGTGATATAAGAGATACAAATGGGGTTCGTGAAGCAGTAAAGGGCTGTGACGCAATTATTCATCTTGCGGCGCTTATAGCTATACCCTATTCATACCATTCCCCAGAAACTTATATTGATACCAATATAAAAGGGACGCTGAACATTCTCCAATCAGCTAGGGAGTTTGATATTCGTAGGTTAATTCATACTTCAACTAGTGAAGTTTATGGAACAGCTAAATTTGTGCCAATTACTGAAGATCACCCTCTTCAGGGACAGTCACCATATTCGGCATCAAAGATTGGCGCTGATCAGCTAGCCCATTCATTTTTCACGTCCTTTGCACTCCCTGTTGTGACTGTTAGGCCATTTAACACATATGGCCCGAGACAATCAGCAAGAGCCGTAATCCCAACAATTATCAGCCAGATTGCTAATGGAAAAAATGAAATCAAGCTAGGGTCAATTTCCCCAACAAGAGATTTTAATTACATCAAAGACACTGTGGATGGATTTATTGCAGCCCTTGAATCTAAAAATGGACTAGGTGAAGTTGTTAATTTAGGGAGTAATTATGAAATTTCAATTGGTGAGACAGCTGAGATGATAGCTGAAGTAATGAATGCTGACATCAAAATTATCAACGATGAGCAAAGACATAGGCCTAAGGAGTCAGAAGTTGAAAGGCTTTGGGCAGACAATTCAAAAGCTAAAGATTTATTTGGATGGGAACCAAAGTATGGGAATAGAGAAGGACTTTCAAAAGGCTTAGGGGAAACTGCAAAATGGTTTTTGGATTCAACAAATTTAGATATGTATAAATCTGATATTTATAATTTATAAATAATGCAAAAAAACTCGCAGATAAGCCAGCAAATTATAAATTCAATTCGCAGTGTTATTGGGGCGCAAGCCAGCAGTCTTCATGAGCCAGTTTTTAATGGAAATGAGTGGGACTACTTAAAAGAATGCCTTGATTCAACTTATGTATCTTCAGTTGGAAAATTTGTTGATAAGTTTGAACAAAGCTTAGCCAAATTAACAGGAGCTAAATATGCAATTGCTTTAGTAAATGGAACAGCTGCAATTCATTTGTCTTTAATATTAGCTGATGTTAAAGATGGCGATGAGGTCCTTACTCCAACCTTCACTTTTGTTGCAACAGCAAATGCTATTAGCTATCTTAAAGCTACACCTCATTTTATTGACAATGATGAAGATACTTTAGGTGTTGATCCAAAGAAGCTTTACGAATATTTAAATAAATTTACTAAACAGAAAGACGGTAAATGTATAAACATAAAAACAAATAAAATTATTAAAGCCATTGTCCCTACTCATGTTTTTGGACATCCATGTAGGATAGATGAGATAGTAGACATTGCTAAAAACTTTAATATTATTGTCATTGAAGATGCTGCTGAATCAATAGGAAGTTATTATAAAAATCAACATACAGGCACTTTTGGGTTGATGGGGGCATTGAGTTTTAATGGAAATAAAACTATTACCGCAGGCGGAGGCGGAGCAATTTTAACTAATAGCCAGGAAATTGCAAAACGGGCCAAGCATTTATCAACTACAGCTAAATTAGATCATAAATGGGACTATCTACATGATGAAATTGGATTTAATTACCGACTCCCTAATATTAATGCAGCTTTAGGTTGTGCTCAATTAGAACAACTTCCTAAATTATTAAAATCAAAAAGAACATTATTTAAAAAATATGAAGATAAAATATCTTTACTTAAAGGAGTTAGCTTATTTAAAGAACCAAACGGATGCAAAAGTAATTATTGGCTTCAAACATTATTACTAGATATTGAAAATAAAAATGAACGTGATGAAATACTATCTTTAACAAACGAAAGTGGATTGATGACACGTCCCGCTTGGATATTAATGCACAGATTAAATCAATTTAGTAGTAACCCAAGAATGGATTTATCTTGTGCAGAATCAATTACCGACAGATTAATTAATATCCCTAGTAGCTCGAACCTTATAGGTAAAAATTAATTATGAGTAAAACAGAAATAATCTTAATAGGAGCGGGCGGCCACGCAAAATCTTGTATTGACGTCATAGAGCAACAAGACAAATTCAAAATTGCTGGTTTAATTGGTAAAAAAGAAGAATTAGGACGGAAAGTTTGCGGCTACAGTATATTTGGAATTGATAATGATTTACCAGAATTATTTAAGAAATACACAAATGCTCATATTTCAATTGGACAGATTGATACAGGTAAAAGAAATAATATTTATAACCAAATCTTAAATTTAGGTTTTTCTTTACCAACAATCATCTCTCCAAATGCTTATGTTTCAGATCATGCGGATATTGGTAATGGAAATATTGTTATGCATGGAGTGATAATTAATGCAGGAGTTAAAATTGGTAATAATTGCATTATTAATACAAAAGCATTAATTGAACATGATGTTCAAATTGATGACGGATGCCATATTTCGACAAATACTATTTTAAATGGGAATGTAAAAATTGGCACTGGGACTTTTATTGGTAGCTCAGCATGCATTAAGAATAACATTTCAATCGGCAAGAATTGTATAATTGGAATGGGATTATCTGTTAGGCGAGACGTAGAAAATAATTCAAGGTTTACAGGTTAAGCAAGATATGACAAACAGAGTCAAAATCATTGCTGAAATTGGAGTCAATCATAACGGAGATATGACGCTAGCAAAAAAATTGATTGATGAGGCTAAAAAAGCTGGCGCAGACTATGTAAAATTTCAAACTTTTAAAGCTGATAGATTGGCTACTAAAAAAGCTAAAAAAACTGTTTATCAAATAAAAAATAGTGGTGATGGTGAGTCTCAGAAAGATATGTTAGCTCGATTGGAGTTAAGTCATGATATGCACAAAAAAATTATATCTCATTGTAAAAAACGAAAAATTAAATTTCTTTCTTCAGCATTTGATATTGAGGGCTTAGATTTATTATCAAAATTAGGCCAAACAATATTTAAAATACCTTCTGGAGAGATCACAAATGCTCCTTATCTAAAACATGTTGGAGTAATTGCTAAGTCAATTATTTTATCGACTGGTATGTCAAATTTAAAAGAAATTAAAGATGCTATTAAAATTTTAGAATCTGGTGGATTGAGCCGTAAAGATATAACAGTTCTCCATTGCACATCTGAATATCCTGCACCACTTAACGAAGTTAATCTTAATGCAATGAATGAAATAAAAAATAAATTGAAGGTCTCTGTTGGGTATTCCGACCATACAGATGGTTTTGAGATTTCATTAGCAGCAGTTGCTTTAGGAGCAGAAGTTATTGAAAAGCACTTCACTTTTGATCAGGCCCTACCTGGCCCCGACCACAAAGCAAGCCTTGAGCCAAAAGAGCTTAGATTGATGATTAAATTAATTCGAAATATTGAGGTGTCTTTAGGCCAACCTATTAAGCAAGCAAGTAAAAGTGAGATAAAAAATATGCCATTAGTACGTAAATCTATTGTTGCAAAAAGTAAAATAGAAATTGGGGAGAGATTTACTAACAATAATTTAACAACTAAAAGACCTGGGACTGGGATTTCTCCTATGAAGTGGAATTTTATAATCGGTAAAAAAGCTTCACGTGCTTTCGATGAAGACGAATTAATTGTGCTATGAGTAAATTAGATTTTAAAAGAGTTTGTGTGGTTACAGGCAGTAGAGCAGATTATGGGCTTTTAAAATTGGTGATGAAAAATATTAAGATTGATAAAGAATTAATTCTCCAGACTGTTGTAACTGGAACCCACCTATCTTCTAAGTACGGCTCAACATATAAAGAGATTGAGAGTGATGGGTTTAGGATTGACCGAAAAGTAAAAATTTTATCAAGTGATAATAGCTCAAGAGGTTTATTAAAATCTATGGCAAATTGCCAAATAAAATTCCCATCTATTTTTTCTGATTTAAAGCCGGATTTAATTATTGTTCTTGGGGACCGATTTGAAATATTTTCAATAACCTCAGTAGCGCTTGTTGCATGTATTCCAGTAGCTCATTTACATGGTGGTGAATCAACAGAAGGGGCAATTGACGAAGCTTTCCGTCATTCAATTACTAAAATGTCTCATATTCATTTCGTTGCAAATGATGTATATAGAAAAAGAGTGATTCAGCTTGGAGAAAGGCCGAGTAAGGTATTTAATGTTGGAGGGTTAGGCGTAGATTGTATTAACTCTTTAAGGCTAATTAAGCGAGATGAACTTGAAAGTAATATTGGCTTCAAACTTAAAAATAAAAATTTGCTTATTACATTTCATTCGGTAACTTTGGAAGATGGCTCTACGAAAAAACAGTTTGTAGAATTGCTAGCAGCATTAAGACCCTTAAAAGAAACCGGGTTAATATTTACTTTACCTAATGCAGATACAGATGGCTTAGTTATAATTAAGTTAATTAATGAATTTGTTTCCAATAGTTTAAACTCAATTGTTTTTAAATCTCTCGGTCAATTGCATTATCTTTCCTGTATGAGCCAGATGGATGGAGTTATTGGAAATTCATCTAGTGGATTACTTGAGGCCCCTTCTTTAAAAATACCTACAATAAATATCGGCGACAGACAAAAGGGTAGATTGCAGGCTAGTAGTGTTATCAACTGTAGACCGGAAAGATTATGCATAGTAAAAGCAATAAAAAAATTAGATTCAAAAAGGTTTTTGGTTGGCTTAAAAAAAACAATAAGCCCATATGGCAAGGGTGGAGCAAGTCAAAAAATTGTTAAAATTATTAAAAACTTAAAGTCAGACGGTATTTTAAAAAAACAATTTTTTGACTTAAATCAATAAATTAATATTAAGGTAAATTCATTGAAAAATTCTGAACAATTTTGGCAAAAATCAATTTTAAAACTTGACTCTTCAATACAGCAAGCAATAAGCAATTTAAATAATAGCGGGTTAAAGATAGTGCTTGTAGTTGATGATAAAAATGAGTTCATTGGAACAATTTCTGATGGTGATATCAGGCGTGGCCTATTAGCAAATTTAAGTATCAATGATGCAATTAAAAATATTATTCACTATGAAGCTTTAGTCGTTCCTCCAGAGTTTGCTAAAGAATCAGCCTTGAAGCTAATGGAATTAAATCAAATATTCCAAATTCCAATTATCAATAATCAGAAAAATATAGTTGGATTATTTTTAAGACACAGCATTGCAGTTGAGTATAAGCGAAATAATATTATGGTTATTATGGCTGGTGGAATTGGTAAAAGACTTTTACCCCATACTGAAAATTGCCCTAAACCAATGCTTGAAGTATCAGGAAAGCCAATTCTAGAACATATTATCGAACGTGCAAAATCCGAAGGGTTTAAAAATTTTATATTATCTATTAATTACTTAGGCGAGATGATAGAGGACTATTTTGGTACTGGGGAAAAATTAGGAGTCAATATTGAGTATGTCCGAGAAAAAAAGCCATTAGGTACTGCTGGCTCATTAAGCTTGCTTAATCTTAAAACTGAAGACCCTTTTATTGTTTCTAATGGCGATGTAATTACAGACATACGTTATGGCGAACTTTTAGACTTCCATAATAAAAATAATTCTACAGCTACAATGGCAGTAAATCTATACGAATGGCAAAACCCATATGGGGTTGTAGGTTTAGATGGTATTGATATAACAGGTTTTGATGAAAAACCAATTCATAGAACTCATATAAATTCTGGTGTTTATGCATTATCTAAAGATGCTTTATCATTTTTGGAAAAAGATTCCCATTGTGATATGCCAAAATTATTTGATCGATTATTGGCAAAATCTGAGAAAATTATCGCATACCCCATGCATGAACCCTGGCTTGATGTTGGAAGATCAGCTGATTTAAATAAGGCAAATAAAAAATAATGAAAAAAATACAATACCCATCACCTGTTGATTTAAGAGATTTTGCAAAAGACAATAGAGACTCAAAAGCCCTTTATGGATTACCAAAAGAAACTATTTTTTGTAAAAAATGTGTAATTTCAAATCAGCGCCCTAATTCTGCAATTGAATATAATCATACTCAAGAATCTAAAAAAGACACAATTAACTTTGATACTAATGGCATTTGTGACGCATGTAATTTTGCAGAGAAAAAACAAAATTCAATTGATTGGGCTGAGCGTGAGCGAGAATTAATTGATTTATGTGATCAGCATCGCAAACATGATGGTTCTTATGATTGCATACTGCCAGGCTCAGGAGGAAAAGACAGTTTTTATGCATCACATATTTTAAAAACGAAATACAATATGCATCCGCTAACAGTAACATGGGCACCACATATTTATACTGACTGGGGCTGGAAAAATTTTCAAGCTTGGATCCATGCTGGTCACGATAATTTTTTAATGACTCCAAATGCTCGTGTCCACAGGTTGCTAACTAGACTTTCAACTGAATTATTGCTCCATCCCTTTCAAGCATTTATGTTTGGTCAAAAATCATTAGCACCAAAAATGGCAATTTTGCATGATATTCCATTAGTTTTTTACGGTGAAAATGAAGCTGAATATGGAAATCCAATTTCTGATACAGAAACAGCAAAAAGAGATTGGTCTTATTTCACCTCAGATGATCAGTCTAAAATTCATCTCGGTGGTGTTTCCATTGGTGATTTGAAAAAAGATTTTGGGCTTGATCAAAATGACTTACAACCATATCTACCAGCAAACCCAGATCACATTAATAAAAAAAATATTGATGTTCATTATTTGGGATATTATTTGAAATGGCACCCACAATCATGCTACTACTATGCAGTTTCAAATGGAAATTTCCAAGCCTCTCCAGAAAGAACACCAGGCACTTATTCAAAGTACAATAGTATTGACGATCGTATTGATGATCTTCATTATTATACTACTGGGGTAAAGTTTGGTTTAGGGCGAGCCAGTTATGATGCTGCACAAGAGATTCGTTCAGGTGAAATAAATCGTGAAGAAGGCGTAGCTCTCGTTAATAAATTTGATCACGAATATCCAGAGAGGTTTATAGACGAATTATTTCAATATCTTTCAATCCCAGAAGATGAATTCCCTGTAGCAAGTAAAATGTTTGAGAAATCAACTATGAATCGAGACTATTTTGAAGTATTAACTAATCAATTCAGATCTCCTCATTTGTGGTATTTTGAAAATAAAAAATGGCATTTAAGAAGTACAATTTAAATTGACTAATCTTTCTTCTGAGCTAGTTAATAATTTACGCTTAATTGCTCGCCTTGATATAAAAGGCGAGAATCTAATAAAATCTATTCAATTAGAAGGTCTTCGTGTTATTGGGCAACCTAATGAGTATGCTCTAAAATATTACCTGCAAGGGGCAGACGAACTTATTTATATGGATTGTGTTGCAAGTCTTTATGGGCGTAATCATTTATCCGATATTATTAGCACAGCAACAAAGAATATTTTTGTACCTATTACAGTGGGTGGGGGAATAAGAAGTGTTGACGATGCATTTAAGATTCTTAGAGCAGGAGCCGATAAGGTAGCTATCAATACAGCAGCAGTTGCAAATCCTCAACTAATAGAAGATATTTCTCGTCAATTTGGAAGTCAATGTATGGTTTTATCAGTAGAAGCAAAAAAAATAAATGATAATAAATGGGAGGTTTACACAGACAATGGCCGAGAAAAAACAGGTATGGATGTCGTTGACTGGGTTAAAAAAGGCATTGATCTGGGAGCGGGAGAGATATTATTAACATCTGTCGATAAAGAGGGTACAAGAAAAGGTTTCGATACCTCGCTCATAAAATCAGTTTCAGAGCAATCGATGGTTCCAGTTATAGCAAGCGGGGGTATGGGTTCTCCAGACGATATACTTGAGGCTGTTAATGAAGGAGGTGCTTCTGCAGTAGCGATGGCCGATATACTTCATTATGGAAGATCTGATATTAAAGAGATAAGAGATACTGCAAAAAAAGCAGGCTTTGGAGTAAGGGAGTATGCCATTGAATGAGATTGTGATTATTGATTACGGCGTTGGCAATCTCCTAAGCGTTAAAAGAGGGTTGGAGCATTGTGGCGCAAAGGTTTTAGTTACCTCAAAGCCCGAAGAAATTCTAAATGCTGCTAAAGTTATCTTGCCAGGTGTTGGAGCTTTTAAGAAAGCAATGAAAGCCTTAGATAATCTTGGTTTAGTAAAGGTAATTCAAGAAGTCGCCAATCGAAAAATAAATTTATTAGGAATTTGCCTTGGCATGCAGCTTTTATTAGATGAGAGCGATGAATTTGGATTGACTAAAGGATTGGGTCTTATACCCGGAAGGGTAGTAGCAATCCCGACTAAGAACGATGACGGTATGATTAACAAAATTCCACATATAGGATGGAGTAAGCTCATTAACTCAGAAGGAATTTCTTATTGGAATGAAGGAATTTTAAAAACCTTAGGAAGGAGTGACTCATCTTATTTTATCCACTCTTATATGGCTTTAACAAATAATAATAAATACACAATTGCCTACTGCCTATATGGCTCAAAAAAAATACCTGCAGTGATTCAACGTGATCGAATAATTGGGTGCCAATTTCACCCTGAGAAGAGTGGGGAAGTTGGCCTTAAGATATTAAGAGATTTTTGTGAGTCTTAAAAATATACTAATAGTCGGCTTAGGTAGTATTGGATTAAGGCATTTACGTATTGCAAGAGAACTTTTCCCTGAAAGTAGAATTGCAATTCTTCGTCATAAAGAAAACAATGAAATACCCGAAGGTGCAGATGAGGTATTTTTTAATCTATCTCATGCTATTAAATTCCAACCTGAAATAGCTATTATCTGTTCTCCAGCATCGACTCATGTTGAAATATCAAGATCTTTAGTGAAGCAAGGAATACATATATTAATCGAAAAACCAATATCTAATGAGCAAAAAGGCTTAAAAGAGTTGAATTACGAAGCTGTCAAAAATAACTGTGTATTAACAATTGGTTATAATTTAAGATTCCTTCCCTCATTAAATAAATTTAAAAAGTTAATAGATGAAAATCTTATTGGAGATATTTATTCCATAAGAAGTGAGGTAGGCCAATACCTCCCAAATTGGCGTGATACCGATTACAGAAAGACTGTTTCAGCTCAAAAAAGCCTTGGAGGTGGTGTTTTGCTTGAGCTTAGCCATGAATTAGATTATTTAAGGTGGATTTTTGGTGATGTAGAATCTGTTCAAGCTCAACTTAGCAAACAAAGTAAGCTTGAAATTGATGTAGAAGATACTGCACATATCATCCTAAAATTCAAACAAAAAGAAAATAATACCAACTTAGTAGCCTCATTAAGTTTAGACTTTATTCGTCACGACAATGTAAGAAGTTGTCATGTAATAGGTGAAAAAGCTAGCCTAAAATGGAATGGGTTAACTGGTGATATTGACTTATTTAAATCAAATAATTCAGAATGGGAAAATATACATAGCTATGAGATAGATCAAGATGAGAGTTATAAAGGTGAATGGCTACATTTTATTGAGTGCATAAATAAACGGAAATCTCCGGATATTTTATTTCAAGATGGAATTAAAGTTTTAGACATTATAGATAGTATTAATAAGGCTTCTTCTTCGGGTAAAAGGGTTAAGGTTAAATGAGTATCGTTGCATTTATATTTGCCAGAGGTGGCTCAAAAGGACTTCCTGATAAAAATATAAAAATTTTAAATGGGAAGCCTCTCTTGGCTTTGTCAATTGAGCATGCAAAGCTAGTAAAGAGGGTTGATAGAGTAATTGTTTCAACAGACTCAGAAGAGATAGCTAAGATAGCAAGAGAATACGGTGCTGAGGTTCCATTTATAAGGCCTAAAGAGCTAGCTACTGATGACTCACCTGAGTGGCTTTCTTGGCAGCATGGCTTAAAATATCTTGAACGTACCGATGGGTGTCTTCCTGATTTGATGTTATCAATACCGACCACCGCGCCATTAAGAGATGTGGAAGATATTGATAAAGTAATTGATGAGTATGAAAAAAATGATACTGATGTTGTAATTGTTGTAACTGAATCTCATCGAAATCCATTTTTCAATATGGTTAGAGAAGGCATTGATGGATATATTAATTTATTTGGCTCAGGGGATAAAGGTATAAGTCGGCGCCAAGATTGCCCTAAGACATACGATATAACTACTATTGCTTATGCTGCAAGGCCATCCTTTGTTTTAAATAAAAAATCTATATTTGAGGGTCGCGTGAGACAGGTTATTGTTCCGAAAGAAAGATCAATTGATATCGATACTTTGTTAGATTTTGAAATCGCCGAATATATGATTAAAAAAAATGAGTCAAAGATTGTCAAAAAATAAAATTAATCACCTAAAGACAGAATTTAGATTATGTGAATGCTGTGGCGGTGGCGACTTAGAATTAATGTGGACAAGTAAGAGTGTTGTTGTAAGAAAAATAAACACATGGGAGTTTCCAGTAAATATTTCAATTTGTCGTGATTGTGGATTTTGTTTTTCATCACCCAGTCCCAACAATGATGATTTGATGAAATATCATGAGGATGGAAATGTTGGATTTAAAGGGGAGAGTTTGCCATATTCTATTGATGAAAGACTACGAATTCTAAATAAATATAAAGTACCAGATGGAATTTTTGTTGAGATTGGAGGTGATGATCCGGGAGAGTTTCATCAGAAGTGCAGTCGATATTTTAGGCAATTAATCTCAATTGAAGTTACTCAAGATTTAAAAAATAAATCTATTAATATTAATAACTTAAAACAATCTGTTGATGTAATATCTCATTATGATGTATTAGAGCATGTCTTAGATGTGAAAACTTTTTTATCAAATTGTTATGGTGCTTTGAAGCGAGGTGGCGTTATGATTTGCGAGGTACCTAATTTAAGGCTTTACCCTGATAATTTATTACTTCAAGAATTTGAACATGTTAATCATTTTACAATCTCATCTTTAAGTATGATTGCTGAAAAAGCTGGTTTCAACCTTATTGAGTTTGATGATATTTGTAGCAGGCCTTACGGGTTTGTAGCTATATTTCGAAAAGATGAGGCCAATAAAGATTATAATAAAAAGATTATAAATGAATTTTCTGAGGCTAGGGAATCAGTAATCGGAGGCTTAAAACAAATTGATATTAACAATATCCAGTTGCTCAGTGTTAGAAAAAAAATAAGCCAATTAACTAAAGATAATAAAAAAATTATTTTATGGGGTGTAACGGATCTCCTAAGATCTTTACTTAATGACTATAAAATTTCAGATCAAGTAATGGTAGTTGACTCAGATCCTCGTCGTAAAGATGACTTAATTATGTATGGGGTTAAAGTGGGGCAGCCAATTAAATATATTAATGAATTTTTAAATTCAGATCTACTAGTTATTTGTGCTCCACGTTATTCATCTGAAATTTTAACTTGGGTTAAAAGTAACACTGGTAAAATTTTCAAAGATGAATCCCTGAGTGTTATTGGGGTAAATTCATCTGGTAAAACTTTAAGGTAAATTTTATGAAAACAATTATTATTTTAGGTGCATCTTCAAGTATTGGAAAAGCAATTTTTAATCAATTTAACATTAAAGATAATAAATTAATATCAACATACTTTTCAGGGGATAGTCCTGATAACATCTACAAGAATGACGAATCATTTTGTATTGATTTAAATGGTGGGCAATATGTCCGTTGATAGTGATAATTATAAGCAAACATTTTATGATAAATTAATATCAAACTTTAATAGCTTGTGGTTTGGCTTTGTTGAGCCAATTAAAATTAAATATGCGCGTATAAGATTCGAAAAAATTTATTTAAAAAAACACAAAAATCCACTTGTAAGTATTTGCATACCTACTTTTAATCGAGGCTCAATCTTAATTGATCGAGCAGTAAAATCTGCCCTGTCCCAATCATATAAAAATATTGAATTAATTATAGTTGGGGATCACTGTACAGACAATACACCTGAGTTATTAGCTAAGATTAAAGATCCAAGATTAAAGTTTTACAATCTACCCAAAAGGATTAGATATTATCGGCAGAATATTGAAAATCATTGGCTTGTTGGAGGGGCTGAGCCTGCCAATAAGGCTATGGATTTAGCCAATGGGGAATGGTTGGCGCGTTTAGATGATGATGATACATGGTCTACTGATCACATTGAAAAGCTTTTAAAATTGGCTATTGATGGTGATTATGAATTTGTTTCTGGATTGTATGAGGAAGAGCGATTTGGAAAAAGAGTTGTAGTTGATGGAGTAAACGCTTTGGACTCTTATTACACTCGCGATAGTAAAACCAATGCTCATAAAAGTCCTAAGATTGGTGGCGTTTCAACCTGGCTGTGCAGATCGTATTTAAAAGGAATGAAATATAATTTAAATTGCTGGCGTAAAGACTGGAATAGGGTTTGGGATGTTGATTTATCACAGAGAATCTATCATGCTGGAGTTAGAATGGGATTTCTTGATGAAGTCATAGCTTATGTTCTTCCTCGTCCTGGTGAGAAATCAGTAGGGCTCGAGGCCTATAAATTAACAGAAAAAGAAAAATTGAAACAATATAAATTTAAATAAAAATCTCCATGGAAAAAATATGAAAACTAAAGTTTTAGTAACAGGTGGGGCCGGCTTTTTAGGCTCACACCTATGCGAGAGCTTGTTGAATAATAATTATGATGTGTTATGTATTGATAATTACTCGACAGGCGCAAAAGATAATATTGCAGAGTTACTAACTAATCCATTTTTCGAAGCCACTAGACACGAAGTGACTATGCCTTTTTATACTGAAGTAGACCAAATTTATAACCTTGCTTGTCCAGCAAGCCCAATTCACTATCAAAAAGATCCTAGTCAAACTACTAAAACATGTGTTCATGGAGCAATAAATATGTTGGGTCTTGCAAAGCGCACTAATGCAAGAATTTTACAGGCTTCGACTTCTGAAGTTTATGGCGATCCTGAGGTTCATCCCCAAACAGAAGATTACTGGGGTCGAGTAAACCCAATTGGCATTAGGAGTTGTTACGATGAAGGAAAGCGTTGTGCTGAGACATTATTTTTCGATTATCACCGCCAATATAATTTAGAGATTAAAGTAGCACGAATTTTTAATACATATGGTCCGAAAATGAATCCATTTGATGGAAGGGTGGTTAGTAATTTTATTGTTCAAGCACTAACTGGTGAAGATATAACTATTTATGGAAAAGGGGAGCAAACACGAAGCTTTTGCTATGTTGATGACCTTATTGAAGGTATTACGAAGCTTATGAATTCTTCTTCAGATATTAATGGCCCGATTAATCTTGGAAATAATTCAGAATTCACTATGATCGAGTTAGCGGAAAAAGTTTTAAACCTTACTAACTCAAAATCTAAACTTATATTTAAGCCATTACCATTAGATGACCCTCGTCAGAGACAGCCTGATTTAACTAAAGCAAAAAAAGAGCTTGATTGGCAGCCTTCGGTAAGTCTAGATGACGGCTTAAAAGAAACAATTAATTATTTTAAGAAAATAGTGGGGTAAAGATTTTGATTTTAAATAATAAAGTTATCGTTGTTACTGGTGGTGCTGGGCTACTAGGTAAAGCATTTATAAAAGAAATATTAGCCCATGGTGGAATAGCTATTTTGACTGATATTCAGACTTCATTAGCTCAGGACTTTATTGATGAAATAAAAGTTGAGTACCCAGATCAATTTTATGCCGCCAATATGGATATCACCAATAAGCCATCAATTAATTCTTTAATTAAAGATGTTTCTAAAAGATATGGTGGAATAGATTGCCTCGTTAATAATGCTTACCCAAAGAACAAGAATTATGGAAAGAAAATTGAAGATGTAAGTTATGAAGATTTTTCTGAAAATATATCAACCCATGTTGGTGGTTACTTTTTAACGTCCCAACAGTTTGGAATCTTCTTTAAAAATCATAAGGGAGGAAATATTATAAATATTGGCTCCATATATGGAACCTTGGCGCCACGATTTGAATTGTATAAAAATACAGAAATGACAGTGCCTGTTGAATATGCTGCAATTAAATCATCCATTATTCAACTAACTAAATATTTCGCACAATACTTTAAAAAAGATAATATAAGGGTTAATTGCTTGAGCCCTGGAGGGGTACTAGATAATCAACCAGAATCATTTGTACGTTCATATAATTCTTTTTGCTCAAAAAAAGGAATGTTAGAGCCACTTGATGTTGCAAATACACTTATTTTTCTCTTATCCGATTCATCTAAATTCATAACTGGTCAAAATTTAATTGTTGATGATGGCTTTTCACTTTAATTTACTTCCCTTATAAATGAAAAAAAGCGTCGATATTGTTGTCATTGGTTGCGGTATTTTTGGGGCGGAAATTGCTTTAAAAGCTTCTAGCTTAGGTCTCTCAGTTAAAGTATTTGAGAGTAAGGACGATATTTTACTTGGGGCCTCTATGAATAATCAGAATCGCCTTCATTTGGGATTTCATTATCCTCGTGATATTGAGACTGGTGTGCAATCAATAAGAGGCTTTGAGTCTTTTAAAAAAAAATACCAAGCATGTATCCAAGATGATTTTTTAAATACTTATTTTATATCAAAAAATAACTCACTTACCACCCTTGACCAATACCTAAGTTTTTGTAAGGAATTAGGCGTTCCTTTTGAAGAAATCAAGGGAGACCAATTGCCAATTCAGGTAAAAGATGTAAAAGGTGGCATTTCATGCAAAGAGGTTGTTTATGATTGCAGCATCCTAAGAGAAATTGTTCGCAATAGCCTTTCTGTTTCAAAAATTGATGTTGCATTATCAACAACTGTAGAAAGTTTAATACGGGAAGATAAATTTTTTTCCATCCACTTGTCAACAGGAGATAAAATAAATGCAAGCGTAGTTATAAATGCTTCTTATGGAACCAGCAATTATTTGACAGAGCAATTAGGAATAAAGATACTCGAAAGACAATATGAATATACAGCTGTCCCAATAATTCAATTAGATATTGAAAAAATTGGGATTACAATTATGGATGGCCCATTTATGACCCTTCTACCTTATGGTAAAACCAATAATTTTCTTTTGTACCATGTTGAATCATCGGTAGTGGCTAGAGAGTATAATACAAAATTAAATCCCGAATGGATTTCTAAAGAAACATCACCCTTAAATAAGCTAGATAAAACATTTTTTTTTACAAATATGATTGCGAACTGTAAAAATTATATTCCTGTATTAGAATCAGCAGAACTTCTTGATATACTTGAAGGGCCAAGGATGATTCAGCCAAGAATTGAAGAGACAGATGCGAGACCTTCGTTGATTAATGATCATGATGATTATCTTGAAGTATTTTCAGGGAAAATTGATCATAGTATTTGGGTTGCAGATGAAATTGGCAAAATTCTAAAACAAAAGTTTAATATTTAAATATACAAAGAATAAAATGATAAATAATCTAAAATTTTTAGTTTGCCCTGTATGTAAATTCGAATTACGTAATACTACTAGTAAAGAATTAAAATGCTTAAAATGTAATAATAAGTATGAAATTAAAAATGAAATACCAATTCTATTGCCTCCAAACCTTGAACAATTTAAAATTTTAGAAGCTCAATACCATGATCATGAGGCTCACCATTATGGCGAAATAAATATGATTAATTCTTATTATGTAACTTTTTACCATCAGAAATATTTAAATATAATTAATTCGCTTAATGAAAAATCAGTTGTATTGGAAGTTGGATCTGGCGATGGAAATGATGCCAATCATATTACTAATTCAGAATTAACTGTTATTCAAAGTGATATATCATTTCAGATGGTTAGGCTTGCAAAAAAAAATAAGAAAGCTAATTCTAAAATAATATATGTAGTGTCTGATGCTGAAACAATTCCCTGTCAAGATAATAGTATAGACGCAATTATGATTGTTGGAGCCTTGCACCATCTTCCATCCCCAATAAATTTTTTTAAAGAAGCAAGGCGAGCCCTAAGTCCTGGAGGGTTATTAATTATTGGTTTTGAGCCTAACAGCTGGCCTTATTTTGTTTTTTATCCATTTATTCGATTTGTAAAGAAAATCATAAGGTTGGATAGGTATATAAAATCAATACATTCAGGTGTTTCAATAGGAGATTCAGAAACCGAAGGCTTTTCTTATTCTGATTTTAAATTGCTCCTTAATGAATCTAATTTAAAATTAGTTAAAATTCAAAGAATATGGTTTTTATTCGGGTTCATTCATACAATACTTTCAATTATTAATAGCAAACTTCCAAGTGATAAAAAAATTAAAATCCCAACCTTTCTCCAAAAAATTATTATATATATAGATGAGTTAATTTTATCTATACCAATCATAAAAAATTTTTGTTGGCACTGGACTTTGGTCGCTAAAAAAAATAACTAAATATTAAGGATTAAATTTTGAAGATTAGTGTATGTATGGCGTCTTATAACGGCTCTAAATTTATTAAAAATCAAATAACATCAATACTGAGTCAATTAGCCAAAAGTGATCAGTTAGTTATTGTTGATGACTGTTCTTTTGATAACACAGTGAACATTATAGAAAGCATTAAAGATCCTCGGATCAAATTATTTAAAAATATTAAGAATATTGGAGTGGTCGGTACATTTAATAGGGCATTAAAAATTGCTAAAGGAGACATCGTTCTTCTAAGTGACCAAGATGATGATTGGTTAGAGAATAAGGTTTCTTTTATAAGAAATTTTTTTCTATCTAATAAAATTGACTTGTTAGTTCATGATGCAAAAATTAAGCAAGGCGGGAGCATAGTTACTAATTCTCTATTTGAGCAGATTGGAAGTTCAAGTGGTTTATTCAAGAATATATATAGCAATTCATATACCGGTTGTTGTATGGCCTTCAGACGGATTATTTTAAGAAAGATATTACCAATCCCAAATAAAAAAGGAATATTTCATGACGCGTGGATTGGAATTTTAGCTAAGTTTTATAGATTCAGGGTTATTTTTATCGCAACCCCTTTGATTGTCTACAATCGACATGACGCTAACTTGTCCACAATGAAGCGGAGGAGTATTCTTAAAATTATTCCTGACCGAATAAATCTAATTATAGCTCTAATTCAAAGAACAATTTATGGGAAATAGGAAGTCCATATGCTTTATAGCAACTGCTGAATTTGCAGTAAGTGCATTCTTAGTAAGCCATTTAAAAGAGCTATCTAAATATTACGATTTGACAGTTGTTGTTAATCTTAAAAACCCTAAATTCTTAATTGATCAAGAATTAGATGTTAAATTAGTTAATATTAATTTTTCAAGGGAAATTAGTATTATTTCAGATTTCCTTTCACTTATTCAGTTAGCATATTTATTTTTGATTAAAAGATATGATGCTGTACATTCAATCACACCCAAAGCTGGCTTACTAGCAATGGTCGCTTCATTTTTAACATTTATCCCTGTCAGGGTGCATTGTTTTACCGGGCAAGTTTGGGCGACTAAGTCAGGAATATCTAGATCATTTTTAAAGTTAATTGATAAATTAATAGGTATGTTATCTACTCAAAATATTGTTGACAGCAAGTCCCAATATAATTTTCTTGTTAAAGAGAATGTTTTGAAAAAAGTTAAGTCATTAGTTTTTGGAAGTGGTTCAGTATCCGGTGTTGATTTATTAAAATTTAAACCAAATACAAAAGTAAAAGTAACATTACGTAATAAACTTAAAATACCACCAGCTTCCTTTGTTTTTATATTTCTCGGCCGCTTAAATTCAGATAAGGGCATATACGACTTAATTCATTCATTTAAATCAGCAGATTTAAAATCTGCATATTTGCTTTTAATTGGTCCGGATGAAGAAGATATTTTATCTAAATTTAATAGCAATCAGTCAAATATTATATTTTCTGGGGCAACCTCATCTCCCCAAGATTTTTTAGCTGCATCTGACGTCCTTTGTTTACCAAGCTATCGTGAAGGGTTTGGGAATGTTGTAATTGAGGCTGCAGCTACTGGACTGCCGTCAATTGTTTCCAATATATATGGCTTATCTGATGCAATTGTTCGAAATAAAACTGGCTTAGCCCATGAACCAAAAGACGTGAAAGAAATAATAAGATTAATGATGGCTGTATTTCACGACAGAAAATTAGTTGCTGATCTTGGTAAGGCAGCAAAAAAAAGGGCAATAAGTGAGTTTGATTCAAAAATATTAGTTAAACACTGGAAAGATTTTTATCAGCATAACTTAACCTAGTACATTTCTAATTCATACTTAATCCACTGACTTCATTCCTCTGATAAAATGACACAAATGGATTCCAACATATTCTTCAGTTTTTTCTATTCTAAAGAATTTCTTTTAGCGTTTTTTACAACGCTCTCAGTTGCAACTTTTCTTACTTGGTGCATCCTGAAGTCTAAACGATTCGATCAGTTTCTTGATATACCAAATCACCGATCACTTCATGCAGCACCAATACCAAAATTAGGTGGTCTTGCTATTATGGCTTCGATTACGTTTTCAGCTGTCCTATATTCCCCGGAGTTACTTTACCTACTTCCATTCCTATTAGTTTTAATTGCTTTATCTCTTTTGGATGACCTTATAACTATTAAGCCACTTATTCGTTTAGCTGTTCATTTTTTAACTGCCCTTACATTTCTCTTCACTTTCGATTTACAGAGCAACTATTTATTTCTTATTATTTTATTATTTTATCTTGTTTGGCTAATAAATTTATATAACTTCATGGATGGATCAGATGGCTTAGCCGCAGGTATGTCTGTTATTGGTTTTAGTTGTTATGCAGTTTTATCTATTATTTTAGGCGATTTAAGTTTTGCAATCTTTAATATTATTATAATCACTGCCTGTATTAGCTTTTTATTTTTTAATCTACCTCCTGCTAAAATATTCATGGGCGATACTGGATCTATTCCATTAGGTTTTCTATGTGGAGCTTTGGGTATAATTGGCTGGTATAAACAATTATGGCCATTATGGTTTCCATTGATTGTTTTTTCTCCATTTATAATAGATGCAAGCATAACCTTATTAAAGAGATCTATTAAAAAAGAGTCTTTAACAGAGGCCCATAGAAGTCATTATTACCAAAGAGCTATTCTCATAGGCTGTTCTCACAAACAAGTAGCACTATTTTCTTATGGGATAATGATTTGTGTAGGGGTTCTTGGAGTTTTAGCAGTAATAATAAATACTCAAGAGATCGTCTTCTTTATCTTTATTGTGTTATTTTCATCCTTTGCCTTAATGCTCAGATTTATAGATATAATGTGGGCTAAGCATCTACTTAAAAAGCATAAATAATGAACAATAAAATTAAACATTTAATAATAAACAATAGAAATTTAATTGTTTTTATTCATGATTTAATTGTAATTGCCTTAGCTTGGGTATCTGCTTATATTATTAGGTTTAATTTCGAAATCCCTGAAGCTCAAATACTTTCCATGATCGGTAATTTGAGCACAGTCATAATTGTTCAAGCAATAATATTCCTAAGCTTTAGAATTCATAGAGCTTCATGGAGACATTCAAGTATTATTGATGTTAGAACAATAGCCATAGCTATCTTCTGTTCATCTATACTGCTCGGCGGATACTTTAGCTTTTTTTATAATGACCAACCTGTAATTCCTCGCTCAATCATCATCTTAAACCCTCTACTTTTAATATTATTTATGTTCGGAAACCGAATTATATACAGAGGCCTAAGAGAATATAAAGAATATGGTTTTAATTCAAGTAAACCTAAAAATGCTATTGTGTTGGGCACTTCTAAAGAGGGTGTGTCTTTAGTCAAAGCCCTTGCTAGAAATCCAAATTGGCATGTTGTGGGTCTATTAGGAAGCGATATTTCATTAAAGGGTAGGGAGGTATCTGGTGTAAAAATTTTGGGCGATATTAAATTACTCCCTAAGCTATATAAAAAATTAAAGATTGAAACTGCCATAATAGCTATGCCATCATCTGATTTTGAAGAGAGAAAAATTGCTTTAAATATAATTAAAGACCTAAATCTTGAGTTATTAACTATTCCGAATTTCGAAGATTTAAGTAGTGGTCGATTAAGTGTGTCACAAATCAGACAAGTTGATGTTGAAGATTTACTTGGAAGAGATGCGGTAAATTTAGATAATTCTGATCTTAAAAAATTAATTCAAAATGATACTGTCATGATTTCTGGGGCAGGAGGATCAATTGGTTCAGAACTTACTCGTCAAGTATTAAAATTTAAACCAAAGATTATTTTGTGTATTGATATTTCAGAAGCTGCCCTATACCAACTGGAACAATCGATAATTGGAACATCTAAAACTAAAATTTTATTTATTGTTGCGGATATAAAGAATGAAAAACGTATTAAAGATTTATTTAATAGATATATACCTAGTCTAGTTTTGCATGCTGCAGCTTATAAACATGTACCCCTTATGGAAACTGAGAATGTATCAGAAGTATTAATAAATAATGCCAAAGGTACTTTCTTACTCGCCAATATATGTAAAACATTTAATGTTAAAAAGTTTGTTTTAGTATCAACAGATAAGGCGATAAACCCAACAAATGTTATGGGCGCAAGTAAGCGCTTAGCAGAGATTTTATGCCAAAGTCTTCAGTCTGCAAAAGGCACTGAATTTATTACAGTTCGGTTTGGAAATGTTCTTGGTAGTAGTGGAAGTGTAATACCATTATTTAAAAAACAAATCGAAATGGGCGGACCAGTTACTGTCACCCACCGTGATATAACTAGATATTTTATGTCTATTCCTGAAGCATCTCAACTAGTATTACAAGCAGGTATGATGGGTTTAGGTGGTGAGATATTTGTTCTTGACATGGGTAAGCCAATTAAGATTTTAGATTTAGCTAAAGATATGATTAGCTTATCAGGACTTCACAAAGATGAAATTAAAATAAAGTTTACAGGATTACGTCCTGGCGAAAAACTTTTTGAGGAGTTATTAGCTGACCACGAGTTAACTAAACCAACAAATCATAAAAAAATAAGAATAGCGGTGACATCAAAATCAGAGGAAAAGTTTTTAAATAAAGCTATTATTAAATGGATTAATCAATCACCAGGTACGGATGAAATGAAAATAAAAAAAGAATTAAAACGGTGGGTTAGAGACTACAAAATTACTAAGTAATTTTTTTTATATTTACTTTATCTACAGAGATTTTTGTTGATTTCTGCATAAGCTCAAAAAATAGAATAGCTCTTTCATCTGCATCTTCACATTCAAATATCGCTTTAATTCCCTTATAAGGACCTGCTTTAATTTCAACTTCCTCACCTTGTTCAAAATAACTTTTTATTTTTTCAGATCTATCCTTCTCTGCTTTTTTTATTTCCATAATAATCTCAGCACCTATTTTAATAGGATTTTCCCCTATCTTAAGAAGTTGGTGAACACCTAAAGTAGATCGAATTAATCCAATATTTTGTTGGATTGAATCATCATTCACTTCAATAAAAAGATATCTTGAAAATAGAGGAGATGGGGTAATATTAATTTTATTTTTTCTAATTATTTCTTTTGAATACATTGGCATATAGCAAGAAAATGCTTGGTTAATTAAATTTAACAATGCTTTTTTTTCTTGATTTGGCTTCGTGTGAATTACAAACCAACTCATAATGATTAATTAATATTTGTTAATTCATTAAAATTATTTATTGAGTTATGAACATTAATATTAATCCATTTTTGTTTTTGTCCATAACCATAATTAACTTTAATAAATTTAAGTTTATTGTACATTGCAGCACTTCCATCATTCTCTGTATCCCCAACAAAATAGGCATCTGTAAATTGAGGATTATTTTTAATGTAAAATGTAACTAATTCATTTTTATTCCTTACTCCCTCTTTTTTTTCGTTAGCACAACCAATCCAATGAAAGTAGTCATTCCAGCCATAATGATTAATAAGTTTTAGTGTCACTTCTTGTCTTTTATTTGTTGCAATTGCTAACTTATCTCCCCGTCGGATTAATTGTTCCAATGTTTCTAATACACCTAAGTACGGTTTAGTCTCAAATAGGAGGTTTTCATCATATTCTTTTTTAAATAGTGTTATAAATTTTTCATATTTGTTTGAGTTTTCTGACCCCAATATTAATTTTGTTGTCTCTTGTAATGTCGGACCTATTAATATCCCTTCAGCATTTTTTAAACTAGATGGGGCTATTGCTTTAGTTACTTTTATATAACATTGTTTGATTGGATTTTCAGAATCAACTAATGTACCATCAAAATCAAATATCCAATATTTACTCATTTATAAAGTTACCCATTCGTTAGTTAAGATACTCTTTTGAATGGCTTCAAGCGTTTTTGAATTCCATATCGCATCTTCACTACTTAATTTTAAATTTCTATCCTGGGCGATAGCGGAATTAAAATGATCTATTTCTAAGTCAAAGTGGTTCGCTGTCGGAACAACTTCTTCTTTAAGGCCTGATTTTTCAGTTGAATAAATTATTTTTGCCGGCAAATTATCTGGCTGCCAAACTAATGGACATTTTAATCGTCCATTTGGGCCAAATACTTCAAATTCAGAACGCCGAATGCACTCAAAACTAATATCAAATGTTGCTTTCTTATTTAAACCAAAATCAATCATTCCTGTGGTCGATATATCTGCACCATGCTCATTTAGTTTAGATTGTCCATATACACGTACTGGATTTTCTTTAAAACAACTCCTTATGGTATGAATTGCATATGGACCTATATCCCAAAGCGCCCCACCACCATTACTAATTTCTCGATTAATTCGATAATACCTAGCAGCTTGAATAGGAAATGAAAACATGGAGTGAGCATAATTTACTTCACCTAAAATTCCAGAATTAATAATATTTTGAATACGATCGTATTGTGGGTGAAATACGTACATAAAACCTTCCATAATTTTTACATTATTTTCTTTTGCCTCATTTACGAGAAGCTGAACTTCTTTTGACTTAATTGCCATTGGCTTTTCAACAAGAACATGCTTTTTATTTCTAATTGCTTTTAATGCTGTTTCGGTGTGCTCTTCATTCGATAAGGGAATATAAATTGCATCTATCTGTTTATTGTTTAGTATTGAATCAAAGCCTGTATGGGGTTCTATGTCTTGTGCATATTCTGGAGCATATTTTTTAATACATTCTGCTGCTGCATTTTGTCTGCGACTCGCAATAGCAAATAGCTTGCCTTGCTTGCTTTTAATAATCGCTGGAATAAGTCTTTCATTGACTCTTGCAGCGCCCAATATTCCCCAACTTATTTTTGTCATTTTTCTCTTCTTATTTATGTTATTTTTTTATTATTATAGAGTATTGGCCTTATTTAGGTAATGAAGAAGCAATGATATATAAGTATATGAAAATTTTTAAACTTGCAATTTAAATTTGAGAGCCTCATTTTTTTTTAATAATTTTTCCTATGTGATCATCTCCTCTAATTTTTGCGAGGCTAATTTGCTTTTGCCTTTCTTTTAAATTAGCTTTTTTTTCTTTAGAAATTTTATTAATGCAATAGCAACATGAAATACCTTCAATATATTCTTCGGATTGAATTTCTTCTGGTGACAGTGGGTGCCGACAAGCAAAACATTGATTATACTTGCCTTCTTTTAATCCATTGGTTACCGCAACCCTTTGGTCGAAAACAAAACATTCACCTTGCCACAAGCTATCTTTTTCTGGCATGGTTTCAAGATATTTTAAAATACCACCTTGTAGGTGATACACTTCTTCAAATCCTACTTCCATCATATATGAGCTTGCTTTTTCGCAACGAATACCTCCGGTACAAAACATTGCAACCTTTTTATTTTTTTTTGGATTAAGATTTTTTTTTACATATTTCGGAAATTCTCTAAAAGATGATGTTTTTGGATTTATAGCATTTTTAAAGGTCCCTATATCTATTTCATACCCATTTCTAGTGTCAATAAGAGTAATATCAGGATTGCTTATCAAGCTATTCCATTCTTCTGGTTTTACATAGGTCCCCACTTTTTTAGTTGGACTAACTTCAGGAATTCCAAGTGCTACTATTTCCTTTTTTAGTCTAACCTTCATCCTATAAAAAGGATTATTATTTGACCAAGAGCTTTTATATTCTAAGTGTTGAAACACGTCAGAAAATATTGGGTCATATTTGATAAATTCATGGAATGCTAAAATTTCAATTTTCTCACCAGAAATGGTTCCATTAATGCCTTCATTAGCAATTAGTATAGTTCCTTTAATTGATGTTTTATCGCAATAATCTTGAATAATGCTTTGCATATTATTGATGTTATTAATGGTAACAAAATGATAAAACGCTGTAGTGAAAAAAGAGGTCATAATTAACTATATGATATAAATTTAAACATTGTATGCCATGTTTAAATTAAAGGGAGAGCTAATAGCAACATAAGTCATTTATTTTATTAGTAAAAAATGTTATTTTAACGCTCTTTAACAGATGTAAAATAAATAATGGAGAATGTGTATGACAATTGAAAAAACTTTATCAATTATTAAGCCAGATGCAGTTAAAAAGAATGTTATTGGCCAAATTTACAGTCGCTTTGAAAAGGCGGGCTTAAAAATTGTTCAAGCTCAAATGATATCTCTAAGTCAAGAGGAGGCAGAGGGGTTCTATGAAGTTCATAAGGAGAGACCTTTCTTTAAGGACCTTGTCAGTTTTATGATATCAGGACCCGTTATGATTCAAGTGCTTGAAGGCGAAAATGCTGTTTCTTTAAATCGTGAATTAATGGGTGCAACCAATCCAAAAGAAGCAGATGCAGGTACTATACGAGCAGATTTTGCGGATAGTATTGACGCTAACGCTGTCCATGGCTCTGACTCATTAGAGAATGCTGCTATCGAGATCGATTATTTTTTTGGTTAAAATAATTCTTGGATAATTTACTTGAGTTTAATCGGGAACAATTAACTAAATATATTGAACAGTTTGGTCACAAACCTTATCGTGCTAAACAACTTTTGCGTTGGATATATTACTTTAATGAAAATAATTTTGGAGCAATGACAGATGTTGCAAAATCATTTCAGAGCACACTTACAAATAACGCTAATATCAAGACCCCTGAAATCATTTCTGACGAGCTATCTCTGGATGGCACACGAAAATGGTTGCTGAATGTTGGCGCAAGCAATGGAATTGAAGCCGTTTTTATTCCCGAAGAAGATCGCGGTACTCTTTGTATTTCATCTCAAGTTGGCTGCGCCTTAGAATGCACTTTTTGCTCTACAGGTAGACAAGGCTTTAATAGAAACCTTACTTCAGGAGAAATTATTGGTCAATTATGGCTAGCTAATAAATTAATTAGAAAACAGAAAAATTACAGCCATTTAAATCTTGAAAAACGAATTATTTCAAATGTAGTTATGATGGGAATGGGTGAGCCTTTAACTAATTATAAAAATGTGGTGCATTCTTTAGAGATGATGCTTGATGACCAAGTTTATGGCCTTAGTCGAAGAAAAGTTACTCTTTCTACAAGTGGACTTGTTCCTGCAATGGACAAGCTTAGGATCGATTGTCCAGTAGCTTTAGCAGTTTCCCTTCATGCCCCAAATAATAATTTGCGAGATGAGATTGTGCCAATAAATAAAAAATATCCTTTAAAAGACTTAATGTCCGCATGTCTACGATACATTGAATTTGCTCCTCGAGATTTCGTTACTTTTGAATACGTCATGCTTAAAGGAGTAAATGACTCCATAGCTCAAGCAAAAGAATTAATTGGTTTGGTAAAAGATGTTCCTTGCAAATTTAACCTGATTCCTTTTAACTCTTTTCCAAAAAGTGGGTATAAATGTTCTGATAAGAGCACAATGGCTAAATTTAAAGAGGTTTTAGCTGATGAGGGCATTATAACTACTATAAGAAAAACGCGCGGCGATGATATTGCTGCTGCTTGTGGTCAATTAGCTGGACAAGTCCAAGATAAAACCAAAAGAAGTCAAAAAATATCTTTTGTACGCAATAATTAAGTGAAATGAAAATAAATAAAAATAGATTACAAGTGCTTGTTGGCGGAGTAGCTATCGGAGGAGGGGCTCCAGCTGTTGTTCAATCAATGACAAATACCGATACAGCTAATCGTAACTCTACTGTTAATCAAGTAAATGAATTATGGAAAGCAGGTTCTGAGTTAGTTAGAATTACAGTAAACAATGAAGAATCTGCTAAAGAAGTTTATGGGATTAAGCAAGATCTTTTAGCCATAGGATGCAATGTTCCATTAATTGGAGATTTTCATTATAACGGTCATAAGCTGTTAAAAAAGTTCTCTGATTGTGCCAATGCTTTAGATAAGTATAGGATTAACCCTGGCAATGTCGGGAGAGGTAGTAAGAGGGATGATCAGTTCGCCACAATGATTAAAATTGCCATTGATCATGATAAACCCATAAGGATTGGTGTAAATTGGGGAAGCTTGGACCAAGAAATGCTTAAGACGTTGATGGATAGTAATAGTCTTTTAAACCAACCTCTTTCATCAAAGTCAATTATGAAGGAAGCGCTCATCCGCTCAGTTCTCGATAGTGCTAATCAAGCTGAAAGCTTAGGCCTATCCAAAAATAAAATAATTGTTTCTTGTAAGGTAAGTGATGTTCAGGATTTAATCGAGGTTTACACAAACCTTTCAAAGCGATGTAACTATCCACTTCATCTAGGGCTAACTGAAGCAGGTATAGGCTCAAAAGGGATTGTTGCTTCAGCTGCATCAATGGGATACCTTCTTCAAAATGGTATTGGCGATACTATTCGCATATCCCTAACTCCAGAACCTAATGAATCTAGAGTGAAAGAAGTAATTGTTGCTCAAGAATTGCTTCAAACAATGGGTATTAGAGCTTTTTCACCAATTGTAATAGCTTGTCCAGGATGTGGAAGAACTACTTCAACTTTTTTTCAACAGTTAGCTGGAGATATTCAAGTTTACTTAAGAGAAAGTATGCCTGGATGGAAGCATAAATATCAAGGAGTTGAAGAAATGACTGTTGCAGTAATGGGTTGCGTTGTAAATGGACCCGGAGAGTCAAAAATGGCAAATCTAGGAATAAGTTTGCCTGGAACAGGTGAGGTGCCAGTTGCTCCAGTGTATGTGGATGGAAAGAAAACAGTTACATTAAAAGGTGATAATATCGGAATTGAGTTTATAGATATAATTAATAGTTACGTTGAAAAAAATTACCAGACAAACAAGAAAGATTAACTAAATGACTAAAAAATTTCAAACATTGAAAGGTTTTTACGACGTCCTACCTGAAAGGCAAAGGTTATGGCGTTATTTCGAAGAGAAAGTATTGTATATTTTAGATCAATATCATTATCAAGAGATAGGGCTACCTTTGGTTGAGCCAACCGAGCTGTTTGTTGAAAGTGTTGGATCCCATACTGACATTGTAGAAAAAGAAATGTATAGCTGGGAAGACCATTTAAATAAAGATAAATTAACATTAAGGCCAGAAGGGACAGCAGGATGCGTGAGGGCCATTGTTGAAAATAGCCTAACTTACAATGGGCCTGTGAAGTTATTTTATCGTGGGGCTATGTTTAGACATGAGAATGTACAGAAGGGTAGGCAAAGACAATTTCATCAGGTGGGGGTTGAGGCTTTTGGTCTTGAAAAACCAGAAACTGACGCAGAGCAAATTTTATTGTTAGGAAGGTTGTGGAAGTCCTTAGACCTTAAAAATATTACTTTAGAACTAAACTCAATTGGAGACCCAAAAGACAGAATTGTTTATAGAGAAAAGTTAATTTCTTATTTTGAGGATAATAAAGAAGTCTTGGATGATGATGCATTAAGGCGCTTATATGAAAACCCTTTAAGAATATTGGATAGCAAAAATAAACAAATGCAGTCCATGTTAAATTCTGCTCCAAAGCTGATAGATTATTTATCAAATGATGCAAAACAACATTTTGAAAATCTCTGCAGCATACTTAAAGAGCATAATTTAGAATTTAAAATAAATACGAGACTTGTAAGGGGCTTAGATTATTATAATCGTACCGTTTTTGAATGGGTATCAAATGATTTAGGGAGTCAAGGCACTATTGCAGGCGGGGGTAGGTATGATTATTTAGTTGAAAGAATAGGAGGAAAACCAACGTCAGCATGTGGTTTTGCAATTGGAATAGAAAGAATAATTCTTTTACTTGAAGATTTGAATAGAGAGAATAATAAGATATTACCCGATATTTATATTGTAAATCTCGGCGACATGGCAAGACCTTTTGCTTTTACTATTGCTGAAAACTTAAGAAATGATGGGTTAAAGGTAGGTTTAAATATGGAAGGTTCTAGCTTTAAATCTCAAATGAAAAAAGCTGATAAAAGTGGTGCAAGAGTAGCTTTAATAATTGGAGATCAGGAAGCAGAAAATAAAATAATTCAAGTAAAACTTATGCGTGATGATGGAATCCAAGAAAGTGTAGAAGAGAAAAATATATCCCTATTCATTAAAGATAAAATAAATTTTGAAAAATAGTATATTAGAAATCAACAATTTAAAAGTTTTTCCTAATAATAATTCTAGGTTAAAATTAGTAAAAAATATCTCATTAAGTATAAAAAAAGGAAAAACTACATGTATTGTTGGTGAATCAGGAAGTGGTAAAAGTCTAACAGCTTTATCAGTTATGCAACTTCTTTCATCTCAGCTAAATATGTCTGGAAGCATATTGTTTGAAGGTGTTAATTTAGTAAATTTAACTAAAGAAGAAGTAAGGATTAGGAGGGGGAAGGATATTGCAATGATCTTCCAAGAACCTATGACCTCTCTTAATCCGGTGCTGACAATTGGCTACCAAATTGAGGAAGCAATCAAGGTGCATGAGAATTTTCTTAAAGTTGAGTTAAATAAGCGAGTGGAAGAATTGCTTAATATTGTTGGTATACCAATAGATCGAATAAATAGCTATCCAGATGAGCTTTCAGGAGGGCAAAGACAAAGAGTCATGATTGCTATGGCAATTTCATGCTCACCAAAATTATTGATTGCTGATGAGCCAACTACAGCGCTGGATGTTACTGTTCAGGCACAAATTTTAAATCTTTTAAATGATTTAAAGTTAAAGTTTAAAATGACAATGCTTTTTATTACTCATGATTTCGGTGTTGTTGAAGATATTGCTGATGATGTAGCCGTAATGTACCAAGGAGAAATTGTTGAAAAAGGAACAGTCTTGAACGTATTAAAAAAACCAAAGCATCCTTATACCAAAGCTTTACTTGATTGTGTTCCTGATTCGCAAGGTAAAAAAGATTTGAAACCAATTGATTACTCTGCTTTAAAAAGAGCAATGGGATAATAGAATATGGAAAACTTATTAGAAGCAAAAAACTTATCCAAAGAATATTTCAAAACAACGGGGTTTTTTTCTAGAACTCGCACTTCAATTAAAGCACTAGATAATATCTCTGTGAATATAAAGAAAGGTATCACTCTTGCTGTTGTTGGAGAGTCTGGAAGCGGGAAATCTACTTTAGCAAAATGCCTAATTCGGTTAATTGAGCTTGATAAAGGCTCGATTATTTTTAAAAATAAGAATATGCGTAAAATCAATGGGGATGACCTCAAGACCACTAGAAAAAATATTCAAATGATTTTTCAAGATCCTTATGCTTCTTTAAACCCAAGAATGAAGATAATAAAGATTATGGAAGAGCCTTTGCAGATTCATGGTATCGGAGATTCTGTAACCCAATATTCTAAGATATTAAGTATGATAAAAAGAGTAGGCCTTGTTGAGGAAGATCTTTCTAAATATCCACATCAGTTTTCAGGAGGACAAAGACAAAGAATTGGGATTGCGCGCGCTCTTATTTTGGAACCTGAATTGGTTATATGTGATGAACCGGTTTCGGCACTCGATGTTTCAGTACAAGCACAAATTA
>CAJQTF010000015.1 GCA_905618945.1 uncultured Methylophilaceae bacterium
TTAGCTCTTTATCATTAAACCCTGATACAGTTATAAGTACATGGAAACAACTTAGTAAAAAATAAATGAGCAAAAATAAAAGAACGGCTTTTTTTATTTCAGATGGCACGGGAATTACTGCCGGCTCACTTGGTGGTTTATTAGCCCATTTTCCTGATACAGAATTTGAGCAAATTCGGCTTCCTTTTATCGATTCAGAATCTAAGGTAGAAGATGCTCAAAAAAGAATTGCTAATGCCAAAATGCTTGGCGGTGTCAGGCCGATAGTAATCATGTCAATCGGTAATAATAAATTAAGGAAAGAATTAAAAGCTGTAGATGCATATTATGTCGATCTATTTGAGGCATTTATCAACCCTCTTGGAGAAGAGATTAAAGAAGCCCCGTTAACTCGTCCAGGAGTAGCACATAGTATGACTGGAAATAATTATGGGCCTAGAATGGAGGCAATTAATTTTGCTCTCGGACATGATGATGGCATAACTCACTCGGGACTAAATCAAGCACAGGTCATACTCGTTGGTGTTTCACGCTCAGGGAAAACTCCAACTAGCGTATATTTAGCGATGCAATTTGGTATTAAAGCAGCTAACTATCCCTTAATCCCTGAAGATTTTAGCAGGGGCACTCTTCCTCCCATTCTAGAAGGATATCTCGATAAAATTTTTGGACTAACCATTAAACCAGAAAGGCTTCACTCATTGAGAAGTGAAAGAAGGCCTGACAGTAATTATGCATCATTAGCAAATTGTCGAGAAGAAGTTGGTTTAGCAGAAGATTTGATGAAAAGATTAAGTATTCCTATGGCTGAATCAACTTCAAGATCAGTCGAAGAACTCTCTGCCATAATTATCCAGAATATAAATAAAATTTAATTATTTAATATATGGCTCTAGTAACTTTGTAATTTTTTTTGAATCAGGACCGGTCATGCTTCCAAAAACATGAACTGATTCTGCATTTGGCATGACTAGAAATTTATAAAAATTCCATAATGGCGCCTCGCCAGTAATGGATGCTAGATTCTTATATACACTATTTGCTTTTGGTCCTACTACGCTAGACTTACTCATCATTGGAAATTCAACAGCATAAGTCATCTTACAAAAATCTTGAATCTCCTTATCGGTGGATAGTTCTTGATTAAAATCATTAGAAGGGAAACCCACAACCATAATATTCTCTTTATTTTCTCGGTAAAGATTTTCGAGACCCTCAAATTGAGAAGTAAAACCACACTTGCTAGCAGTATTAACAAAAAGAATTGGCTTATCTTGATGGGCACAAAGATCAAACTTTTCACCTTGAAGTGTTTTTAAGTCTTGGTTATAAAAATCCATGCAAGCTCCTAAAGAAATTAAAGGTGTAAATAACAAATTTGCTTAATAAGATTAGGGAGAGCTTGTATGAAATATTTTTTAAATTTTTTCGAGTTATTTTCTAAGATTAATGCCTCACTCCTATTCGCTATTCCTTCGTAAAACTTTTCCTCAAGTATAGTAGGGTTTGTTTCACCACAAATATGTTCTAATAATATTGCTTGCGAACCTACGCCATCAAAAAATAATTTATCTTTAAAGCCTAATACTACAAGAGCTTGTGTTTTTTGATCGTCTTGCTGAACAGAACTTAAAAGTAATTTAGCATCAAAAATCTGACTCTCATAATAAGTGACCCAATTTGCTTTCACATTTTGAGTGAACAAAAAAAATATAATAAAAATTAAGTACTTCATACACGATATCCAAGTGGGTTATTAATAAATATTATTACATAGCAACTATGATAAATAAAAATTGAGGAAGGAGCGTACTCCGAAGTCAATTCTTATAACATCTCAGGTCGTCTAGCACAATCTAAAACTAAAACGTACATATAGATGTAAACCGTTCATATTAGTTTTATCTATTAATTAAATGCTGTTATAAATGGCCAATATCTTCCATCATACCCACCACCTTTATATATTGGTACATGACATAACTTTTGCGCGTAACTCTTACCTATAAGATGGTCAATAGATTTTATCCACTGCCTAATTTGTTTGTCTTCAACTAGCTTTAAGTTGTGTTCAGACGAATGCCTCTTCTTTTCTTCGAGATTTATAATGGCATTAGTTAATAGAAGACTTATTTTTTTCATAAGCCACACCATGATAACCGTACATATTTGTGATTTTGTGATTTATAAATACTACTTAATCCCTTACTAGTAAAGGGATACATTGAACTAATTGTGGAGGAAGGAGCGGGATTCGAACCCGCGTCAGGTATGAACCTGAACACGCTTTCCAAGCGTGCGACTTAAACCACTCATCCACCCTTCCAAAGCGGAAATTATATATCATTTGTTGTTGTTAACTTTTAAGTCTTTTACTAAAAAAAAATAAATTAATTTAATAAGATGGTTGCAGAGTATCTTAACTGTAACTATTGATTTATATTAAATTCGGGTTTATTGTTACAAGAAGATATATTAAATCAACTTTTACACCAGTTAATACTAAAAATACTCGAGGAAATCATGGCATATACGACACTAAATAATCTTGGCATTAAGAGTCCATTTAAAGAAAAATATGATAATTTTATCGGAGGAAAATGGGTTAAGCCAGTTGATGGTAAATATTTCGAAAATATTACCCCTATTTCTGGAAAACCATTTTGTGAGGTAGCTCGATCTAATGAAAAAGATATCGAATTAGCTTTAGATGCTGCGCATTCAGCAAAAGATGCTTGGGGGAAAACTAGCACCACAAACCGCTCTAATATATTATTAAAAATAGCTGATGTTATGGAGAAGAACCTTGAAGTAATTTCTCTGGCTGAAACTATTGATAATGGTAAATCAATTAGAGAATGTTTAAATGCTGATATCCCATTAGCCATCGATCACTTTAGATACTTTGCAAGCGCTATAAGAGCTCAGGAAGGAAGTATTGGTGAGATTGATCATGAAACTATGGCTTATCATTTTCATGAGCCGCTAGGGGTTGTGGGTCAAATTATCCCTTGGAATTTTCCAATTCTGATGGCTGTATGGAAGCTAGCACCAGCACTTGCTGCAGGAAATTGTATTGTTTTAAAGCCAGCAGAACAAACACCAGTATCAATACTAGTTGTAATGGAGCTAATTGCTGACCTTTTACCTCCTGGCACACTTAATATAGTTAATGGCTTTGGTTTGGAGGCAGGTAAACCCCTAGCAAGCTCAAGTCGAATCGCAAAAATTGCCTTCACAGGCGAAACCACTACTGGTCGACTAATTATGCAATACGCATCACAAAATATTATTCCAGTGACCCTTGAATTAGGTGGTAAATCTCCCAATATTTTCTTTGAAGATATTATGGAAGCAGATGATGGTCTTTTTGATAAAGCACTTGAGGGCTTCACAATGTTTGCTCTTAACCAGGGGGAAGTTTGTACATGTCCTTCAAGAGCAATCATACAAGAATCTATCTATGATAAATTTATGGAAAGAGCCCTTGAAAGGGTAAAAGCTATTAAGCAAGTAAGCCCTCTTGAAGCAGATAATATGCATGGTGCTCAAGCTTCCAGTGAGCAAATGGAAAAAATTCTATCTTATATAGCATTAGGGAAAGAGGAAGGTGCGGAGCTTCTTATCGGTGGTAATCGAAAGATTATGGATGGTGAGCATGCTGACGGTTATTACATTGAGCCAACAGTGTTTAAAGGTGATAATAAAATGAGAATTTTCCAAGAAGAAATTTTTGGTCCTGTGGTTTCAGTTACAACATTTAAAGATGAGGCTGAAGCACTAGAAATTGCAAATGATACTCTTTATGGCTTAGGTGCTGCGGTTTGGACTAGAGATATGAATACTGCTTTTAGAATGGGTAAAGGTATTCAGGCAGGCCGTGTCTGGACAAATTGTTACCATGCCTACCCCGCTCATGCCGCTTTTGGTGGTTACAAACAGTCCGGTATCGGTCGTGAGAATCATAAGATGATGCTTGATCATTACCAACAAACTAAAAACTTATTAGTCAGTTATACAGAAACTAAGCTTGGTTTCTTTTAGGATTAGATTAAATAGGTTTAAAATAAAAGGCAGAAATCTATTCTGCCTTTTTTATTAATTATGATTACACGAATAACAACAACAGAATCTGCCGATAAACTCATTGATGAGTTAAAAAATACTCATGGTGAACTAATGTTCCATCAATCTGGTGGATGTTGTGATGGAAGTGCTCCTATGTGTTTCGCTGCTGGAGAATTTTATTTAGGTAATGCGGATGTCGAAGTTGGTCACGCTCATGGTACACCTTTCTATATGAGCGCCTCTCAATTTGAATATTGGGAGCATACACACTTAACCCTGGATGCGATTAAGGGAACAGGTGGTCAATTTTCACTCGAAAGACCAACTGGATTTAGATTTATAATTCGCTCAAGACTTTATTCTGATGAAGAATGGAAGTACCTTGAAAAATTTCCTGTAAAAAGATGTGGTTAATTAAATAAACTCATCGCATAATAAGGTAAAATAAAGTTGGCGGGTCTCCTCGCATTGTTATTTAGCCAACCTGGTCAGATGCGGAAGCAAGCAGCCACAACTATTGATACAAGTGCCGGGGGTCGGACTCGCCATTTATCATATTTAATAATAAAAGTTAATCTATGTCATATGAAGTATTAGCCCGAAAGTGGCGTCCTAAATCTTTTGAAACATTAGTTGGACAAGATAATACAGTCCAAGCACTAAGCAATGCATTAGATAACGACCGCCTTCATCATGCATATCTTTTCACAGGTACTCGTGGAGTTGGCAAGACTTCATTAGCTAGAATTCTAGCTAAGTCTCTAAACTGTGAACAAAGTATTTCTTCGAAACCATGCCAAAAATGTTCTACTTGTAACGACATAGATAAAGGACGCTTTATAGATCTTATCGAAGTTGATGCAGCATCAAATACACAAGTTGATAATATGAGAGATCTTCTTGAAAATTCCCAATATGCGCCAACATCTGGACGATTTAAAGTATATATTATTGACGAAGTGCATATGCTATCCAAGAGTGCATTCAATGCAATGCTTAAGACTCTTGAAGAGCCACCAAGTCATGTAAAATTTATACTAGCAACAACTGCTCCAAAAAACGTGCCGGTTACAGTAATTTCTCGATGCCTTCAATTCAACTTAAAACAAATGACTGCAGAAAATATATCGATACATCTTAAAAAAATACTCAAAGAAGAAGAAATAAATGCGGAAGATGAATCACTAGATTTAATAGCGAAAGCTGCCCATGGCAGTATGAGAGATGCTCTTTCAATACTTGATCAAGCAATTGCGTATTCAGGGGCTGAAATTTCAACAAAAAATATTATCTCAATGCTTGGCACAATTGATGATATTTTTCTTGTCTCAATATTAAACGCATTAGTAGAAAATAATGGGAAAAAAGTAATGGGGCTTGCAAAAGAAATGAATGAAAAAAGCGTTTCTTTTGATTTAGCCCTGGAAGAACTTGCTAGATTGATACATAAGATTTCAACACATCAAATCATTCCAGATATTCTTAATGCATCAAGTTTAAATGAAGAAATAAATAAATTATCAACTATATTTACTGCCGAAAGTCTTCAGCTAGCCTACCAAATAGCTATTAATGGAAGAAGAGATTTGCATCTAGCACCTGACCCATTAACTGGCTTTAGTATGACGCTTCTCAGAATGTTAGCTTTTTACCCATCAACTCAGCCAACTAATGAATTTAACTCTAAAAAAAAAATTCAATCTGAAGTAGATATAATTAAAAAAAAGACGAATTTGAAAAATGAACAAAGTTCAGTAGGCAATAAAGAAGATAATATATTTGATGGGGATTGGGTAAAATTAGTTGATGGCTTAAAAATTGGCCTTGCAAAATCTCTAGCACAAGAATGCTCATTAGTAAGCTACGAGGATTACGTGTTTAATTTAACACTTAACAAAAAGTTTAAACACCTTACTCAGAATGGTTATATTGAGAAACTAGAAGAGGCACTTATTAATTATTTTAATAGAAAAATTAAATTAAATATATCATTAGGTAGCGACCCTAAAACTCCATCAATGCAAAAAAAATTAGAAAGTGCTGAATTAAAGAAAACAACTGAGTCTGCTATTATGGAAGATAATTTTATAAAAGAACTAATTGACGACTTTGATGCTGAAGTTATAACTTCAAGCATAGAGCCAGCTAAAAAAAAGGAAAATTAATATGAGTAAAGGTGGTATGGGAAATTTGATGAAGCAAGCACAAATGATGCAAGCTAATCTAAAAAAAGCTCAGGATGAATTAGCTAATATAAACATTGAAGGTTCATCAGGAAATGGTCTTGTCAAAATATTAATGTCATGTAAGAACGATATAAAAAAGATTGATATTGACCCAAGCTTATTAGCTGATAAAGAAATGTTAGAAGACCTAATTACTGTAGCTCTGAAAGATGCATTTCAGAAAGTAGAAATCACAAGTAGTGAAAAGATGAATGGCCTTGTTCCTCCAGGAATGAATTTGCCTTTTTAATATGAAAAAAATTGAAGTACTTGAAAATCTTGTTGATGCACTTAAAATCTTGCCAGGAGTGGGGCCAAAATCTGCCTTAAGGCTAACCTACTTCCTACTGCAAAGAAATAGAAATGGAGCAAAAAACCTTTCTGATCAAATTTCTAATGCGCTTGAGCAACTTATGCATTGTGAGCTATGTAATAACTTCTCAGAAGAGCCGAAATGCTCTATTTGTTTATCAGATAAACGAGATGTAAGTACTATTTGTATAGTAGAAATGCCAACCGATCTTTTGATGTTAGAAGAAACCCATTCTTATGACGGACTTTACTTTATCTTGATGGGCCGGTTATCACCTCTTGATGGAATAGGTCCTAACGATATACATTTAAGTAAGCTTATCAATCGGATAAAAAATTCGAATATTAAAGAATTAATTCTTGCAACAAATTTTACCGTTGAAGGTAATGCTACTGCACAATATATAAAAGAACTATTTAAAGATGTAGATATTAAAACTAGTCGAATTGCTCGCGGCTTACCAATGGGTGGCGAAATAGAATATGTTGATAGTGGTACATTAGCTCAAGCTATTGTTGAGCGCAAGGCCATCTAAGCTAAGAATTTCTAGAGGATTATGAATCAAGTAGTCAGCATCCCAATCATCAATTAAATCAGCCTTTTTTAGATAACCATAACATGCCAATACCGATTTAATTTTTGCTGATCTTGCAGATAAAATATCTCGATGGCCATCGCCAACATAAATGGTGTCTGAAATATTCATATCAAGAACACTACATGCTTGCAATAGTAAATCAGGGGACGGTTTTGGTTTAAACCCTTCATCATCACCACACATTAAAACAGAACATTTTTCAGTAAGGTTATGGTGTCTAATTATATTCTCAGCAAAATATCTAGCCTTATTCGTAACGATACCCCACTTCACTCCATTACATTCTAAGTCCTTCAAAAGCTGATGAATTCCATTAAATAGTAAAGGGTTATTTAAAAATTTTTGATTATAAATATTTAAAAACTCTTTGGATAACAAGTCAAAATTATCTTCTTGCTCATCAAATCTATACCTAAGAAAAGCCTTTATGCCGTCAGATGCAATTTCACGTCCTGCTTCATATGAAATATTAAGTTTATTATTATTTTTAAATACTATATTAGCTGACTCAATAATATCAAAAGCAGTATCAACAAAAGTACCGTCTAAATCAAATAGAATTAATCTAATCATTTAGGGATTCAACCTCAACAATATAATTAACAGAGGTATCATCTCCTAATTTATATTCTTGAGAAAATGGGTTATATGTCATCCCAATAATACTTTTGAAATCTAACTGTTTAGCTAAACACCAATCCCTAAGTTCAGCTGGTGTTATGAACTTATTATACTCATGAGTTCCTTTGGGTAATAAATTCAATAGATATTCAGCACCAATAATTGCAAATAAGAATGATTTTGGATTCCTATTGATTGTTGAGAAAAAAATAGTTCCTCCTGGTTTAAGTAACGCTGCACATTTATCAATAATAGATGAAGGGTCTGGGACATGTTCAAGCATTTCTAGGCAGGTAATAATATCAAACTTTTCTTTATTATTTAAAAAGAAATCCTCTATATTCAATTGTTTATAATTTATATTTAAACTAGATTCTTTCATATGTAACTTGGCTATTTTAATTACATTATCACCCTGATCTATACCAGTAACTTCAGCACCTTCCTTTGCCAAGGATTCAGATAGAATCCCGCCACCACAACCAACATCAAGAACTTTTGAGCCAGATAACTTAACTTTACTTGCTATAAAGTTTAATCTTAATGGATTAATTTGATGTAAAGGCTTAAATTCACTAGTTTCATCCCACCACTTATGAGCCAATAAATTAAATTTTTCAACTTCTTTTTGGTCTACATTTTTTTTAATTTTTTTTGCCATATTTTTGCCATATGTATAATTTTTTCTTCATCTAAATTGACTAACTTCTTCTCTTTAAGTTTAATCTTTCCATTAATCCACACATAACTAACATCAGATTTACTTGAGCTATAAACAAGAGTGGATAAAGGATTGTATATTGGCTGATTCTCAATTGTATTTAAATCAATTGCTACTAAATCTGCTATTTTGTCTTTTTCAATTGATCCAATTATTGAGTCTAGTCCTAATGCTTTTGCTCCATTAATTGTTGCCATTTTTATTGCTTGAGTAGCAGATAATAATTCAGGGGACTTAGTTTTCCCTTTAAGTAATAAAGCAGCTAAACGTATTTCTTCCATTATATCTAGTCGATTATTACTTGCTGAGCTATCAGTACCTAGGCTAACGTTTAAATTTTGTTTTAACATTTTAGCGACATCAGCAATCCCACTTCCTAATTTCATATTAGAAGACGGGTTGTGAACGATACTAACCTTATTTTTAGCCAATATAGCCATATCCTGATCATTTAAATGAACACAATGTGCAGCAATTAATGACGGGCTAATAATCCCTAAATTATTTAATCTTTGGACAGGAGTTATTCCGTATCTCTTAACACTGTCATCAATTTCCCATTGAGTTTCATGCAAATGTATATGAATATTAATACCTAATTCTTCTGAATAGGTGTTGATAAGACCAAAAGCTTCATCAGAAACTGAATATGGTGCATGAGGAGCTATAGAAGTCGTAATGAGGTCTTCATTTCTCCACTTATCTCTAAATTCAAATCCTTTTAATAAGTAATCTTCAGGGTCTGCAGCATAATTTGTTGGAAAATCTAAAACGACTAAACCAATATTACTTCTTATGCCTAACTCTATTGAGGCTTCAGCAGTTGCATCAGGATAAAAATACATGTCATTAAAAGTAGTAACTCCAGCTTTAATCATTTCTGATAAGGCTAGAATTGAGCCATCTTTAACGAATGAAGAGTTTACAAACGTTTTTTCAGCAGGCCATATGTAATTATTAAGCCAATCCTGCAAGGGTAAGTCATCGGCAAAGCCTTTAAATAGACTCATTGCTGCATGCGTGTGTGTGTTGATCAAGCCAGGAATAAGGATATGATCAGTTAATTGATATATTTCGTCAGCATCGTACTCATCAAACACTTTGCTTTGATGGACTAGGTCAATAATTTTATTATTCTCAATTACTATTGAATAATCCGAAAGCAACTGGCCTTCTGAATTAGAGGTGAAAATCCAAGAAGCCGAAATTATGGTTGAGGCATTTTTTTTATTGATATCTGTCAATCTTTAAATGCTCCTATAATTCTAAAATTCTTTATATTTATTCGAACGGATGTTTTATTAATATTGTTTCATCACGTTCAGGCCCTGTCGATACAATATGAATTGGTACCCCACATAAGTCCTGGAGCTTTAATAAATAATTCTGAGCATTAGTAGGGAGCTTACCCCACTCCTTTACTCCAAAAGTGCTTTCATGCCACCCTGGCATATTAATTAAGATTGGCTCACAATCAGCAACCTGCTCCGAACCTAAAGGAAGAAGTTCATGATTCGTGCCATTTAAACTATACCCAACACAAATTTTTAGATTATCGATACCATCTAATACATCTAACTTAGTAATACATAGTCCACTCAAACCATTAATCATGGCAGATCTTTTTAATGCTGCGGCATCAAACCAACCACACCTTCTTTTTCTCTGTGTCACGGTACCAAATTCCTTACCTTTAATAGACATATGACTACCAGGCGAATTTATGTCTTCAATATCAAGCTCGCTAGGAAATGGTCCTCCGCCTACTCTTGTAGTATAAGCTTTCGTAATTCCAAGGATGTAATTTAGCATTTGAGGGCCAACTCCCGAACCAGCAGAGGCCTGTCCTGCAACACAATTTGAAGATGTAACAAAAGGATATGTGCCATGATCAACATCCAATAGGGCTCCCTGCGCACCTTCGAATAAAATTCTTTTTCCTGCAGAATTTAACTTGTGTAACTGATCTGAAACATCACAAACTAATGGCTTAACAAAGTCAGCTTGAGCATAAATTTCATCTAATTGTTTAGAAAAATCAACAGGGGTTGTTTTAAGATAATTTTCAAGTACAAAATTATGAAGATCTAAGATTTCTTTTAATTTATCACTTAATTTGGTGGGGTTAAGAAGATCATAAACTTTTAAAGATCGTCTTGCCACCTTATCTTCATATGCTGGACCTATACCCTTTCCTGTTGTGCCAATTTTATTATCTTTACCCCTAATTGCTTCACGAGCCTGATCAAGCTGAACATGGTAATTTAATATTAATGGGCAACCATAACTTACAAACAAACGATTTTTAACATCAACGCCATCTTCTTCAAGGTGGGAAACTTCTTTCTCAAGGTGGCTCAAATCAAGAACAACGCCATTACCGATAAAGCATTGTATTTGTGGTCTAATAATTCCAGATGGAACAAGATTTAATTTATATTCTTTTTGGGATGCTCCTTGGCCGATAACTAAAGTATGGCCAGCGTTATGCCCTCCTTGAAATCTTACAACGGCATCAGCATGATTGGTCAACCAATCAACAATTTTACCTTTACCTTCATCACCCCATTGAGTCCCAATAACTACTACATTTTTTGTCATATTAAAATCTTTAAACTTTCATCTGATTGATAATAAATCTTAGATCCATTGAGAACCCAGTTGCAGCACGATTATTTCTATTATTGATATTGTCATACCGGCCACCTTGAGCAATCGCCGTTGAGTAATTTGGAGAATAAGCTGAGAAAATAAGTCCCGAATGGTATTGATAGCCTCGGATATCAGAAAAGTCAAAACTAACCTTGGCATCTGTTTTTATCAACACATCATATAGGGATTTTAATTTACCGATTGCAGATTGGACTACTTTATTTCCAGGAATTAGTTTGGCTATTTGGTCCAAAACATCTTTGTCGCCATAAAGGTTTATTAATTCAACTAATTGCTCACTAGCAACACTTTTATCATATCTCTTTAAGATTTTTCTAAGTGCGGCTTTATCTTTAATAATTAAAGCTTCAGAGACATCAACTTTATCCTCTCCTGATAGTCTTAATTCTAAAATTAAATTGCTATAGATGTCTAAATGGTTAATATCTAGGGAGATATTACCAATATTCATCAATTTAAGTGAGTTTAATAAAATTGTCTGAACTTCAATATCTGCTGTAATATCTGACTCGCCAAAATATTCGATCCCAACTTGATATAATTCTCTTGATTGAGTTAAGGCTGTTTTAGTTCTGAGTACAGGGCCTGCATAACATAATTTATTTAAACTACTTTCTTTCGTCAATTGAGAATCAATTCGTGAGGTTTGGGTTGTTAAGTCAGAACTAATTCCCATCATCCGTCCTGATAGCTGATCTACAACTTTAAAAGTATCTAAATCAAGATCTTTACCGAAGGCATTAAGAGAGTCTGCATACTCAAGCAATGAGGGTATGACTAACTCATATCCATTTTTTTCATATAAATCAAGTAATTGCCTTCTAAATGTTTCAAGCTGTTTTGCTTGACGTGGCAGTAAGTCTTCTACATTTTCTGGGAGGAGCCATTGAGACATAAGATTACTTTCCAATAAATATTATAATTATGCCTATAAGAATAGATAAAAGTCCATAAAATCTAATTTGGCCAGTTTTAAATTTAACCATCTTACTAAAGGTATCTTTCCATACCCCAGGCAATGCTAAGGGAAAAATTCCTTCAAAGATCAAAACTAAGCCAAGCGCCATATATATAGTGTCTTGCAATTATTTTTTACTTGGCCCACGGAGATATTTAAAGAAATCAGAATTAGGGTCAAGCACCATAATGTCTTCCTTCCCACTAAAACTTTTCCTATAAGCTTCAAGGCTTCTATAAAAATCATAGAATTCTTTATTTTTAGAGAAGGTATTTGCATAAATTCTAGATGCTTTTGCATCACCCTCACCTTTAACTTTTTGGGCATCACGATATGCTTCAGTAATAATTATATCCCGCTCTCTTTCTGCTTCAGCACGAATTTTCTCAGAATCTGCGAAACCTTGCGACCTTAATTCATTTGCTACAGCTTTTCTTTCTGCATTCATTCTCTGATATACAGACTCACTAACTTCTTGGGGTAAATCAACCCTTCTTAATCGAACATCAATAATTTCAATTCCTATTTGTCTTGAGTCTCTATCAGCTCTCTCTTTTAAAATATCCATAATTTCAGACCGCTCTCCTGAAACTACCTCTAAAATAGTCCGCTTACCGAACTCAGCCCTTAACCCATCATTTACCGTTTGTGATAATCTTCTTTCAGCTTGTCTCTCATCACCATTTACTGAAACATAATATTGAGATGGGTCAATAATTCTCCATTTAATATAAGAATCAACTAAAACATTCTTCTTTTCGCTTGTAATAAAACGGTCTGGTTGTGGTGGATCATATGTCATTATTCTTTTTTCAAAGAACTTAACATTGTCAATTAAAGGCGCTTTCAGATAAATTCCTGGCTCGTCTTTAACAGATACTATCTCTCCCAACCTAAATACAATCGCATGCTCTCTTTGGTCAACAGTAAAGGTTGATAGGGTTAAAACAATTAGTAATAAAATTATTACAGTAGCTAGTTTAGATATATTTTTCATAATTTACCTTGCGTCTCTTTCTCTCGCATTAAATGCTCCGCGAGATCTTTCTGTGATTGAATTAATAACATCTGAGGCAGATGTCCCGCCATTATCTCTTTGGTTGGATGCTTGTGTTTCATCTTGTTGGTCACCCGAAGAGCTCTTTTGGTTAATAAGCTTATCTAATGGAAGATAAAGCAAGCTATTTGAACCTTTTTGGTCAACTATAACTTTGGAAACAGATGACATTATTTGTTCCTGAGTCTCTAAGAATAAACGGTTTCTAGTTACCTCTGGAGCTCTTGTATATTCTGTTAAGATTTGATCAAAACGACTAGCATTACCCTTAGCTTCATTTTCAATTGCAGCTTTATATCCATTTGCCTCTGCTAGAAGTCTGGATGCAGTACCTCGAGCTTTAGGAACAATATCATTAGCATATGCTTGTCCCTCGTTCTTCTGTCTTTCCAAATCTTGCTTTGCTTTAACAGCATCATCAAAAGCCGCTTGAACCTGCTCTGGTGGTTGTGCATTTTGCATTGTTACACTTGTTATATTAATTCCAGACTTGTATCGATCTAGAATATCTTGCATCAAGGACTTAGTTTTAATTGCGATTTCTTCACGTCCTTCGTATAGTACGAAATCCATTTTACTCTTACCCACTACCTCTCGAATTGCAGTTTCTGCAGCCCCTCTAACAGAATTTTCGACAGATCGATTATTAAACAAGTAATCTTGAACTGATTTAAGGTTATATTGAACAGCAAATTGTAGATCTATAATATTTTCATCGCCTGTTAACATCAAAGATTCTCTTAACTCTTGCGAAGTTCCGCCTGCTCTAGAAGATCTATAGCCTACTTCAGTAGTTCTAACTTGTTCTTGATTAACAATCTCGACAGTCTCCACTGGATAAGGAATATGCCATCTAGGGCCAGGTTGAGTTATCTCTGTATTTTTACCAAATTGAAGAACAAGCCCCCTTGAGCCTTGATCAACTATATAAAAGCCAGTCGCCATCCAAATTAAGAATACAACTA
>CAJQTF010000016.1 GCA_905618945.1 uncultured Methylophilaceae bacterium
AAGCAAGTCTTGAGGATGCAAAAAAACTTACTAAAAATTTATCAATTTCCTATAAAGTAAATTCAATAGAACCTTTGATGAAGTCATTTGATAAATCTTTATCTAATGAATTTAAAGATCTTCCTAAAGATATTACTGAGGAAAATATTCAAGCAAGAATTAGAGGGGTACTATTAATGGCATATGCTAATAAATTTAATGGTATTGTTTTGGCAACAAGTAATAAAAGTGAAGTTGCTGTCGGTTATTCAACCTTATATGGAGATATGGTTGGGGGATTCTCAGTTTTAAAAGATGTTCCAAAAACTTTAGTTTATAAAATTGCAAAGGAGATTAATCATGCCAATCAAATTATTCCTGAAAGAATTATAACAAGAGCTCCTTCTGCCGAATTAGCTGAAAATCAAACAGATCAAGACAGCCTACCTGATTATGAAGTACTTGATGGAATAATAGATTTATATGTAGAAAAAAATAAAAGTATAAAAATGATAATTAAAGAAGGATATTCAGCACAAGTAGTAAGAAAAGTTATAAAATTAATTCATATGAACGAATTTAAAAGAAGGCAAGCAGCTCCAGGGCCAAAAGTAACTCATAAAGCTTTTGGGAAAGATAGGCGTTATCCAATTACAAGTAAATATAAAATCATTTAATTAAAAGGAATTAGGAATGAAAAAAATTGAAGCTATTATAAAACCCTTCAAACTAGATGAAGTTAGAGAGGTGCTATCTGAACTAGGAATTATGGGTCTAACAGCGACAGAGGTTAAAGGATTTGGTAGGCAAAAAGGTCACACAGAATTATATAGAGGTGCCGAATATGTAGTTGATTTTCTACCAAAAGTTAAGCTCGATATAGTTGTAGCTGACGAAATGGCTGATAAAGTAATAGAATCAATTATTAAAACTGCACATACTGGAAAAATTGGTGATGGAAAAATATTTGTTATGAATGTTGAAGATGCTATTCGAATTCGAACAGGTGAAAAAGGCGACGATGCAATATAGTTCTCAACTAACTTTCGAAATATTTTCTAATTACAGATAAATCCTCAGGGGTATCTACACCCCTATGAATTTTACCTTTAAAATTTAATACCATCAGTGGTAAATTATTTTCCAAAGCTCTTAGCTGTTCAAGTTTTAATTTTTTTTCTAAATTAGAAATAGGTAAATTGCAGAAATCATCTAGCAACTTTTTTGTGTAGCCATAAATGCCAATATGATGAAAATTTTTTTCAGAGTTCCAATATTTTTTATTTTTCACTATAGGGTCTCGATAAAATTCTAAAGCAAATTTATTTTTATCACATATAACTTTTACATTATTTGGATTTAAATACTCTTCAAAATCTGTAAAATTAGAACAGGCAGTAACGTAATTGACATTAATTTCCTGAAGAGCCTTAGCTATCGACTTAATTAATTCTGGATCAATGAGTGGCTCGTCTCCTTGCACATTAATTATAATTTCATCACTAAGCCAGCCTTTTTGATTTGAAATATCTAAAACCCTATCTGTCCCTGACATATGATCATTATCAGTCATTAAAGCATCGAAACCATACCTTTGTGCAGCATCCATTATTCTACTGTCATCAGTTGCGATAATAATAACCTTAGCACCACTCTCATTTGCTCTCATTGCAGTTCTTATAACCATTGGTATACCTGCAATATCAAGTAAGGGCTTACCTGGCAATCTTGTGCTCTCATATCTAGCAGGTATAACTACATTAAAAGTCATTTTTTAGATTTTTCCCGAAATCTTTCTAGCCTCACTTTCAAGTAAAATTGGGATACCGTCTTCTACTCTATAAGCTAATTTTGCAGATTTTGATACAAGCTCATTATTTTTTTTATCGAATATAAGAGGGCCTTTAGTTACGGGGCAAACAAGTATATCTAATAACTTTTTATCCATTTAATTAGTCCTTATTTTTTTTATTATCTTTGTAAATAACTTTTCTTCTACATCTGCAGATACTGGCAAAAACCAAAAATTTTCTTTTGCAAAAATCTTACACTTCACAGCATCTTTTTCTGTCATTACTATTTCCATACCATCATAATCCTTAAAATCAGACTCCGTGAACATATGATGATCATTAAAGATTCTCCTTTTAAAATTTACTCCAGCATTAGTTAATTGAATAAAGAATCTTTCTGGGTTGCCAATTCCAGTTACTGCGATTATCTCTTTGTCGATTCGGCTTAAATCAAATATCTGATTAGTATGAACACAATTTTGAAGTACGTCACCACTATAAGCCATCTCATAAAGATCATTAGTGTTTTCAAATAGTGGTAGTATTTCTTTTTTAACTTGGCTATTAATTACAACAGCATCCACTTTTTTAACTCTAGTAACAGTTTCTCTTAATGGCCCAGCTGGAATTAAATGGCCATTCCCAAACAACCTTACCCCATCAACTACAACTATCTCAAAATCTCTGAATAACTCGAAGTGTTGAAGGCCATCATCGGAAATTACTACATCTACATCCGGATATGTCATCAATAACGACCTTGCTACTTGCCCTCTTTTCTTGCCAGAAAAAATTGGAATATCCAAACGAAGTTTAATCATAAGAGCTTCGTCACCTACATTCTCAACTTTTGAATTTTTTAAAACCTCTATAGATTTACTTGCATTAGAGTTATACCCTCTACAAATTAAACCTGGTTTCATACCGAATTTTATTAACTTTTCAAGTAGCCAAATAACAAGTGGGGTTTTTCCTGTACCGCCAATATTTATGTTTCCGACAATTATGACAGGGACGTTTATTTTAATCGTTTTAAAAATACCAGACTTATAGCTCCAACTTCTAAGAAAAATAATTAAAAAATAAATATAACTCAATGGAAGTAAGATTAAAATCCATGAAGATTTTTTATAATATTGATTGTTTAAAATCTCATGAATTGATCTCAATTTTAGCTAAATCCTTTTTTATATAATTGAGAATAATTTTTTTTGGCTCTTAATAAGCTTTGATGGGTTCCAATTTCAACAACCTCCCCATTATCGATTACTACTATTCTATCAGCATTTATAACAGTGCTTAATCTATGAGCAATCACGATAGTTGTTCTTCCATACATTAAATTATCTAATGCATCCTGAACTAATTTTTCAGATTCCGAATCTAAAGCCGATGTTGCTTCGTCTAATAATAGTATAGGCGCATTCTTTAAGATAGCTCTTGCAATAGCTATTCTTTGTTTTTGCCCCCCAGATAAACGAATGCCCCTGTCACCTATTATATGATTAAACCCGTCGGGAAGTTTGTCGATAAATTCAATTGCATTAGCAGATTTTGCAGCTTTTTTAACTTTCTTAGGATCAATATTATTTAAACTACCATATGCAATATTGTTATAAATAGTATCATTGAATAAAATAGTGTCTTGGCTAACAAGAGATAAATGATGCCTTAGATCGCTTAATTTTATGTGAGTTATATCAGTTTTATCTATTAATATGGACCCAGTATCTAAATTATAGAATCTTGGTATTAAGTTAATAAGAGAGGTTTTTCCTCCACCAGATTTTCCAACTAATGCAATTTTTTCTCCTGGTTTTATTACAAAATTTATATTTTTTAAAACTGATTTTTTTATTTTTTCATAAGAGAATGATACGTTTCTAAATTCAATCTGCCCATTAACTTTATGTAATATTTTTTTACCAGTATCAATTTCTTTTTCTTCATCCATTACGCTAAATATACTTTTAGCGGCAGTAATTCCTATTTGAATTTGTTCATTTATTGCTGTTAATTTTTTTATTGGTGTGATTAACATCAATAAAGCGCCAACAAATGCTGCGAATTCTCCTGGCGTAAATCGGCCAACAGAATAGTAAACTACTAATGCAAGTGAAATTGAGGCGAGTACCTCAATCACAAAACTATTTGTTCCAGATAATTGAGCTAATTTTGTTTGCATTTTTCTATTACGAACCACTATTTCAGCAAATTTTTTGAATTCGTAAATACCTGATTCAAAAATTTTTACAATGCGTTGTCCAGAAATTGCTTGTTCTGATGTGCTTGTCATATCGCCCATTGTTGTTTGAACTTCACTTCCAGCTTTTCTAAGTTTTGGTGATACAAGTTTTAAGTATAAAGCCATTAATGGTGCCATTAATGCAAATATAAGTGTTAATACCCAGTCCAAGTAAATCATATAGCCAACGATACCAGCTATGGTTAAGCTTTCACGAACAGACTCCAATACTACTTTTGTAGCTACAAAAGATAATTGCTCTGTTTCATAGGTAAGTTTAGATACAATATTGCCCGAAGCATGTGAATCGAAATAAGTAACAGGAAGAATCATAAGTCTTTTAAAAGCATCAAAACGAAGATCTTCAACAATTTTTCTAGATACCCACCGCATTGAGTACCCTGAAATAAAGCCAGATAATGCCCTTATTGTCATTAATATAATTAAAGCTATTGGCAGAAAGATAGAAGAATTTGAAGCTTGCTCAACAAAGCCCTCATCTGTTATCTTTTTTATTAAAGCAAGGAAGCCTGTATTTGTTAGCGCTAAAATAATTAAAGAAAAAATACTGACAGATAAAGTCCATTTGTACTTTAATGCATATTTAAAAATTCTAGAATAAATTTTCTTAAATTCAGCTAAGGTTACTTTAGTCGTTTGTTCTTTCGACATATAAAATATGGATACTTTTGGTTAATTAACTTTCGTAGAGAATGTAATTTTAGTTAAACCAGCCTGCCGAGATGCTTCCATCACATTAATCACTGATTGATGTGATGCTAAAGCGTCAGCATTGATAACTATTGGATTATCAGTATTACCAGCAGATATTTCCTTTAGTATGATAGTTAAATCTGCTACGGTCTGAGCACTAATAGATTTTTGATTTATTGCATATTGACCATCTTTACTAATTATCACGTTAATAAACTCAAGATTTTTTTCAGCAATATTTGCTTCCGCTGTTGGTAAATTAATTTTTAATTGGCTAAAGCGAGCAAAGGTTGTACTAACGACCAAAAATATAATAATAACGAGCAAAACATCAATTAAAGGAATAAAGTTTATTTCAAATTCATCAGTTTTTTTACCTTTTTGAAAGTTCATTTACATGCCTCTACTTTCTGTTACCGTTGATGATTTCTACTAATTTAATTGCTTGTTGTTCCATTTCAACAATAAGGGTATCAATCTTTGCCCTAAAAAAACGATAAGCAATCATAGCTGGTACAGCTACTACTATTCCACCGGCAGTATTATACAAAGCAATTGAAATTCCGCGAGCAAAAACAGCAACATCATTACCGCCACTAGTAAATGAGCTAAATAGCTCAACCATCCCAATAATGGTTCCAAACAATCCTAGCAAAGGGGCTATAGTTGCTATAGTTCCAAGTGTTGAAAGATATCTTTCAAGTTTGTGATTGACAGCCCTTCCTGTTTCCTCAATAGCCTCTTTAATTATTTCTGAAGGGCTATTATAATTATTTAGTGCACTTGCAAAAATTTCACCCAACATTGAATGATTTTGTAAAGACTGAATGGCTTCTTTCTTTACGCCATCTTTTGTTATCATTTTTTGAGCTTCTAAAAGTAAATTATCGGGAGCAATAATACTCGCTCTTAATGCCCAAACTCTTTCAAATATTATAGCTACAGCTATGATTGAGGAAAAAATTAAAGGCCAAATTGGCCAGCCTGCTGCGTCAATAATATCTACCACTATGCTTATCTCCTGTTTGTGTAATTATATAGTTTCAATGATTATACTAGCCTACTCGAATTTTGCCCTGAGTTAAATTATAAATTTTACTCATTTTTTTTGCTAGTAAAATATCATGAGTTACTAAAATAATAGATGTACCTAGCTCTTCTGCCAGCTCTAAAAAAATATCAAAAACTTTATTTGCATTTTTGTTGTCAAGATTTCCTGTCGGTTCGTCAGCTAAAATTATATCTGGGGATGTAATAATTGCTCTGGCAATAGAAACTCTTTGCCTTTCTCCACCAGATAGCTCATGAGGATAATGATTAATTCTTTTTTCGAGTGCTAATTTTTTTACGATTAAGGATAGCTGAGCTTTATGTTCTTTAGTTAGCCCACCTCTTATGGTAAATGGCATCATCATATTCTCAAGAGCTGTAAAATCAGGCATTAAATGATGGAATTGATAAACGAACCCTAAGTTGTTATTCCGCAGGGTGCATAACTCATTGGGCTTTAAACTTGTTAAATCTTTTTCCAGTATGGTGATTTTGCCGCTATCAGGTTTTTCAAGTCCTGCCATCAATTGAAGTAAAGTGCTTTTTCCAGAACCCGAAACCCCTGTTATCGCAATTCTCTCTGCAGCCTTGATAGTCAAACTAATATTATTTAACACGGGCTGATCTAAACCAGGGAAAGATTTTGTTAGTTGATTAACTTTTAATTTTATTTGATTATTCATATTTTAAGGCAGTTGCAGGCTCAATTCTTGTAGCTCTAATACTTGGGTAAATTGTAGCAATAATAGATAAAAATAAACTCATAGAACCTATAAAAACTACATCACTTAAAAGAAGTTTTGATGGCAACGCAGAAATATAGTAAATATCTTTAGATAAAAACTGAACTCCAAATAAACCTTCAATAAAGGGAACGATAACGTCAATATTTAATGAGATTGATGTACCTAATATTATCCCTAGGAAAGTTCCAACAATACCAATTAAAATTCCTTGCCACATAAAAATAAATAAAATACTTTTTTTTGTTGCTCCCAAAGTTCTCAAAATAGCAATATCAGATTTTTTTTCAGTGACCCCCATAACAAGTGTAGAAACAATATTGAATGCAGCAACAGCGACGATTAAAGTTAGAATAATAAACATTACTTTTTTTTCCATTTGGATTGCGGCAAACAAATTTGCATGCTGCCTAGTCCAATCTGTTACAACAAGGTTATCAGAATCTTCAAAAGTGCCTAAAATTAATGATGCAGTTTTCCTTGTTTGATTTAAATCACTTAATTTAACTCTCAGTCCAGAAATAACTGAATTCATTTGGAACAAAGTCTGTGCATCATTTAAATGAATTAAAACTAAGCCGGCATCGTATTCATACATTCCCACTTCGAAAATACCTTTAATCTTGAATTGTTTCAGACGAGGTAGCATGCCTACTGGTGAATAGTTGGCTTGAGAGCTAATCAAAGAAATTTTATCCCCAACCGATAGTCCAAAATATCTAGCAATATCAGAGCCAATTAATATTTCATATTTATTTTGAATAAGATTGAAATCACCCCCCTCTTTAATCTTTAAATTTAAATCACTTACTTTAGGTTCCAAGCTAGGGTCAATTCCTCTAACTATTACTCCTCGATTATATTTACCAAGGGATAGCATTGCTTGATTGTTTGTAAATGGAGCAATGGCTGATATATTTTCTAAATCTTTAAGCTTTGTTTGAAGCTGCCTCCAATCTTTTAGATTTGCGCCTATTTTTACAACCTCAATGTCGGATGCAACACTTAATATTTTGGTTTGTAATTCAGATTTAAACCCATTCATGACTGAAAGAACGACGATTAAAGCCGTAACTCCTAACGTAATTCCAATAATACTTGTTAAGGATATAAAGGAAATAAAATTTCTACTTTTTAGACGTGTATATCTCAAAGCTATCCAGAATTCGTAGAAATTATTTTTAAGAAAATTTTTAATCATATTATTTTTAAACTTGGCTTGAAGCATTCTGCTAGAATTATGGCATGTTTACTGGAATTATTGAATCTGTTGGTCAAATTACATCGCTTAATAGTAAGCAGGGTGATTTTGAAATTGAAATTAAATACGAACCTTTATGCTTAAATGATGTTTCATTAGGAGACAGTATCTCAGTTAATGGCATATGCTTAACTGTTAAAAAGTTTAATAAAAATTTTATCTATTTTGATCTTTCAAACGAAACAATATCAAGAATTTCAGAACTAAAGGTGGGTGAACTAGTTAATCTTGAGAGCTCTTTAAGGATGAACAGCAAAATATCTGGCCATTTTGTTTTTGGTCACATTGACGGAATAGCTAAATTAACAAAGAATGATATAAAGAGTCGAAGTGAGGAATGGACAGTAAAGCCACCAAAAAAACTTATGAAGTATATCTCTGAAAAAGGATCGATAGCAATTAATGGGGTTAGTCTTACAGTTAATTCTGTTAATGAAAGTACATTTAAGATTAATTTAATACCATTCACACTTGAACATACAACACTCAAGAATTTTGATATTGGCAACAAAATGAATATTGAAGTTGATATGCTTGCAAGATACGTTGAAACTATTATAAAGAAATCATAATAAGATGAATACAATAGAAGAAATTATAGAAGATCTTAAGAATGGGAAAATGGTTATCTTGGTTGACGATGAAGATAGAGAAAATGAAGGTGATTTAGTATTAGCAGCTGAATTTACCACCCCTAGTCATATTAATTTTATGTCTAAATTTGGAAGGGGTTTAATTTGTTTGACCCTCACCGAAGAAAGATGTAAAAAATTAAAGTTACCTTTAATGGTTCAAGAGAATGAAGGAAAATTAGGAACAAACTTTACAGTATCGATTGAAGCCGCTACAGGAGTTACAACCGGAATTTCTGCAAGTGACAGAGCTAAAACAATAACGGCTGCCATATCAAAAAATGCCAATCATAAAAGCATCGTTAGGCCTGGTCACATTTTCCCATTAATTTCACATCCAGGAGGTGTTCTTTATAGAGCAGGCCATACTGAAGCTGGTTGCGATCTTGCAGAGCTTGCAGATTTAGAGCCCGCCTCTGTCATATGCGAGATACTAAATGAAGATGGTAGTATGGCTCGCTTGCCAGAATTAATTAAATTTTCAGAAGAACATAAGATAAAAATTGGAACAATTGCTGACTTAATAGAGTTTAGAAGTAGAAAAGAAAAACTTATACAAAAAATAAGTGAGCAAGAGATTGATACAGATTATGGACAAATGCAGCTTTTACTTTATTCTGACTTACTATCCAAAAACTCTCATTTAGCTCTTGTAAAAGGAAAAATTAATGCTGGAGATGAGGTATTAGTCAGGGTTCATGCCCCTTTATCTATTCTTGATTTTATTGATAAAAACACGCAGCATTCATGGCCGCCTTTAAAGGCATTGGAAGAAATTAGTAAATCTACTAATGGAGTTATTATCTTTCTTAACTACCAAGAATCACAAAATAAAATTTCTGATATTTTAGAAACTGCTAATATACCTACAGACAATACAAATGATTTGAGAAATTATGGAATTGGGTCCCAAATCCTCGTTGATATAGGCGTAAAGAAAATGAAATTACTAGCATCGCCAAGAAAAATGCCAAGTATGATAGGTTATGGGCTTCAAGTTACTGAATTTATTGAAAATAATTAGTAAGATTTCATTTATTCCATGATAAAATGAATTGTTGATTACATTAAAATATAATTTAAATTGTAAATTTTCCAAAAAGGGTTCTAACCCTTTTTTTTTAAGCCAATCTCTAATTTTCGCTTTCCATGCTTGACCAAATTAAAAAAGTAAAAAAAATAGAAGGGAATATTTTATCATTTGATTTTGGGGAAAAAAGAATTGGGGTTGCAATTGGAAACAGTATTACAAAAAGCTCTCACCCGCTAGAAACTATAAATACCCCCAAAAATACAGAAAGATATAAACTTATTGAATTGTTACTAAAGACTTGGGAGCCAGTTAAGTTAGTTATAGGGTACCCATTAAATGATGATGGAACTCTTTCTAAAATGAGCTTGCTGGCAAAAAAATTTGGTATGAAATTGGGGAATAAATACAATATTCCAATAGCAATGATAGATGAGAGGTTTACTTCTTCGGAAGCTGATTTAGAATTAAAAAAATTTGAAAAAAATTTTAAGAAGAGAAAAATTGTTGTCGATCAAGTTGCTGCAATGATTATACTCGACTCCTTTTTTCAAAATAATAGTAATGAAAATTCCAATAAAAATTTTCAAGAGGTTCTATGATGAAAAATCTACAACAAAGTGAAAATAAAAAACTTCAACATCTTTTATCAATTAAAGGACTAGATAAAAAAATTATTGAAGAAATATTTAATGATGCAGATAAATTCCTTGAAAAAAAAGATATAAAATTAGATGACTACACATCCTTAAATGGAAAAACAGTTTGTAATCTCTTCTTTGAAAATAGTACCCGGACTCAGACTACATTTGAAATTGCTGCAAAAAGATTATCAGCAAATGTTATAAATTTAGACATCGCAACATCATCACAATCTAAAGGAGAATCAATCCTTGATTTAATAAATAATTTAATTGCTATGAGTGTTGATATTTTTGTGATTAGACACTCTGAGCCAGGCATCCCAGAATTAATTGCCAAAAATATTAAATCAAATGCTCACATAATTAATGCTGGTGATGGTAACAGAGAGCATCCAACCCAAGGGCTTTTAGATGCTTTTACAATAAGAGAATTTAAAAAAGATTTTTCTAACCTCAAAGTTGCAATTGTTGGTGATATTGAACATTCTAGGGTAGCAAAATCAGAAATTAATGTTTTATCAACTCTTGGCACTAAGGAAATTAGAGTGATAGGACCTAAAGCTCTGATGCCTAGTAATATTAATAACTTGAATGTTAATGTTTTTCACACAATGGAGGAGGGACTAAAGGATGTTGATGTAATAATGATGTTACGTATCCAAAAAGAACGTATGAGTAATAAAACAGTTCCATCTGAAAGTGAATACTTTAAAAGTTTTGGGCTCAATCAAGAACGCCTTAAAATAGCTAATAATGATGCTCTGGTTTTGCATCCAGGTCCAATTAATAGAGGTGTAGAAATTGAGTCTGAAGTGGCGGATGGGAAGCAGTCAGCAATTCTAAATCAAGTTAAGTATGGGATAGCAATAAGAATGGCAGTCATGGTAATGATGATACATAAAAAATAAAAGGCTTTAAAAATAAATACTTATTATTTTTATGTATATAATATGAAAAGTAATTAAATTTGTTTTGATCAAAAGGGGAAAATTGATGTTAGAAAAACTAATTAATGCTCTGCTAGGTAGAGAGTCTAAAGCTACTCCAGTAGCTGCGAAAAAGAAACCAGTAGCGAAAAAGAAACCAGCTGCGAAAAAGAAACCAGCTGCGAAAAAGAAACCAGCTGCGAAAAAGAAACCAGTAGCTAAGAAGAAGAAGTAAATATTTGAAATTGAGTTTAAAAAAACCAAGCTAAATAGCTTGGTTTTTTTATTTACAAGATATGTCATTAATTAAAAAAAATATACATAACATTACTAATGAATTAAAAAAAAATAATTCTCAACCAGATAGCGCCATTCGTCTTGTCGCAGTAAGTAAAGGCCAAGGACAAAAAAAAATTCTTGAAGCGTTAAATGCTGGACATAATATTTTTGGTGAGAATTATGTTCAGGAAGCTATTGATAAACAGAAAGGCCTTACAGATTATAAAATTGAATGGCACTTTATTGGACCAATACAAAGTAATAAATGTAAATTAATAGCTGAAAATTTTCAGTGGGTTCAGACTGTAGATCGAATCAAAGTTGCAGACAAGCTAAATATGTTTAACACAGACCAAACCCCACTAAACATCTGTATCCAAATTAACATCAGTAATGAAGATACTAAAAGTGGTGTAAAAATTGAAGAAATAGATGCTCTTGCAGACCACATTAGCACTTTAGATAAATTAAAATTGAGAGGTCTCATGGCAATACCATCGAACACTAGTGAAGATAAAATTTTAATGAATGAATACATGCAATTAAAAATGATTTATGAAAATCTAAAATTTAGATATTCTACAATTGATACTTTATCAATAGGTATGTCCAACGACTACTTGTTAGCTGTCGAAAATGGGTCTAATCTTGTACGAATTGGTTCTAAAATATTTGGAAGTAGGTAATAAGGAATAAATTATGAAAATTTATTTTATTGGTGGAGGGAATATGGCCGTATCAATGTTAAATGGCCTTAAAGATAAAAAATTCCTTATGTCTGATATTTGTGTTGCTGAAATTAATGAAGAAAGAAGGAAGAAAATTTCAGAAACATATAAGATTAAATCTGTTGAAAAAATTACCTCTATTGATAAAGAAGGTCTTGTAATACTCGCAGTTAAGCCAGACCAATTAGGCCTTGCATCCTCTAACATTAGAAATTTAATTGGGGACCAGTTAATAATTTCAATTGCTGCAGGGGTAAAAGCGAAAATTATTAGTGGGCATCTTGGTGGTAATAAAAATATCATCAGAGCTATGCCAAATTTATGTGCAAGCATTCAAAAAAGTATAACCCCCTATTTCTCTTTAAATTCTTTATCGGATAATCAGAATAAAATAATAAAAGATATATTAGGCTCAATTGGTATTTGTTTTTCAGTTGATAATGAATCTAAACTTGATGCTGTTACTGCACTATCTGGAAGTGGTCCAGCTTATATTTTTTATATTATTAATGCCTTAATTAAGGCAGGAGAAAGTATGGGTCTCTCAAGATTGGAAGCTCAACAATTAACTCAACATACAATTATTGGTGCTGAACTATTCTCCCGAGGGCTGGATAGTGATGGTTTAGAGAGTCTTATTAAGAAAGTAACTTCCAGAGGTGGCACAACAGAAGAAGCTTTAAAGATTTTTGAGAGTAAAGGTTTGAATGAGATTATTGAAGAAGCAATAATAGCAGCGCATAAAAAATCTAAAGAAATTGGTAACGGCTAATAATATGAAAGAAAAAATAGTAGTTGGTCTTTCTGGAGGTGTTGACTCAGCTGTTACTGCCTGGCTCTTAAAAGAAAAAGGTTACGAAGTAACTGGTCTTTTTATGCAAAATTGGGAAGATGATAATGATGATGAATACTGCACAAGTAAGCAAGATTTAATTGATGCTGTTTCAGTTGCAGAGAAAATTGGGATCGATATTCAAGTTGTAAATTTTGCAAAAGAATATAAAGAAAAAGTATTTTCTTTATTTATTAATGGATTAGAAAATGGTATTACTCCTAATCCAGATATTTTATGCAATTCAGAAATTAAATTTAATGCCTTTCTTAATCATGCAATTGGAATGGGTGCGGATAAAATAGCAACAGGTCATTATGCAAAAGTTGAAGAAGTTGATGGCCTTTTCAAATTATTAAAAGGTGATGATGGAACAAAGGATCAGAGTTATTTTCTTTATAGGCTTAATCAGGCACAACTTTCTCGCTCAATATTTCCGCTTGGTCATTTATTAAAATCTGATGTTAGGAATATAGCAAAAGATAATGGATTACATAACTATGCTAGAAAAGACTCAACTGGCATATGTTTTATTGGTGAAAGGCCATTTGCTGAATTTCTAAGTGGATATATTAAAAAAAACCCAGGGGATATTAAAGACTTAAACGGAAACATTCTTGGACAACATGATGGCATTAATTTTTATACCATAGGACAGAGACAAGGTTTAAAAATTGGTGGTATGAAATCTGGCAATGGGGCTCCATGGTTTGTTGTAGAAAAAAAAATTAAAGAAAATGAAGTCATTGTAGGTCAAGGGCATGAGCACCCCCTCCTCTTTAAGGATGGTCTAATTGCAAATGACTTTCACTGGATCTTGAATAAGGAGCCTAAAACTAATTGGGTATACTCTGCCAAAACCCGTTACCGACAAAATGATGACCCATGTGAAATTGATGAAATCAATGATAAAGAATTTAATATAATCTTTGGTCAAAAGCAAAGGGCCATAACACCAGGGCAATCAGTTGTGGTATACGAAAGCAATGTTTGCTTAGGTGGAGGAATAATTAAAGAGCCAATTAACCAAGAATAAATGTATGAATAAAAATACGAAACTAACATTCAATAAAGCTCTATTAGAGGCTGCTATTAAAATAAATGTATCAGCTGCTATTAATGAAGATCTAAAAAATATTGATAAAACATCCGATATACTGCCCACCAAAACTATAGGGGTGGCAAAAATCCAGGTCAAACAAGCTGCAATACTTTGTGGCTCTCCATGGGTAAATTATTGTTTTAATCAAATAGATAAAAATATACAGATTATTTGGCATTTCAAAGAAGGTGCCAAAATAAAAAATGGGAGCGAGATTTGTACAATTTCAGGCAACTACAATCGGATTTTAATGGGGGAGCGAATAGCTATAAACTTTCTTCAAACACTTTCTGGAACAGCTTCAACCTCGAGCTTAATGAATTTAAAAATTAAAAGGTATAAAGCTAAACTATTTGATACAAGAAAAACGATTCCCGGGTTGAGGGTAGCACAAAAATATGCTGTCCAAGTAGGTGGCGCATTTAATCAAAGGTTTGGTCTTTACGATAAGGTTTTAATTAAAGAAAATCATATAAAATCAATTGGGGGTGTGTCTCAAATCCTTAATATAGCTAAAAAAAAATACTCCCTAAAAAATATTCAAATTGAGGTTGAGAATCTTAAAGAGTTCAAAGAGGCAATAGATCTAGGTGCCACAAATATTTTATTAGATAATTTTTCACTGAAAGATCTCACGAAGGCAGTTCAAATTAATAAAAAGAAAGCCGTATTAGAAGCATCTGGTGATATTGGTATAAATAACATTATTGATTTCGCAAAAACTAAGGTGGATAGAATTTCAGTAGGTGCCCTCACAAAAAATATTAAAGCAGTTGATTTTTCTATGTCTATTAGAGTTAAATAAAGTTAGTTAGGCTTGACGAGAGCCTTGCATAAAGGGTATTGTAGAGCTTTTACGAAATCTTACATTAATCGATGAAACCTGAAATTATCACTGGCGCTGAAATTACTATTCGCTCCCTGCAAGAAGAAAATGTTGAGTTTGTTTTTGGCTACCCTGGTGGTGCCGTTTTAAATATTTACGATGCTATTCATCAACAAACTGCATTCAAACACGTCTTAGTTCGTCATGAACAGGCAGCTGTTCACGCTGCAGATGCATTTTCTAGGGCTACAGGAAAGGTAGGCGTTGCTTTAGTTACATCTGGTCCAGGCGCTACAAACGCAGTGACTGGAATTGCTACTGCTCATATGGATTCAATACCAATAGTTATTATAAGTGGTCAGGTTCCAACCCATGCTATTGGCTCAGATGCCTTCCAAGAATGTGACACAGTAGGAATTACAAGACCCTGCGTTAAACATAATTTCTTAGTTAAAGATGTTAACAAAATTGCGAGCACAATTAAGAAAGCATTTTTTATTGCCTCAACAGGTCGGCCTGGTCCTGTTTTAGTCGATATTCCAAAAGATATTACTGCTGAGACCGCAGAATTTATCTACCCAAAAACTATTGAGATGCGATCTTATAACCCAGTTATTAAAGGTCATTCAGGTCAAATTGGTAAGGCTATTGACCTTTTAATTAATGCTAAAAAGCCCATGGTGTATTCTGGAGGTGGTGCAGTTCTTGGTGATGCAGCAAAATCTCTCACAAAATTAGTTAAAAAATTAGATCTTCCAATCACAAACACTTTGATGGGCCTTGGTGGCTTTCCTGCATCAGATGAAAATTTTCTTGGCATGCTTGGAATGCATGGGACTTATCAAGCCAATATGGCTATGCAAGAATGTGATGTTTTATTAGCGGTTGGGGCTCGTTTTGATGATCGAGTAATTAGTAATCCTGAGCACTTCTTAAAGAACCCAAAAAAAATTATTCATATTGATATTGACCCTGCCTCTATTTCTAAACGAGTGAAAATAGATATCCCTATAGTTGGAGATGTTGATTTAGTCTTGATTGATCTTCTAAAAGCCTATCAGGAAGTAGAAAAAAATCATAACAAAAAACTTGTCTTTCCATGGATGGAAAAAATAAAAAGCTGGACTGACACCGACTGTATGGCATATAAAGATGATGGTTCCGTTATAAAACCTCAGACAGTCATACAAAAATTACATGAAGTAACTAAAGGTGATGCATTTATTACATCTGACGTTGGTCAACATCAAATGTGGGCTGCTCAATATTACCCCTTTGACAAACCGAGAAGGTGGATTAATTCTGGCGGGCTCGGAACCATGGGGGTTGGTTTGCCATATGCCATGGGCTGTCAGCTTGCCTTTCCTGAATCACAAGTTGCTTGTGTTACTGGAGAAGCTTCAATTCAAATGTGTATTCAAGAGCTTTCTACTTGTAAACAATATAATCTTCCAATTAAGATCATTACTCTTAATAATCGCTACATGGGAATGGTTAGGCAGTGGCAAGAATTTTTCTATGGAAATAGATATGCTGAGTCATATGTGGATGCCCTTCCTGACTTTGTTAAACTTGCCGAATCTTATGGGCATGTTGGTATGAAAATAGAAAAATCTTCAGATGTGGAAGGTGCTTTAAAAGAAGCTTTTAGCCCAAAACTAAAAGAACGTTTAGTATTTATGGATTTTATAACTGATCAAACTGAAAATGTATTTCCAATGATTCCAAGCGGTAAAGGACTTTCTGAAATGATTTTAGCTAAGGATGAATAAATGAGACATATAATTTCACTTTTGATGGAGAACGAATCAGGGGCGCTTTCACGCGTGTCTGGATTATTTTCAGCTAGAGGATATAATATTGAATCGTTAAATGTTGCTCCAACAGAAGATGAAACTTTGTCAAGAATGACGATTGTAACTAGTGGTTCAAATGAGGTTATTGAACAAATAATTAAGCAATTAAATAAACTTATCGATGTTGTAAAAGTTCTTGATCTAAACGATGGAAGGCATATTGAACGTGAATTAATGATCGTAAAAGTCAAAGCTACAAGTAAATATCGAGATGAAGTCAAAAGAATTAGTGACACATTTGGTGGAAGAATTATTGAAATAGCTGAGACAACTTTTACAATTGAAATAACAGGTCCATCTAGCGAGCTAGATGATTATCTTGATAGTTTGGATAAAGTCGCAATAATTGAAACTGTTCGAACTGGAGCATTAGGAATTGGTCGCGGAGATAGAATACTTAAAATATAATATTTAAAGGAAGATATATGAAGGTTTATTACGATAAAGATGCAGATTTAAGTGTTATTAAGAATATGAAAGTTGCAATTCTGGGTTATGGCTCGCAGGGTCATGCGCATGCAAATAACTTACAAGATTCTGGTGTTGATGTTGTTGTTGGTTTGCGTGATGGTTCTAATTCATCAGACAAAGCAAAATCAGCTAACTTAAATGTAAAGTCAGTTGCAGAGGCAACTTCTTGGGCAGACTTGGTCATGGTTCTTGCCCCTGACGAATTTCAAGGAAAAATATACTCAGAAACTATCGAGCCAAATATAAAACAAGGAGCAACACTTGCATTTGCTCACGGTTTTAATATTCATTTTGGACAAATTAAACCAAGGGAAGATTTGAACGTAATCATGATTGCACCAAAAGCACCTGGTCATACGGTTCGTTCTGAGTTCGTGAAAGGTGGTGGGATACCAGATTTAATTGCTATCGAACAAGATGCAACTGGAAGAGCAAAAGATATAGCACTTTCCTATGCTTCTGCAATTGGTGGCGGAAGAACTGGAATTTTAGAGACAACTTTTAAAGATGAAACAGAGACTGATTTATTTGGTGAGCAAGTAGTTTTATGTGGGGGTACTACTGCCCTTGTTCAGGCAGGTTTTGAGACTTTAGTAGAAGCTGGTTACGAGCCAGAAATGGCATACTTTGAATGCCTCCATGAATTAAAATTAATTGTTGATTTAATGTACGAAGGTGGTATCGCCAATATGCGTTATTCTATTTCAAATACAGCTGAATATGGAGATGTAACTAGGGGATCGAGAATTGTTAATTCAGAAACAAAAGCTGAAATGAAAAAAATTCTAGGTGAAATTCAAGATGGATCATTTGCTAAAGAATTTGTAAGTAATGTTGGAGATTTACCAGCACGGCGTGAAAAGCAAAGACAGCATCAGATAGAGCAAGTTGGAGAATCACTGCGCTCGATGATGCCATGGATTAAAAAGATTGTTGATAAGACAAAGAATTAATTGAAAAAAAACCTCACTTATCCAATTATAGCTAAAGAAGGTTGGTTGTTTCTTGGTATTTCAATTGCTGCCAGCCTAGCTACTAGTTTTTGGTGTCTAAAAGCATCGATACCTCTATGGATAATATTCTTATTTATTTTGCAATTTTTTCGAGATCCAATTCGACCAATACCACAAGATAAGAATTTAATAGTATCGGCTGCGGATGGGCGCGTTATTTCAATTGAAAAAATAACCGATCCCTATAAAAAAAGAAAAGCAATAAAGGTTAGTGTATTCATGAATGTTTTTAATGTTCATTCGAATAAGGCCCCTATTTCAGGTGAAATTATTAATAAATGGTATTTTCCTGGAAAATTTTTTAATGCCTCCTTATCAAAAGCATCTTTAGAGAACGAACGTTGTGCGATCCTGATAGAAACAAAAGATAAACAATTAATAACTTGTGTTCAGATTGCTGGATTAATTGCACGTAGAATTTTATGTTACAAAGAAATCGGTGGAAATCTTTTAAAAGGTGAACGGTATGGATTTATTCGTTTTGGATCACGAGTAGACTTGTATTTACCAGAGAATTCAAAAATTAAAGTGGCGCTTGGTCAAAAAGTTAAAAGTTGTCAATCAATAATCGCTGAATTAAATTAATCTTTGTGAAGAAAAATAGATAATTCATTCAAAGCTTTCTCATAAACTTCACGTTTAAAATCAATAACTTGGGATAATGGAGACCAAAAATTATCCCATCGCCATGAATCAAATTCCGGCTTTTCAGAATTTGTTAAAAAGATATCAGAGTCTTTACCAATAAATTTCAATAAAAACCATATTTGTTTTTGCCCTTTATAGCGATCGTAACCATCTCGCCGCACCCATTGCCTTGGGACATCATATCTCAACCAATCTTTTGTTTGCCCAATAATTTCTACATGATCTGGGCTTAAGCCAACCTCTTCCATTAATTCTCGATACATTGCTTCCTTAAGGCTTTCGCCATCATTTATTCCTCCTTGGGGGAATTGCCAGGCATCCTCGTCTACTCTTTTTGCCCATAGTACTTTTTTATTGTCATTTAAAATGATAATGCCAACATTGGGTCTATATCCTTCTTGATCAATCATAATGTTATCCTTAATATATACTCTATTTTTCCATAAATAAAAATTTATTAAAAGCTTGATTTTATGATTAATCAAAATAAAAAATTTATTCTAATTATATTAACGAGTATTCTTTTGTCATTAATTTATTTATATAGCAATTACTACAAAGTAAATTCAAAGGCTTATATAACTAACCAAGGTGATAATACTGTTTCTGTAGTGGACCTTATTAATCTGGAGGTAATAAAAACTATAAAAGTAGGTATCGCACCACTTGGCATCACAATTTTAAATAAAAAAAATCTTGGATTTATAGGTAATGTAGGTACTGATGATATTTCTGTAATTGATACACGTACAGATCAGATTATTAAAACAATCAAATTAAATACAGCCCCTTTAAGTCTGACATCAAGCCCTGATGAGTCTAAAGTTTATGTAACTGATTGGTTTAAGAATAATGTCCTTATAATATCGGTTGAAGAAATGAAAGTTATTGATTCATTCAAAGTTGGAAAGACTCCTTCAGGTATAGCATTTAATAAAAAATATAATTATCTAATAGTCACTAATAGAGATTCAAATTCTGTTGAGGTATACAATAAAAATACAAAACTAATCAAAAAATTAGCTACAGGAAATCATCCGTTCGGAGTTTATACTAAAGGAAAATATGCCTATACTGCTAATGTGTACGATGACACAGTTACTGTTATTAACCTTGAAGATTGGTCCAGTAAGGATATTAAAGTTGGCGCCCACCCTTACAATATATTAACCCATCAGAATCTTGCCTTGGTAACAAATGCGGTTGATGACTCGTTAAGCATTATTGACCTAAAAATTGATAAAGAAATAAAAAAAATAAACACTGGGGAAACTCCTGAAAATTTAGATATACATCAAAAATTAAATTTACTTATAGTTACAAATTGGGGAAGCGATTCAATTTCTATATATGACCTTAAAAATTTAAAACTTATAAAAGAAATAAAAACAGGTGCTCAAAGTCGATCTTTTGGCAACTTTATACTTCAGTAAGGTTTTTATAGTAATATGTGAAATTGATTTTTAATTAACTAAGGATTATCAGATGAGAAAATTTATTTTCGCTCTATTAACACTATTGTTTTCCATATCAATTTTTGCGCACGGCCCAACACCTCAAAAAGTTCAAGAGTCAATAACAGTTAATGTTTCTGTTGAAAAAGCATGGGCCTTAGTTAAGGACTTCAGTGCAATTGATAAATGGCATCCGGCCGTAAAAGATATAAAAATTGAAAAAAGAGGTGAAGACACCTACCGAATACTATCATTAGAGTCAGGTGGTACGCTTGAAGAAAAATTTAGGTCGACTGATGATGACTTAAAAAAAATAAAGTGGGAAATTACAAAAGGTAAAGTGCCATTCACAGATTTCAACGCTTACATAATAGTATCAAAAGGTGCTAATGCTAACGAATCAATAATTCAGTGGACTGCAAGATTCTATAGGACTTACAAGCTTAATCCTCCGATACCAGAGGGTCAGGACGATGCCACAGCAAAAGCTGCTGGTCAAGTTATTGTAGATAATGGTTTAGCAGGCTTGAAAAAAACTTTAGAATCTAAATAATGCTTAAGTGCTTTATAGGAAGCGGATTATTTAATCCGCTTTTTTTATGATTACAATTAATCCACAAAAAAATCCTAAAGCATTAGTGGTCTGGCTTCATGGTCTTGGAGCAGATGAAAGTGATTTTATACCATTTATAAAAAGTCTAGAACTAGATAATATTGAATTTATTCTGCCTAATGCTCCCTTAAGACCAATAACTATGAACCAAGGTCTTTCAATGAGAGGATGGTACGACATCAAAGGCACACACGAATCTCTTAATTTTTCTTATCAGGATGAGAGTGGCTTAATAAAATCTAAAGATCTCATTGAAGCTATAATCAAAAAAAGGTGTGCACTAAGTAGCTCCAACTTTAAAGTATTTATTGGGGGTTTCTCTCAGGGGGCGGCCTTATCTTTGTTCACTGGGTTATCATCAAATCTTGAAATTAGTGGGATTATTGCCCTATCTGGTTACCTGCCAAAAAACATAAAGTATTCAAGTCCTAAACATCCACCAATAATTGCAATTCATGGCGAGGGTGATGATATCATTGCTGTAGATATAGCTAAAAATAGTTATTTAGAAATTCAGAAATCAGAAGATTTCTTATTTAAATCCTATAATATTGCTCATGAAGTAATCTATGAGGAAATTATAGATGTTAAAAACTTCTTAATTAAGAACATATAACCATGGCTAAAGAAAATATAAATATAGAAAAACTATTAAAAGAGCTAGAGTCTATTGTCGTAAAAATGGAAGATGACAGTTTAAATCTAGAAGACTCGATAGAGTCCTATGAAAAAGGAATAGCTCTTGTTAAGTCAGCTCAAGAATCACTAAAGAAAATTGAGCAGCGTGTTCAAATTCTTTCTCAAAAAAATGAATTAGAAGATTTTAAGACTGATGACTGAGGATTTTAGGTTTTGGGCTGACGAGCATCAAAAAAGAATAGAGAATTTCATGATGAGATTTTTAAAGGAAGAATCATCTAACTCCCTAATTCATGAGGTATGTAGCCATGGCTCTCTAAATGGTGGGAAAAGATTTCGAGCATTACTTTGTTATGCCATTGGTGAGATTTCGAAAACAGACAAACTAATTCTTGATTATATTGCTTCTTCTATAGAATTTATTCATGCTTATTCTTTAATTCATGATGATCTTCCAGCAATGGATAATGATGATTTAAGACGAGGCAAGCCAACATGTCATATAAAATTTAATGAAGCTCAAGCTATTCTTGCTGGAGATGGCCTCCAATCTTTAGCCTTTCATATATTGTCGTTACCTAGCTTCTTAATTGATGATCAAAAAAAGCTGAAATTAATTAACTCCCTGTCAAATACAATAGGGATAAATGGTATGGTAAAAGGTCAATCTTTAGATATTGAAAATACATTAAAAATTGGTGAAATTAAAGGCTTGGAGAAATTACAAGAATTAAAAACAGGGTTATTATTTAATTTCATTGGGTCAGCAACATACCTTGTATCCGATAATCCTTCTGAAATAATCAATATAAAAATTACTAATTTATGCTCACTATTAGGAAAAGTTTATCAAATAACAGATGATATTCTCGACTATGAATCTAATGATAAAGTTTTAGGTAAAACTAGCGGGAAGGATAGAAAAGATAATAAGCTTACATATGTTTCCCTTCTAGGCATCAATGAGGCGAAAAAAATTAATAGTAAGTATTTTGACGACATTAAAGAAATAATTAATTCAATCTCTGGAAATACTATATTTTTGAATGAATTAATTTTAAAAATTTATCAACGAGTTCACTAAATGAATTATCTAGATAAAATAAACAAGCCGTCTGACATAAAAAAACTCTCTAGAGATGAATTAAAATTATTAGCCAAAGAGCTTAGATCTTTTATAATTGATAGTGTTTCAAAAACTGGTGGGCATCTATCTTCAAATCTAGGCGTAATTGAACTCACTATCGCACTTCATTACGTATATGATTGCCCAAATGATCAAATTATTTGGGATGTTGGCCACCAAACCTATGCGCATAAAATATTAACTGGAAGAAGAAATGAAATGCATACGCTTAGGCAAAAAGATGGTATTTCTGGCTTCCCAAGACGCGCGGAAAGTAAATTTGATAGTTTCGGTACCGGCCATTCAAGCACATCTATATCTGCAGCTCTAGGGGTGTCAGAAGCATTTAAAATAAATAGATCTAGACATAGAGCAATTGCCGTAATTGGTGATGGAGCAATGACTGCAGGTATGGCTTTTGAAGGTCTCAACAATGCGGGAAATACTGAAAATGACATACTCGTAATACTAAATGATAATGATATGTCCATTTCGAATAATGTAGGCGCATTAAATAATTATCTTGCCAAACTTCTTTCTGGAAAACTATATGGAGGAATCAAGCGCTCTGGAAAAGCGGTTCTTTCTAAGGTCCCCCCTGTTCTTGAGTTAGCTAGAAAAACTGAAGAACATGTTAAAGGTATGGTTATACCGGGCACTTTGTTTGAGGAATTTGGATTTAACTATATTGGCCCTATTGATGGTCATGATTTAAATATACTAATAGATACCTTAAGTAATATAAAATCCCTAAAAGGGCCTCAATTTTTACATGTAGCAACAAAAAAAGGTAATGGATATAAGCCAGCTGAAAAAAATCCTAATAAATTTCATGGTGTAAGTAAATTTAATCCACAAAATGGTCATACAAAAAAAATAAATGGATTAAAAACATTTACTGAGGTTTTTTCTGAATGGATTATGGATACCGCTGCCCAAGAATCAAAGCTTTGCGCAATAACTCCGGCAATGTCAGATGGGTCAGGCCTTAATCAATTCTCTAAAAAATATCCCAAAAGATTTTTTGATGTTGGTATTGCAGAACAGCATGCTCTGACGTTTGCTGCTGGTCTTGCATGTCACAACTTAAAACCTGTTGTAGCTATTTACTCAACCTTTCTTCAAAGAGCCTATGACCAATTAATTCATGATATTGCACTTCAGAATATTTCTATGTTATTTGCAATTGATCGCGCAGGGATTGTGGGAGCTGACGGTGCAACTCATTCAGGAAATTTTGACATATCATATTTAAGATGTATACCAAACATTATTATAATGACTCCAAGTAATGAAAATGAATGTTATCAGATGCTCAAAACAGGGTTCAATTATAATGGTATATGTGTAGTTAGGTTCCCTAGGGGTCATGGAATCGGCATTCAAATTAATAAAAAATTAAACTTCTTGCCTATTGGTAAGTCAAAAAAAGTAAGGAAAGGTAAAAATATAGTAATTCTTGCTTTTGGCCCACTACTTAAAACTGCTCTTGAAGTAGCTGAAGAATTAAATGCTACCCTCATTGATATGAAGTTTGTAAAGCCTATTGATGAAGGAATGATTAAAAAATGTGTTACTAATCATAAAGTTGTCGTAACAATTGAAGATAATACAATTTTAGGTGGGGCAGGATCAGCAGTGTTAGAAGTTATAAGTAAATATAATTTAAAATGCAAAACTCTTTGCTTAGGTATACCTGATCATTTTGTTGAGCATGGTACACAGGAAGAAATTTATAAATTATGTGGATTAGATAAAGATAGTATTATTAAGAAAATTGTTAAACAATTGTAGTAATGATAAAATTCACTTTTAATAAAGATATCCATAATGAATAAAATAATATCTAACGAATTAATCGAAGACGTTCAAAACACTCCTGACAAGAGACATCTTGATATAGATAAGGTTGGTATAAAGGCAATTAAGCACCCTATCATTGTTAAAGATAAAACTGGATTAATACAACACACCAATGCGACCTTTAGTATGTATGTTCATTTGCCACATAATTTCAAAGGCACGCATATGTCAAGATTTGTTGAAATTCTTAATGAAAACCAAAGAGAAATTTCAGTCGCATCCTTTGAAGATATTCTAAAAGAAATGTTGCAAAGATTAGAATCTAAATCAGGCTACCTTGAAATGCAATTTACATACTTTGTAAATAAGAAAGCTCCTATTAGTGGAGTTGAAAGCTTAATGGATTATGAGGTAAGTTTTATTGGTGAAATGGTAGAAGGCAAAATAATCAATACAACCAAGGTTATTATTCCTGTTACGAGTCTTTGTCCATGCTCTAAGAAAATATCAAAGTATGGAGCTCACAATCAAAGGGCTCATGTCACACTTACCCTTGAAACAAATGACTTTATATGGGTTGAAGATATAATTCAGGCAGTTGAGAAGCAAGCATCATGTGAGCTATATGGAATACTAAAAAGACCTGACGAAAAGTATGTGACGGAAAAAGCATATGAGAATCCAAAATTTGTTGAAGATATCGTCAGAGATATTGCAGCCGACCTTAAAGCAAATACAAAGGTGAACAAATATATAATCGAGTCAGAAAATTTCGAATCCATCCATAATCATTCAGCGTATGCACTAATAAAAGGAAGCAATATCTAATTATAAATATTTTTTTTACCTACTTTAGTCACACCTGCTAAACCAAAAAATATTACTATAAAACCAATTAGTGGAAGTATTGAAGAAAACATAAAAGTGCTAGCTGCGCCATATTGATCGATCATAAGACCACCACCCAATCCCCCAATTGTACCCCCCACTCCATAGGTAATACTATTATAAATAGATTGTCCTCTTGAGTGATGCTCTCTATTAAAATGAACAGAAACTAATTCAACTGATGCCACATGAAAACTTCCAAAAGTTGCTGCATGAAGAATTTGAGCAAGAATTAAAACCCATAAAATATTAACGTAATTTCCAATAAGAAAAAATCTGATGACAGCTAAAAATAAACTTATCAGCAGCACTTCTTTTAAGTTAAATTTACCTAAAATTTTAGGCATCAAGATAAATATAAAGATTTCAAAGATAACGCCAACTGACCATAAAATACCAATTAAAGAACTCGAATAGCCCTGCTCTTTAAGAAAGATTGAATAAAAATTATACAAAAGTCCATGAGAAGAAACCATCAATGCGCAACCTATAAGCAATGAAATCACCTCTGGCTTTTTTAAAATTTTGAAGATTGGCCTTTTTATGTCGCCAATTAATTCAAATTTTTTATCTGGAATAGAAAAAGAAAGGAATAATATTATCAATTGAGTAAATAAAAGTGCCCAAACAAGAACTGTTACACTATATCTATCAATTAAAATACCAAGAAAAAATGAAGCAACAATAAATCCAACAGACCCCCACAAACGAATATTACTATAACTGCCATTTGTTGAAGCTAAGTGAGATAGTGTTAAAGATTCCGCCAAAGGTATCGTTGAGCTAGTGAATAAACTCATCGACATCATCACAAAAAAAATATGAAAAAAGCTATCTGCCCAGAAAACCCCTATATATCCCAAGCAGCCAATAAATGATGCTAATCTTATCCATCTAGCCCTTTTATTTGTATGGTCAGCAAGCCATCCCCAGAAATTAGGTGCAAAAATACGACTTATCTGAAATAAAGATAGAAGTATTCCGATCTGAAATGCTGTAAAGCTTTTTGATTGTAAATATAATCCCCAATAAGGGACAAATAAGCCGACAAAAAAATAATAGAAAAAATAAAAGCGAGATAGTCGCCAATATAATGGATGAATCAACTTGGAAATGGATTTATTCTTTTAACATCCATATTTTGCGCTCTATCACGGAGAACATGATCAATAAGAACCAATGCAAGCATTGCCTCTGTAATTGGAACTGCCCGTATAGCAACACAAGGATCATGACGACCAGTTGTTTTCATCTGAACCGTCTTACCTTTAAGATTGATTGAGCTTCTATCTTGTGGAATGCTTGATGTTGGTTTAAATGCGACACTTACTTCAACATCTTGACCAGTAGAAATACCCCCTAAAATGCCACCCGCATTATTTGATTTAAATCCGTCACTTGCCATCTCATCACTATGCTCAGTTCCTTTTTGAGCTATGCTAGAAAACCCCGAGCCAACTTCTACACCTTTAGTAGCATTGATACTCATCATAGCTGAAGCAATATCAGCATCTAATCTAGAAAAAATTGGTTCACCTAATCCAGTGGGAACATTAGTTGCGCATACAAATATTTTCGCCCCTACTGAATTTTTATCTGCCCTTACATCATTTAAATAATCTTCTAACTCTTTCACAATTGATTTATTTGCCACAAAAAAAGGGTTCTTATTAACATGCTTCCATCCATCAAAAGGGATATTCTTTTCTCCTAATTGTGTCAAGCATGCTTTAACTTCAACTTTATGATTTTCTTTTAGCCATTTCTTTGCAATAGCTCCAGCGGCAACGCGAACAGCAGTTTCTCTTGCGCTAGACCTACCCCCACCTCGATAATCCCTGATTCCATACTTTTGAAGATAAGTAAGATCTGCATGTCCTGGACGGAATGTTTCTTTAATCTTAGAGTAATCTTGGCTTCTTTGATCATTATTTCTAATAATAAAGCCAATTGGTGCCCCAGTAGTTTTTCCTTCAAAAATACCCGAAAGAATTTCGACCTCATCACTTTCTTTTCTTTGGGTTACAAATTTTGATGTTCCTGGTTTTCGACGATCTAAATCAATTTGTAAATCTGACTCATTTAACTTCATACCTGGTGGGCAACCATCTACAACCCCTCCAATAGCAGGTCCATGAGACTCGCCAAATGAAGTTAAAGTAAATAATTTACCGAATGTATTTCCAGACATAAAAGCCTTAATTGTTATATTTTGAATTAAATTATATCACTGCAAAGCAAAAAAACCTTTAAGACTCTACAACTAAAAATTCACCTGGCAATAATTTTTCAATTTTATAGTCACCAATTTCAACTCTAATTAACCGTAGAGTTGGATGAGAAATAGCAGCTGTCATCTTTCTAACCTGCCTATTTTTTCCTTCTGAAATTTTAATTTGTAGCCATTCAGTTGGTATATGCTTTCTTTTTCTTATCGGTGGGTCTCTTTCCCAAACAGCCGGCTTGATAATTCTCTCAACCAGAGCTTGTTTAGTAAAATAATCTTTTATTTTTAAACCTGACCTTAATGCCTCTAATGCCTGATCGCTTGGGATATTTTCAACTTGAGCCCAATAAGTTTTGTACATATCATTATTTGGATTGGATATTTTATTTTGTAAAACACCATTGTCAGTTAAAATAAGTAGCCCCTCGCTGTCAGAATCAAGTCGGCCAGCAGGGTAAACATTTTTATATGGGATAAAATCTTTTAATGATGCGTAAATTTTATGCTCTGAAAACTGACTAATTACCCCGTAAGGCTTATTAAATAAAATAATCATCAATTAAGATAAAGTGAGAAAGAAATTATGTCTAGCAAAATAACAATTCCAAAAAAAGGTGAGGCAATAAGAATAGATTCTAATTTAAAATTAGATGTTCCAAATCATCCAATCATACCATTTATAACTGGTGATGGAATTGGGGTTGATATTACCCCCTCCATGCAGAATGTAATTGATCATGCTATTAAAAAAGCGTATGGCGAATCAAAAAAAATTGAATGGATGGAAGTTTTTGCAGGTCAAAAAGCAACCGAAGTATACGGTCAAGATATTTGGCTTCCCGATGAGACTATAGATTCCTTAACAAGATATATTATTTCAATTAAAGGACCCTTAGCGACTCCTGTCGGTGGTGGTATCCGCTCTTTGAATGTAGCGCTTCGACAAAAACTTGATCTTTATGTATGCCTAAGACCAATAAACTATTTTATTGGGGTTCCAAGTCCGTTAAAAAATCCAGAAAAAACTAATATGGTAATTTTTAGAGAAAATACTGAAGATATATATGCAGGTATTGAGTGGGATGCCCATTCATCAGAGGTTGGTCAGTTACTTTCTAAGCTAGATGAGTTTGGTGTTAAAGATAAAATCCGCTTTCCTAATTCTTGTGCTCTAGGAATAAAAGCAGTCTCAAAGGAAGGTAGTCAAAGACTAATTAAAAGAGCAATAGAATATGCAATTGCTCATAATAAGAAGTCTGTTACCTTGGTTCATAAAGGAAATATAATGAAATATACTGAAGGTGGATTTAAGAAATGGGGTTATGAGCTAGCAAAAGAAGAATATGGTGCGAAAGAGAAAAATTCTGGCGAATACCACTTAGGTAATGGGTTAGTTATCAAAGACTGCATTGCTGACGCATTCCTTCAAGAAATTTTATTAAAACCTGAAGAGCATGATGTGGTAGCAACGTTAAATCTGAATGGAGATTATATTTCTGATGCATTAGCTGCGCAAGTAGGGGGAATTGGAATTTCACCAGGAGCAAATTTATCGGATTCAACTGCAATATTTGAGGCTACACATGGCACGGCTCCAACAATTGCTGGTAAGAATATTGCTAACCCAAGTTCTTTAATTCTATCAGCACAAATGATGTTAGAACATATAAACTGGATTGAAGCAGCAAATATACTAAATGACTCTTTTCGTAAAACATTAGAAAAAAGACAAATGACTGCCGACTTTGCTTCACAAATCAAAGACTGTAAAGCATTATCAACAAAAGAATTTGCAATTGCATTAATCGCAAATATAAAAAAAGGTTCCTAGGAACCTTTTTAATTTAAGCTTTTTGGATATTTGAAGCTTGCTTACCTTTAGGACCATCAGTTACTTCGAAAGACACTCTGTCTCCTTCTTTTAAACTTTTGTATCCCTCTTCTACTATTGCAGAAAAGTGAGCAAATAAATCATCACCACCGTCATCCGGAGTGATAAAACCAAAACCTTTTGAATCATTGAACCACTTAACTATTCCTTCAGCCATTACGATACATCCTTTACAAATTTGGGGGGCCCCTAAAGTTTGGGTCAAGAGAGTGAAAGTGAAAAGCTTAAAAAATTAAGAAGAACACAAAATATTACTTGAAACCAAACACCTGAGACGTATTTTCATAGATTCAAGATAAATGTCAAGTTTTTTTACAATTTAAAAAGAAGTAATTTAATAGTTACTGTAAATTTTCTTCTAACTTTTCGTAGGGTACTGTTCCACGAACCAACCTACCATTAGGTAAAATAATTGTTGGTGTAGAAGAAATTCCTAAATCTTCTGCTAATTTTACAATTTTATTTAGTGGTGTTTTACAATCTCCAGAATTTTTTGGGAGCCTGTCATTAAGTATATATTCACTCCATGCTTTAGCTCGATCTTTAGCACACCATATCTTTTTTGACTTTTCTTCAGCCTCTGGATGGATATTTAATGGATATAAAAATGTATAAATAGTTATATTATCTATTTTGGATAACTCTTTTTTTTCAAGCTTTTTACAATATGGGCAATCTACGTCAGAAAAAATTGCTATTTTTCTCTTACCATTACCTTTAACCACTTTAATCGCATCTGATAGTGGTAAATCGTTAAAATTAACCCGGGTTAACTCTTCAAGCCTAATCTCAGTTAAGTCAATTTTAGTTTTTGGGTCAACTACTCGTCCTTCAACGATTAAAAAATCAAAATTATCATTTGTATAAATAATTTGGCTGCCAATAAATACCTCATACAAATCGTTATAGTCAGTTTTTTTTATACTCTTTACCGTTAATTCTGGATAAGTTTTTTCCATAATTTTTCTTAATGCATCGTCCTCAGCAAAAGCAATATTGGAGATAAAGAAACACAGAAAAAACGAAATAATTTTGATCATAAAATTGCCTTTTTAATAAGAAATTTTTTTATGGTATCTTTAGTTTCAAGTATCTTGATACCTCTAATTAAAACT
>CAJQTF010000017.1 GCA_905618945.1 uncultured Methylophilaceae bacterium
ATTACTTGCAAACATAATCGAATTCGAAAAAAATAATATTAGCTTAAAGATTTTTGTCTCAAATTGGATTTTATGAAGAATGATAAAGAATTATTAGCGGCTGGTTATGTAAGATTTTCAGCACCAGCTAAATTAAACTTATTTCTTAAAATTATCAATAAGAGAAAAAATGGGTATCACAACCTTCAAAGCATATTTCAATTAATTGACTTACAGGATGAGATTTTTATTAAAATTAGATATGAAGATACGCAAATAAACATTAATAACTCATCTTTGCTAATTAAACCTGAAAATGATCTTGCATTCAAAGCTGCACAGTTAATGCTATTGGGTCATCAGCTTGGTGCTGATATTATTATAAATAAAAGAATTCCTATTGGTGCTGGTCTTGGTGGTGGAAGTTCAAATGCTGCAACAGTTATAATGGCTATTAATAAATTAGCTAAATTTAATTTCAGCAATACAGAACTTATCCATTCTAGTTTAAAGTTAGGTGCTGATATACCTTTTTTTATCCATGGGAAAAATGCATGGGTTGAGGGGGTTGGTGAGCTTTTGTATGACATCAAAATTTCTAATTACATTTACATTGTTATGGTGCCAAATTTAAGCATCAATACAAAAACAATTTTTAGTGGTTTTAAATTGACAAATACTTCAATTCCGTTGAAAATAGCGTCCTCTTATAATACTGTTGATCATGATCTTATTAAAAATGATCTTGAGGAAACAGTTATAAAAAAATATATGAAAATGGCTAAACTTTTAAAGTGGTTGAGTTGTTTTGGGAATGCTAAAATGTCTGGAACAGGTTCAAGTATTTTTATAAGAGCTAAAAATCTTAAAATGGCAGAATCAATTAAAAAAAATAAACCAAGAAATACTAATTGCTTTATTGTTAAGGGTTTATCGGTTCACCCTTTTTATTCAACCGATCAATTGGGGAGTCGCCAAGCTGGTTAAGGCACATGGTTTTGATCCATGCATGCGAAGGTTCGAATCCTTCCTCCCCAGCCAATATTAGAGGACAAACTTTTGAATAATAAAAGCTTGATGGTTTTTTCAGGAAATGCCAACGATCAACTTGCAAAAGAGGTGGCCAAACATTTAGACATCAAATTAGGTAAAGCTTCTGTTGGAAGTTTTAGTGATGGAGAAACAATGGTTGAATTATTAGAGAATGTTCGAGGTAAAGATGTTTTCATACTCCAATCAATAAGTCACCCTGCTAATGATAACTTAATGGAAATTATGGTAATGGTTGATGCCTTAAGAAGGTCGTCAGCTGCAAGAATTACAGCAGCTATACCTTATTTAGGGTATTCAAGACAAGATAGGCGCCCTAGGTCTGCAAGAGTTGCAATCACAGCCAAAGTTGTAGCAACAATGCTTACAAGTGTTGGAGTTGATAGGCTCTTAACAATGGACCTCCATTCCGATCAAATACAAGGTTTTTTTGAGATACCAGTCGATAACATTTATGCTACGCCAGTACTTTTGGAAGACCTTATCAAACAAAACCACAAGGATATAGTTATTGTATCCCCAGATGTTGGTGGTGTTGTTAGAGCTCGTGCTTGCGCAAAGATATTGGGATCAGATTTGGCAATTATAGACAAAAGAAGGCCGAAACCAAATGTCTCAGAAGTTATGAATATTATTGGTGATGTTCAAGATAGAACATGCATCATAATTGACGATATTGTTGATACAGCGAATACTTTGTGCGAAGCCGCCCTTGCACTTAAAAAAAGAGGTGCAAAAAAAGTAGTTGCCTATGCAACCCACCCTATACTTTCTGGCGATGCAATAAATTCAATCAATAATTCTGAACTTGATGAAATTGTAATTACTGATACAATTACGCTACATAAAAATGCACAAAATACTAAAAAAATCAGGCAATTATCGGTAGCCGAGTTATTAGCAGAAACTATAAGAAGAATTAGCCATGAAGATTCAGTTAGTTCCTTATTTATGGAATAGAAACTTTAATAAATGAATAGAGATTTAATTAACTAATAGGCCTGGTCGCGGGTCTATTTTTATTTAGGAGCAGTTAACAATGAAAATTGAAATAAATGCAAAAATTAGAGAGTTGAAAGGTACGGGTGCGAGCCGCCGTCTTCGACATTCAGGAAAAGTCCCTGGAGTCTTATACGGTGGAAAAAATGAATCAACTAGCATAGAGTTAGATAGTAAAGAGTTATTCATGCAATTCAAACACGAAGCCTTCCATGCCTCTATTCTTACTTTAAATTTAGATGGTAAAAAAGAGCCGGTCTTACTTAGAGACTTTCAAATGCACCCAGTAAGAAATAATATTCAACATATTGACCTTCAAAGAATTGATGAGAATAAAAAACTAAGCGTTTCGATACCATTCCACTTCTTAAATGAAGAAATCGCCCCAGGCGTAAAACTAGAGGGAGGTATTGTTTCACATATTATGGTTGAAGTAGACATTTCATGTCTTCCTAAGGATTTACCAACCTATATTGAGGTTGATTTAATTGAATTAGCAATCGGCGATTCAATTCACCTATCAGAAATAAAAGTACCAGAAGGTGTTGAATTAGCTAATTTATCTGAAGATAATGATCCAATCATAACTTCCATATCTAGACCTAAAGTTGTTGTTGAAGAAGTTGTAGCAGCTCCTGAAGGTGAAGAAGGTGAAGAAGGTGAAGAAGGTGAAGAAGGTAAAGAAGGGGATAGTTCTAGTAAAGATGGAGAAAATTCTGATGAGTCAAATAAAGACTCTAAAGAATAGCCCTTTTATCAGAAATTTAATTTTAGGATTATATGGATTCTAATGGCTGGGATAAGGTTATTTGTTGGTCTTGGAAATCCTGGTGATAATTATCAAGCTACCCGTCATAATGCTGGTTTTTGGTGGGTGGATTTTGTTACTGAAAATCATCGTTTATCCTTAAAAAATAGTTCGAAATTCTATGGCTTATATGGAAAACATTCAGAAGATAGTGAGTACTTTTTTCTAAAACCAAATACGTTTATGAATGATAGCGGTAAATCTGTTGCTGCTTTATCCAATTATTATAAAATTAAGCCAGAAGAAATACTCATTATTCATGATGAACTTGACTTATCTCCAGGAAATACTAAGTTAAAGTTCGGTGGTGGGCATGGTGGGCATAACGGAATAAAAAGCATTTCTAGCTTACTTCAAACAAATAATTTTTGGCGCCTAAGACTCGGTATTGGTCATCCAGGGGAGAAGAGTTTGGTCCATGACTATGTTTTAAATAAACCCCAAAAATCTGAAAAAACAGCTATAGAAGATACAATTTTTAACAGTTACAAAATTTTTTCACTACTTACAATGGGTGATTTTGAGAAAGCAATGCTAAATCTTCACTCAAAATAATATACTTAGGATTTAATTTATGAAATGCGGAATTGTTGGCCTACCAAATGTCGGAAAGTCCACTTTATTCAATGCTATAACAAAAGCTGGGATTGATGCTGAGAACTACCCTTTCTGCACTATTGAGCCAAATATAGGTATTGTTGAAGTTCCTGACCTAAGAATTAAAGCTCTGCAAGATATTGTTTCCCCAAAAAAAACCCAGCCAGCCACCGTGGAGTTTGTAGATATTGCAGGTCTTGTCGCAGGCGCATCTAAAGGTGAAGGTTTGGGCAATAAATTCTTGGCTAATATAAGAGAAACTGATGCAATTATGCATGTTGTAAGGTGTTTTAATGATGAAAACGTTGTCCATGTTGGTGGTAAAGTAGACCCGTTATCAGATATTGAAATAATTAACACTGAGCTAATACTTGCTGATATGGAAACTTTAGATAAAGCAATTCAAAAAGAATCTAAAAAGTCTAAATCAGGCGATAAAGAATCAATAGCACTTCTAAATGTATATAAAAAAGTTGAAGTAATTTTTAATGAAGGTAATTTAGCAATTCATCTAGATTTAAGTGTTGATGAGTTGGCCTTAATCAAGCCACTTTGCTTGATAACAATTAAACCAATGATGTTCGTTGCTAATGTTGATGAAAATGGTTTCGAAGGTAATAAGAATTTAGAAGCGATAATAGCTTATGCATCCAAAAGCAACATGCCCGTAGTTCCTGTAAGTGCGAAAATTGAATCTGATATATCCGATCTTGATGATGATGAGAAAGAAATATTCCTATCTGAAATGAGCTTAAATGAGCCAGGATTGAATCGTGTTATTCGCTCTACTTACAACTTACTCGGTCTTCAAACTTATTTTACCGCAGGAATTGAAGAGGTTAGGGCTTGGACAGTTAAAACTGGTGCAACTGCGCCTGAGGCAGCTGGAGTTATCCATACGGACTTTGAAAAAGGATTTATTCGAGCAGAAGTAATTTCATATAATGATTATATTGAGTGTAACGGAGAACAAAAATCAAAAGACTCAGGAAAAATGAGACTTGAGGGTAAAGATTATGTAGTAAAAGATGGGGATGTAATGCATTTTAGATTTAATGTTTAATATCTTTGACTTTACAAGTTGAAAAAAAGTATAATCCACATTATTTAAATCATATGGTGATGTAGCTCAGTTGGTTAGAGCGCAGCATTCATAATGCTGAGGTCGAGAGTTCAAGTCTCTCCATCACCACCATTTCTTAAAACACTAACTGGTTTAATTAAAAGTAATGAAACTACTCCGAATTATTAAAAGCGTTTTATCCGCATTTTGTGGAATTCAATCAAACAATAACTTTCATAAAGATGATGAGTTTATTGAAAATAATGGGGTCAAATATTTCCTAATTATTGGATTCATTCTTGTTTTGATTTTGGGTCTTTTGTTATTTTGCTTAGTAAGCTTTATTCTTCAGTAATATTTTTTAATTAAGTTTTTTATAAGGTGTTCTTTCCTCCAACTCACTACTATATTCGTTAATTCTGCCCCGTTCGTCATTTAAAAAATTACTTATTGCATCTCTAAAATCAGGTTGGGCTATGTAGTGATTAGAGTAAGTATCAAATGGTTTAAAACCTCTGGCTAATTTGTGCTCTCCCTGAGCACCTCCTTCAAAATATTTTATTTTTTTTTCGATACAAAATTCCTGTCCTTGGTAGTAGCATAATTCGAAATGTAGTCCAGAAAAAAATTCCAAGGCCCCCCAATACCGTCCGTAAAGAGTGTCTTCGCCAATTATATTAAAAGCACTAGCTATTCTCATACCATTTTTTTTTGCAATTACTACCAATAGTTTATTTGGTATATTTTTAACTAATTCATAAAAAAAAGATTTTTTTAAATAAGGAGTGGAGTTATGTAATCGATATGTCTCACAGTAACATTTGTAAAAAAAATCTACATCTTCACTAGCTATATCTTTTCCTTGCTTTCGTTCTATACAAATTCCATTTTTTTCAATCTTTTTTCTTTCTTGTTTTATTTTCTTCCTTTTATTATGTGAAAGAGTTTGAAGAAATTCATCAAATTTTTGGTACCCACTATTATGCCATTTAAATTGAACACCCTTTCTTGATAGCCACCCCATTTCATTAAATAATTCATGGTCTTTTTTGTCAGGGAATAAAATATGACATGAAGATATTTTATATTCTACTAAAATCTTCTCAAGCGCTTTAATCATAGATTTCTTTACCTTAATATCATTTGCTAAAACCCTACTGCCGGTGATTGGTGTAAAAGGGATTGCGGATATCATTTTTGGATAATAATTTAGACCATGTTGTTGAAAAGCATCCGCCCAGGAGTGATCAAAAACATATTCTCCATAAGAATGCTCTTTTAGAAAAATAGGCATAAACCCAATAATTTCATTATTATTTTTTGCGATAATAGGGAATGAAATCCAACCAGTATTTTCACCAATAGATTTTGATTTTTCCAGGGCTATAAAAAAATTTATATCTAAAAATGGTGAGTTTGTATCTAAGTGGTTAATTGATTTGTTTAGCTCACTATAGCTAGAGCCTGAGATTATTTCTATCATTGAAAATTAAGTTTAATTCAAAGACATAGAAATTAAAAGCTATAGTTTTTGCTTATCTGAACCTTCTTCTAGAGAGGCTGCTGGATCTTGTTTATTTTTATCTAAAGCCAAGACATCTGATTCTTGATTTTGTTTTCTTTCGTAGTTTTTTGCTAGTATTGCAATCTCACCTAGGGTGATGACATTATCATTGTTAATGTCAACATTTCTAAACATTCTTGCAACCTGAGGTAGGCATTGAGTTACCTCAAAAACATCTAATGTCTTGTCTGCATCTGTATCACAAGCTAAAAACCTTAGTTCAACACTATCAAGCATCGCCCTTCTCTTTTGTTCATAGATAGCATTATTTTTATCTTCAGCTCTTGAATATTCAACCAAAGCATCTCTAATTTGATCTAAATCGCTTAATTCATAAACAATTTCAGAATCAACTGTATTTAATTTATTTGACCTTACGTCTGCAAAAACATAACTTGAAACAAACAATAATAATAAAAATAACAGTTTATTTTTTAATACAATATTCAAATATAAGTTTTCATACTATTAAAAGGTGGATAGTTAGTGTGCTATTTAAATGTTAACGTAATATTACAAAATAAACTAAAATTGTAACAACATTGTTACTATTAAATAAGGATTATAAGAGTTAATATTATAAATGATTTAAATTTGAGTATTTTATGAGCGAAAATCAACATGTTCTTGCATTAATAGATGACGACCCAAAGATTCTTGAGTTAACTGCGAAGTATCTAAGAGATCAAGAATTTACTGTATACACTGGAAAAAATGGTAGGGAGTTAGATGAGATTATAAAAAAATATGCAGCCGATCTGATTATTCTTGACCTGATGATGCCTGAAGAGTCTGGATTGCAGATATGCCAACGCCTAAGAGTAAATGATGTTTTAATTCCAATTATAATGCTTACTGCAAAGGGTGACGAGGTTGATCGTATAGTTGGCCTAGAAATGGGTGCTGATGATTACCTTCCTAAACCCTTTAATCCCAGAGAATTATTAGCCAGGATTAATGCCATCATTAGGCGCAAAGAAACATTTTCAGAAAAATTAACTACAAAATCAATAAAATTTGGTAGTTTTCTTTTTAACATTCAAAATCGTAGCTTATCCAAGGATGGTAAAAGTATTTCAATTACAACTGGTGAGTTTAATTTATTAAAAGTTTTTACTGAGAGGCCAAAACAACCTTTATCAAGAGATCAAATAATGCAGCTGGCCAGAGGAAAAGAATTAGATGTTTTTGATCGAAGTATAGATGTTCAGATATCAAGAATAAGAAAACTAATCGAAGATGACCCAAATAATCCAAAATATCTTCAGACTAAATGGGGATTTGGTTATATTTTCAACCCTGATGGTGAATAAATTTTGAATTTCTTACCAAAAAAACTTTTATCTAGATTTGTTCTCCTTATAGCAACACTTTTAATTGTTAGTCAGCTAGTATCACTTAAAATATTTGATAATTTTGAAAGAGAACCAAGAGCAGAAGCACTTGCACAAGAAATTGTTACAATAGTAAACTTTACTAAAGCGGCTCTCTACGCAGCAGCCCCCCAAAAAAGAATTCAATTATTTAGAGAAATAAATGATATAGGCGACATCAAAGTATATGCTGCTTATCCTTTTGAATCGATTGAGCCTATTCCTAATGATCCGTTCTTAAAATTAGTAGTTGAAAAAATAACTGCTAGAATTCCTTCAGGAAGTTTTGTTGTTATTAATCATTATGATATTCCTGGTGTATGGGTAAGTTTTGAAATTGATGGTGATATGTTTTGGGTAGCCGTTCCAAGACTAATAACTGATAGGCCGTTTCCTTGGCACTGGATTGGTTGGGGAATGGTAATCGCAATACTTGCAATTTCTGGTGCGTATATAACAACAAAAAGGATTAGTCGACCCATTAATAACCTAATAGATGCTGCTGATAAAATTAGAAATGGACACAGCGTAGATAAGCTTCCTCTAGATAGTGTTACAGAATTTCGAGAACTTAGTGAGGCGTTTAATGAAATGGCTGACGTTTTATCTAAAGTCAGTAAGGAAAGAAAATTTCTTTTAGCGAGTGTATCTCATGACATTAGAACACCGCTAACAAGAATAAGACTTGCTTCAGAAATGCTCCCCCCCAACTCCTCATCTTTAAAAGAAAGTCTTGAGGAAGATATAATCGAAATTAATGATATCTTGAATCAGTTTTTAGATTTTGCTAGGGGCTTTCAAGACGAGTCTAAAGTGCCTGTGAATCTAGGTAGATTATTAAAAGATATTCAGACTAAACATAATCGAATGGGGCAGGTTTTTACTCTAAAAAAGAAGAATATTCGAACAGATGTGCCCAAAAAACTTTTTATCGATATTCGCCCAATAGCCTTTCAAAGATGTCTTGATAATTTAATTAATAATGCATTTTTTTACTCAAAAGGCAAAGTTATTTTAGAGGCCTCCCTCCTTGAAGAAAGTTTTACAATATCTGTTATAGACAATGGTCCTGGAATCCCTGAGGATCAAAAATCAAAACTACTCTTACCATTTGAGAGGGTAGATGAAGCAAGAGGGAATAAGGGTGGCAGCGGGCTTGGATTAACTATTGCTGATAGAATTGTAAAGGCTCATGATGGTAAATTAGAATTAATAAATCGTCCAGAAGGTGGCTTGGATGTAAGAATAACTATCCCAATTATTACTGCTTAAATTAACTAGTTTTGAATTTTTCTTTATTTAAACCAGTTTAATTTACCTCGAAGGGTTACAACAGATCCAATAATAATTAGAGCAGGTGATTTTATTTTTGACTTACTTGCCTTAGATTTAATATTTGAAAGCTCTCCAATTAAAACTCTTTGTTTGGCTGTGGTTCCACTTTCAATAATAGCTATTGGCATTTTCTTTGTCATTCCATGTTGTATAAGATTTTTTACTAGCTCATTCAGACTCAATAGCCCCATATAAACAACTAAAGTTTGATTTTCTACAATTAACTTTGGCCATTCAAAATCAATTACTCCATCTTTAATATGGCCTGTTAGAAATAAGCAGCTTTGCGCATGGTCACGATGTGTTAAAGGAATTCCAGAGTATGCAGCGACGCCGTTGGCAGATGTTATTCCTGGGACAACTTGAAATAAAATTTTATTTTTCATTAGGCTTTCAATTTCTTCGCCACCTCTGCCAAATATAAAAGGATCGCCTCCTTTTAGACGTAAAACTTTCTTACCTTGCTTGGCAAATTTGATCAACAAACTGTTAATTTTATCTTGGCTTAATGTGTGTTGGTCTTGCTTCTTGCCAGCATAAACTAAATCTGCATCCCTTCTAACTAGCTCTAAAATATCCTTAGAAACTAAATTATCATAAATGCAAATATCGCATTTTTGCATTAAGTGCAGAGCTCTTATTGTTAGTAAATCTCTTTCACCTGGACCAGCACCAACTAAAAAAACTTCACCAGTTTTTTTACCCCTCATTCCTGATAGAAGCTTATTAAAAAGTCTCAAGTCCAATTTTTTTGGGAGTAATATAAAGTTTTGTATGTAGTCACTTTCAAAAAATTCTTCCCAGAAAATTCTCCTCTTAACACCAGATTGAATATTCTTTTTAACCATAGATCTTAAGGTTCCAGAAAGCCTTACTAATTCAGCATATGATTGTGGAATCAGTGTCTCAATTTTTTCCCTTATCTTTCTTACTAAAACTGGCGCCTTTCCTCCGCTAGATATAGAAATCACTAATGAATCTCTTTCAACTATAGAGCCCATTGTAAATGTGCATAATTTAGGCTGATCGACTACATTGATGAGGATATTTTTCTGTTGAGCATAAGTAGATATTCGTTTATTTGTTTTAGCATTATTAGTTGCCGCTATTATTAAAATAGGTGTTTTTAAATCACTCTCTTGAAAGCTTTTTTGTAATATTTTATGATTAGGCCCAACTAAAAGTTCTTTTAAGTCTTTACAAATTTTTCTTGAGATGAGTGTTATTTTAGGGTCAGCCTTAAGTAATAACTTTACCTTACGTAAAGCAATATCTCCTCCCCCTATAACAATTACAGGCTTTTTTTTAAGGTTTATAAATATTGGGAAACTTTCCATTATAAAATGTTACTCTATTCAGCTCTTTATATACAGTAGCAGTTAAAAAACCATTAAATAAAGCTATAATTACATTTTTTAAAACTAAAATTTAATAAGAACAAATGGATAAAAAAGTATTTATCAAAACTTTTGGGTGTCAAATGAACGAATATGACTCTGAAAAAATTAATGATGTATTGGCAAGTAAAAATAAACTTGTCCAGACAACTGAACAAAAAGATGCAGATCTAATTGTTCTGAATACTTGCTCAATAAGAGAAAAAGCTGAGGTCAAAGTTTATAGCGATCTTGGAAGAATTCGAAAATTAAAAGAAGCCAACCCAAACTTAAGGATTGCAGTTGGTGGATGTGTTGCAAGCCAAGAAGGGGCTAATATTATAAAAAAGGCACCTTATGTTGATATAGTCTTTGGCCCTCAAACTCTTCACCGACTCCCCGACCTTCTCAAAGCCAGAGAGGAAAATGGAAAGCCACAAATAGATATATCATTCCCAGAAATTGAGAAATTTGATCGCCTTCCTACATCAAGCTCTATAGGCCCGTCTGGAATGGTTTCAATAATGGAAGGTTGCAGTAAATACTGCTCTTTTTGTGTTGTTCCATACACTCGAGGTGAAGAGGTGTCCAGGCCTCTAAATGAGATCTTAAAAGAAATTATTACTAAAGGTGTAAGTGAGATTACTTTGCTTGGTCAGAATGTTAATGCATATCGAGGTTTAATGGATAATGGTGAGGTGGCAGACTTCGCGACCTTAATTGAATATGTTTCTGAAATAAGTGAAATTAAAAGAATTCGCTTTAGTACAAGTCACCCTAACGAAATGAACGATGCTTTAATTGATTGTTTTAGCAATATTGATAAATTAGCTAAAATGATTCATCTACCAATTCAAGCAGGCTCTGATACTGTTTTGTCAGCAATGAAAAGAAATTATACAACCTTAGAATATAAATCCATCATAAGAAAACTGCGAAAAAAATGTCCTGAAATTTCAATTACATCAGATTTTATTGTTGGCTTCCCCACTGAAACCTTAAAAGATTTCAATGCAACTAAATCGCTTTTGAAAGAGTTAGAGTTTGATTATTCTTACAGCTTTATTTATAGTCCTCGACCAGGAACACCTGCAGCTTACTTGGAAGACTTGACTCCTCATGAGGAAAAATTAGCTCGCCTACATGAGCTACAAAAAGAAAACATATATCAAGGTGAAATATTTACAAAGAAAATGTTAGGAACAACACAAAGAGTTTTAATAGATAGTGTTTCAAAAAGAACGCCTGATGTATTTCTAGGTAAAACAGATAATAATAGAGTAGTAGAAATTAAAGGTGATCCATCATTATTAAATCAATTTGTTAAGGTCAAAATTGATAAAATTTTAAATAAAAATATTCAAGGGGTAATTCTTAATTAATGAAAAAGAGCTTACAACTTCCTGATGACAACAACTCCAAGCTGTCAAATTTATGTGGTCCTTTAGATGAGAATCTAAAACAAATTAGTACTGGTCTTGAGGTTGAAATTAGCCGAAGGGGTTCAAGCTTTATTCTTAATGGGGATAAAAAAAATGCAGAACTTGGCTGTCAATTGATAAAAGATTTTTACAATAAATCAACTAAACCAATTAACCCTGAAGATATACAGCTTAGCTTAGTTCAATTAAATAAAATGGATCTCTTAGATGAAAAAAAATCCCCGCAACTATTAACAAAACAACATGAATTACAAGGTCGCACTCCTAGGCAAATTGAATATTTACAAAATATTCAAAATCAAGATATTAATTTTGGAATAGGGCCTGCTGGAACTGGGAAAACTTATCTAGCTGTTGCATCAGCAGTTGATGCCCTTAACCGTGAAAAAGTAAAAAGAATTATCTTAGTTCGACCTGCTGTTGAAGCAGGAGAAAGATTGGGATTTCTTCCAGGTGATCTAGCGCAAAAAGTTGATCCTTACCTCAGACCACTTTATGATGCTTTATACGATCTAGCTGGATATGATAATGTTACAAAAATGTTTGACAAAGGAATTCTAGAGGTTGCTCCACTTGCCTACATGAGAGGTAGGACTTTAAATAAAAGCTTTATCATTTTAGATGAAGCACAAAATACAACCCCGGAACAAATGAAAATGTTTTTAACTAGAATTGGTTTTGGTACAAAGACGGTAATAACTGGGGACGTAACGCAAATTGATTTAGCAAAAGGGCAATTAAGTGGCTTAATTGAAATACAAAAAATTCTTAAAAAAATTAAAGGTATCGAATTTACTCAGTTCAGTGCAGAAGATGTAGTAAGACATCCGCTAGTTCAGAAGATAATTATTGCATATGAAAAATATGAAAATATAAAATCATGAAAATAATATAATGATGCATAAAGATAATACTTCTATCTACATCCAAGACACCCTTCACAAGAAGAAAATACTAAAACTAAAAGATTGTAAAATTTGGTTAAATTCCATCTTCTTAAAAAATTCAAGCATTACAATTAGAATTGTTGGTGAAAAAGAATCGCAATCTTTAAATTATACTTATAGAGGTCAAAAAAAACCAACTAATGTTTTATCTTTCTTGATTTCTGAAAACCCTCTAATAGGAGATATTATTCTTTGTCACCCAGTCATTAAAAATGAAGCTAGAAATCAAAATAAAAAAATTCTTTCACACTATGCACATCTTTTAATTCATGGCTATCTTCATCTTTTAGGCTATAGTCATGATAAAGAATTAGATGGAGATATAATGGAAAAAAAAGAAATCCAAGTTTTAAAAAGAAATGGATTCCAAAATCCTTACTAAATAGTTAAAATTTATCATATGAAAAAGAAGAAAACTGAGCTTATAAAGCAAATAAAAAATTATTTGCTAAAACCAAAAGATAAAGATCAACTCTCAGATATTCTAAAGTCTGCTTTTGACAAGAATATGATGGACTCTGATGCTTTAATGATGCTCGAAGGCGTGTTAAATGTATCTGAAATGCATGTAAGAGACATAATGATTCCAAGATCACAAATGGATGTTATTGATATTTCAAAAAAAATTGAAGAATTTATACCTTTTGTAATTAAAACAAGCCACTCTCGCTTCCCTGTAATTGAAGAAAACGTTAACAATGTTATTGGGATACTGCTAGCTAAAGATCTTTTAAGATTTACCTCTGGTGAGGATTTTGAGGTGCGTGATAACTTAAGACCTGCAATTTTTGTTCCAGAATCAAAACGTCTTAATATTTTACTTAAAGATTTTAGGACCAACCGTAATCATATTGCAATAGTGGTTGATGAGTATGGAGGTGTTGCTGGAATGGTAACCATTGAGGATGTATTAGAACAGATTGTTGGTAATATTGAAGATGAGTTCGATTACGATGAGACTGAGGATAATATTATTCAAGACCAAGATAGAAAATTTAGGGTAAAAGCTACCACTGAAATATCAGACTTCAATAATTATTTTGCTACAGAATACAGTGATGAAGAATTTACAACAATTGGCGGTTTAGTTACTAAAAAATTTGGTTATCTTCCCCAAAGAAACGAAAAAGTTTCATTTGACGGATTTGATATTGAAATTTTAAGAGCTGATAGCCGTCAAATTCATTCTATTCTCATCAGTATTAACTTAATAAGCCCCAAGGGTTAGATTTTTTTTGAACTAACCACTAATCCAAGCACTCATAAGGTTAACTTTTAAACAAATAGAGATAAATATGAAATATTTAATAACAGTTTTTTTTCTTTTCACCTGCACATTTTCTTTTGCAGACCATCATGCAATTGATGAAGGTGTAAAAGAAAAACCACTCTTCACAGAGCTTCCAACATTAGATGTTAGATTTGTTGAGAGAATTGGCATCTTAACTACGGATGAAATTCTTAATATTCTAGGTGAGCCTGCAAAAAGAATAGAGTTAAAAATGAAATCAAGCAATGATGTGATTGCAAGGACATGGTATTACCATAATATCAATACTGATGAAAACGGTACCTACTTTCCAACAACAGAATTGGATATTGTAGATGGCTATGTTGAATCTGTTGTATTTATGAACGAAGTTGACGAAACAACTACTATTGAAGCTAAAAAATATGATGTTGAAAGACCTAATAGCGTTTTCTAAACTAGTCGTTAAGCTTTATTAAAGTTAAAGTACTATTTTATAGTATAAAAAATAGTACTTTTATGAAATTTAAACTGATTCTCCACAATTACTTAATCCCTTTTTTGCTAGGCGCACTTTCAATTCTCGCTTATGCGCCATTTAATTTTTATCCACTTATATTTTTATCAATTATTGGTCTTCTTTATATAACAAATAAAAATGAATCTGCAAATACAAAAAGTTTCATATTTGGAAGTGGTTTTTTTGTTGTTGGGATTTATTGGGTTTATATATGCTTACAACAATTTGGAGGAATGCCCTCTTTCATAGCCTTAGTTTCAACATTATCCTTATGTTTATTTCTTGCCCTTTTCTTCTTGCCCTTTTCTTTATTTAACAAATATAAAAATAATATATTTTTCATACCCGCTTTTTTTACTTTAATTGAATTATTAAGAAGTTTGATTTTTACAGGCTTTCCATGGCTCTCACTTGGATATAGCCAAGTACCTCATAGTCCGTTAGTTGGTTATTTACCAATTCTTGGTATTCATGGAATATCATTTCTAGTTTTACTTTCAGCTGTTTTAATTTTTCAATTATTTAGAAAAAATAAAAAAAAACTATATTTAATATTTTTTCTTTTTTTTATTTGGAGTTTTGGAGAGTTTCTCAAAGGTATTGAGTGGTCAAAGCCTATAGGAAAGACTGTTAGTACTTCACTAATTCAAGGCAATATTTCTCAAGATAAAAAATGGAATAAGAATATGGTTCTTGAATCCCTTAATCGTTATCAAGAACTAATACTTGAGAGTGATGCTTCTTTAATCATTCTTCCTGAAACTGCTATTCCAATTGAGGCACATAAAATACCTAAAAGTTTTATAAAAAAAATAAAGGGTCATATTGCGCTAAATAATGGACACATCATTTTTGGAGCAATTGAAGCGGATATGGGTAGATACTATAATTCAGCATTACTTATAGGAAAAGATTCTGAAGAGATTTATCGTAAAAATCATCTTGTTCCATTTGGTGAATTCATACCCTTCGAAAAATATTTAGGTTATGTCTATCAAAATTGGCTTAATATTCCTTTTAATAACTTAAGTAGAGGGAAACAAAAATCAGTAGCTCTATTTAAAATCAAAGATTTAAGTTACGCAATAAATATATGCTACGAAGATGTGTTTGGCAATGAAATTGCTTGGCATGATAAATACATTAGCGAACCTAATGTTTTAGTTAATATAAGTAATGATGCTTGGTATGGTAAATCCATTGCTGCAGAACAGCACTTACAAATCTCCCAAGCAAGAGCAATTGAGAATAAAAGAATGATGATAAGATCAACCAATACTGGTGTAACTGCTTTTATTGATAGGGATGGGAAGGTTTTAAAAAAATTACCTCAATTTAGCTCTGGGGGACTTAAACATTACGTCCAAGGCTATAGTGGGGC
>CAJQTF010000018.1 GCA_905618945.1 uncultured Methylophilaceae bacterium
CTCACAACTTTCGTTACTACCCCCTCAAGGTAGCGTGTCTACCAATTCCACCACGACGGCAAATTTATTAGTCATGCTAGTTTGGAATATCTTGACTAACTGGGATTTTATCGGATGCGCCTTGAGTATCTTTGTTTACTAATTCAGAATTTTCTAATATAGATGTTAATGATAGCGAAGCTTGATGCTTGTTACCCGCAATAAAAGCTAAAGAAATACTTGTACAAAAGAAAATGGTTACACATATCGATGTGGCACGAGTTAGAAAGTTAGAAGCGCCCTGCACCCCAAATACGCCTCCTGAGTTTCCTCCTCCAAAAGCCGCACCTGCATCAGCACCTTTTCCATGTTGAATCAAAACAAGACCAATTACTGCAAGACTTGCAATAATATGAACGATAAGAATTAAATTTTCCATATATATAAAATACCAATCAAAAGATTTATAATTAAATACCCTCTGCTACAGAGCAAATGTGGCTGAATTCATCAAAATTAATTGATGCCCTTCCAATTAATACTCCATCTAGCCCCTCAGAAGCAAACAATTGTACCGCATTTTTGGAATTTACGCTTCCACCATAAATGATATTAAAATTTATAAAATTACAGTTATGTCGACTGCAGATTAGATTTTTAATAAAAATACACATCTTATTTGCTTGCTCAGGCGAAGCTGCCATATTAGAACCAATAGCCCATATAGGCTCATATGCAACAATTGTATTTTCAAAAATTTCTTCACCATAATTCTCTACAATAGCCTTAATCTGAGAAGAAACTACCCGCTCCATAATGCCAGCCTCTCTCTCTATTAAAGTTTCGCCAACACATAGAACTGGGGTCATTTTATATTTTTTAATTTTTTCGAACTTGTCTGCGATATTTTCATCCGATTCGCAATATGCAGTACTTCTTTCAGAATGTCCAACAATCACATATTTACTTCCAAATTCTTCAAGCATTGCAGCACTTACCTCACCGGTATGTGGGCCATTCTCAAATTTAGCAACATTTTGACTTCCCCATCTAATTTTAGTGCCTGTAAGAATTTTTTTTGCTTGGAATAAATAGGGATAAGGCAAACATAAACCAATATTTAAGCTATTAAAGTTATTAAAGTTTTTTTTAATTTTTGATAAATATTGCTCATTAAAACTCAATGATCCATTCATCTTCATATTAGCGATAATTATTTTATTTTTTTTCATTTTGAGTCTTAATAATTAATTGAATAGATGATTTGTGATTAAATTCATTTAATTCAATTGTATATGTTATCTCTATTCTATCAGCCAATTCTTCAGAGTAATTGAAAATAATTGCATTATAGGTATCGTACTCATTTTTTAACGTACATTTATTATGCTTACCTGCAACAATCTCTTGTCTAACTACTTCAAAAATCCCAAAGAAAATTGGGGGGGGGAAAGCCTTGCCCCCAAACTTGAGAGTTAATAGTTTTTATTGTTTCATGATTTAGATATTCTTTAGGTATTGATTTGTCAAATTCTATAACTAAATTTAAATCAGCTGGAGATAGCAACTCCTTCGCTATAATTTCAAATTCAGCACAAAATTTCTTGAAGTTTTCTAGTTTAATAGTCAAACCTGCAGCCATAGCATGCCCGCCAAAAGTCACAATAAGATCGGGGTTTTTTTTACTAACTAAGTCCAGAGCATCTTTTAAATGAAAAGATGATATGGACCTTCCTGATCCCTTAAGTAAACCAGAATCATCTTTAGCAAATATAATAGTTGGTCGGTAATATTTTTCTTTAAGCCTTGAAGCAACTATGCCAATAACTCCCTGATGCCATTTAATATCGTACATTGTAATTGTGTAATTATCATCTACAATAAAATCTGAAAGTGTGGAAAAAGCTTCATCTTTCATTTTATTTTCAACAAGCTTTCTTTGTTCATTAAATACAACTAGCTGTTTTGCATAATTTTCGGCTTCATTTTTATTATTGGCAATTAGACATTTAATACCTATGGCCATATCATCAAGTCTGCCAGCAGCATTGATTTTTGGTGCTATTGAAAAAGACAAATCTGAAGTTTTAATATCTTTTAATTTTTTCTTACTAAGATTAGTAAGCGCTTCAATACCAAAATTACAATTACCACTTCTAATTTTTTTTATACCAAAATTTACAAGTATTCGATTATTCAAATCAAGCTTAACTAAATCAGCTATAGTTCCTAATGCAACTAGATCAAGCAAGTCAGAAAGTATTGGTTCTGGCTCAATTAAAAATCTATTTAGCTTTCTTAACTCTGTCCGCAATGAGAGTAAAACATAAAAAATTACACCTACGCCGCACAAATTTTTACTAGGGAAATCGCATGATGCTTGATTGGGATTAACAATATAGTTAGCAGCAGGTAAGTCTTCAGCAGGTAAATGATGGTCTGTGATAAGAACTTCTATACCGTATGAATTTGCTCTCTCTACACCTTCAATACTAGCAATACCATTGTCAACCGTTACAATTAATGTTGGTTTTTTTTTATAAGCTAAATCAACAATCTCTGAGGTTAAGCCATAACCAAACTTAAACCTGTTTGGCACAATAAAGTCTACATTAGCACCAAATTTTTTTAATCCAAGATATCCGCATGCTGTTGCTGTTGCTCCATCAGCATCATAATCTCCAATAATAATGATCTTACCTTTACTATCAATTTTACTAATTAAAAGATTTGAAGCATCTTTCACAGACTTTAATAAGTCTGGTGATAATAATTTATCTAATTGATAATCAATATCATCAATTGAACTAATATCTCTCGAGGCGAACAAGGATGACAAAACAGGGTTGGTACCTTTGCTTACTAAGGAATTAAAGATTTTAGAATTTATTTTTTTTTCTTTAAACTGCATGATTAAATATTTTTTTGGCTTTAATCTTTAAAAAAGATTTTCACGTTAAATTAAAAAACTTAAATATAATAAAAGACCAAAATACAATAGTGCAAAAAAAGCAATAATCAAAAATACATACAGTAATGTTTTATGAATTTTATTAAGAACTTCCTTAATCTCTTTTAAATCATCATGCTTCATAACTTGATTAAAATACCTATTGTAAATAATAACTCCTTAAAAGAAACTAATAAATAAAGTTACTTTTAAGGAAAAATTATGGTGCCCAGAGCCGGAATCGAACCGGCACGACCGTAAAGTCGAGGGATTTTAAGTCCCTTGTGTCTACCAATTTCACCATCCGGGCAGATTAAATACTTTATCAACACTTTATAAAAAAAGTGGAGGCGCGTGCCGGAATCGAACCGGCGTCTAAGGCTTTGCAGGCCTCTGCATAACCACTTTGCTAACGCGCCATTCTCTCTTCAAAGTTATTGTGGCACAATCGCACCACAAAAATAATGCCTTGAAGTAGTTACAATTTACTTCTTAAAGAAGCTATCCCCTTTTATTAAAAGAAGAAAAATGGAGCGGGAAACGAGGTTCGAACTCGCGACCTATACCTTGGCAAGGTATCGCTCTACCAGCTGAGCTATTCCCGCATTGAGAAGGCAGTATTTTAGCTTCTTTTTGTAACCTGTCAATCTTGTTCAATAACCTTTCTTTTTTTTCAACATATTGAATGCTATTTTTAGATAATAAATCATAGATATAATTGTTAATAAAGCAGCTATATAAATTAAAATTTTACCCATTAACGCAGTTGGCAGAAATAAAATATTTTCATAATACAATAAAAATAATATTGCAATCATTTGCATTGTTGTTTTTAGTTTTCCAACAAATGCTACCGCTATACTTCCAGACTCCCCATTCATCGCCATCCACTCTCTAAGCGAGCTAATTGTAAACTCTCTAGCTATAATAATAAATGCAATTATTGATTCAACACGACCTAGTTTAACTAGTAATATTAAAGCTGCAATGACAATTAATTTATCTGCTACTGGATCAATAAATGCTCCAAAATCTGATGTCTGATTTAGCCTTCTAGCTAAATATCCATCTAACCAATCAGTTATTGCAGCAAATAAAAATATCAATGTCGCAGTCAAATTTTTTTGATACGCTGAGAGGGTATTCTCAGATAAATAAAAAATTAATATAAGGCATGGTATTAATGCAATCCTAAGCAGGGTAAGGCTATTTGGAATATTCAATATCATAAATTTATAATACTCTAATGAAAAAAATTAAAGATTTCTTCAGCTATTTTGTTACTAATACCTTCTACAAGAATTAGCTCTTCAATTGTTGCATTTTTTACACCCTCAAGCCCTCCAAAGTAAACCAAAAGACTCTTTCGTTTTTTCAGTCCAACGCCTTCAATTTCTTCAATTGAAGAGGTAACTCTTGCTTTATCTCTTCTAGCCCTGTGTCCGGTTATGGCGAATCTATGAGCTTCATCTCTAATTTTCTGAATCAAATGAAAACCTAAGTTACTTTGATCAATGCCCTCCAAAATTAAGCCATCAGAAGTAAATAATGTTTCAGTGCCAGACTTTCTTAAACGCCCTTTAGATACTCCAACAAGCATAATATCAGAGATACCTAATTCTTCCATTATATCTATTGCTACACCAAGCTGACCCTTGCCTCCATCAATTAAAATAATATCTGGCTTAACAAGGTCTTCTGAAATTATCTTTTTATACCTTCTTTCCAAAACTTGCCTCATTGCAGCATAATCATCGCCTGGCGTTATATTGTTAATATTGTAACGTCGGTACTGTTTATTTTGCATCATGCTTTTGTCGTATACCACACAAGATGCTACAGTCCTCTCACCCATGGTATGACTTATGTCAAAGCATTCAATTCTATCCGTCGCCTCAGGGAGGCTTAATAACTTTCTAAAAGCCTGTATTCTTTTAACCTGACTAGCATGCTCATTATTTTTTTGAGTGAGGGCAATTTTTGCGTTTCTATTTGCCATCATTAACCACAATTTTTTATCACCAATCATTCTAGAAATAATCTTAATTGGTGGATATTTTTTTAAAGAGAAAAAACTATTAATAAGATTAGTATCAAACTTTTGTTCGATTACTAGAACTGGCGGTGGTGATTTTTGGTCATAATGTTGAGTTAAAAATACCTCAACTATATTTTCTATATTTTGCTCTACAGAATTCTTAGGGAAAAAACTTTTATCTCCGAGATGCTTCCCCCCCCTAATCATGACTAAATTTACGCACACCTGACCAAGGTCCTCAGATATTGCAATAATGTCTGCGTCATCCTCACTAAAGTCACTAACGGACTGTTTTAGCCGAACTTGTCTTAAGCTTTGAATTCTATCTCTAAATATAGCGGCTCTTTCGAAATTAAATTCATCAGAGCTTTTATTCATTCTATTCGTTAGATCTTTGATAACTTCAGTATCTTTTCCCTTCAAAAACATGGCTGCTTGGTTTGTATCATTTTTATAATCGAAATCACTTATCAACCCAACACAAGGAGCGGTGCATCTTTTGATTTGATGCTCTAAGCAAGGCCTAGTTCTATTATTAAATACAGAATCTTCGCAGGTTCTTAGCATAAAGACTTTTTGAAGTAATTGGATGCTTTGACGAACAGCATTTGAGTTTGGAAATGGTCCAAAATATTGGTTTTCTTTTTTCTGAGAACCACGATGAAACATTAATCTTGGAAATTTACCACCTGTAATCATAAGATAAGGGTAAGACTTATCATCTCTAAAAATCACATTGTAACGGGGTAAGATTTTTTTTATTAAATTATTTTCAAGAATTAAAGCATCGGCTTCCGAATTGGTAATTGTAAATTCAATCGTACTAATATGGCTCACCATTAGCCTTGTTCGAGGGCTTGATTGATTTTTTACAAAATAAGAAGCAACTCTTTTTTTTAAATTTTTCGCTTTTCCTATGTAAATAACCTCAAGCCTGGAGTTAATCATTCGATAAACTCCAGGTAAATTAGGAAAATTTTTAATTTTTAATTTTAAATTTTCCAAAACTACCCCAACAGATTTCCCCCAATTGCCCAATCTTCTCCTTTGACTTCCTCGAAGACGATATAAGTATATGAAGCTGGCTTACTTGTAACTCTTTCCATTAATTCAGTCATTTCTTTAGCAATTTCTTTTTTTTGGTCTTTATTTAAACTTCCGGCAAGTTTTACATTGATATAAGGCATTTATCTCTCCATTTCAGTTTTAATTGATAAAAATACTTCATGAAACATTTTCTCAGTTAATCGTTTTGTCTGAGTATTGTAACGACTGCAATGATAACTATCATACATAACTAGATTATTTGGTAAATTATGTCTTTTGCCATGAGAAAATTTATAATCTTTTTTAGTTAAACTCAATGACGTCATAATCGCATTATGAGCAATCAATCCTAATGCAAGTAAAATTGACCCTTTCTTTAATTCGCTTATTTCAGACTGAAGAAATTTATTACAGTTGTTAATTTCTTCATGATTAGGCTTATTATCCGGAGGTAAGCATTTAACTGCGTTTGTGATGCTGCAATTTTTCAACATTAAATTGTCATCAGCAGACTTGGATGTTTCTAGATTAGAAAATCCAAATTTATACAAAGTTTTGTAAAGTAAAATCCCTGCATGATCTCCAGTAAAAGGCCTTCCTGTTCTATTTGCCCCGTGCATTCCTGGCGCTAGTCCGACTATTAGAAAAGTGGGATTTTTTTCTCCAAAAGAAGGGACTGGTTTACAAAAATATTCTGGATTTTTATTTTTTACTTGGGTTAAAAAAGAACTTAACCTTTCACAAGCCTTGCAGGTGGGGTCATATTTCATGAGGCATTATGAAACTGGGTTTATTTCAATCACTTTGTTATTTTTGTAGTCAGTAAGCTGATCAAAATTAAGGTACTTATAAATCTCATCTGCTTTATTATCAATTTTTTCCGCCATTAATTTAAGATACTCTTCTTTTGATGGTATATAGCCCAAAAGTGAGCATAAAGCTGCTAACTCAGCAGACCCAAGATATACTTGAGCATCTTTACCCATTCGATTATTAAAATTTCTTGTACTAGTTGAGAAAACGGTAGCACTATCTTCAACTCTTGCCTGATTTCCCATACACAAACTGCAGCCAGGTATTTCAGTTCGAGCTCCAACCGAATTAAAGATTGAATAAACTCCTTCTTTTTTTAATTGTGATTCATCCATTCTAGTCGGAGGTGCAATCCATAATTTAGTTTTAATATTATCATTTCCCTCTAGAACTTTTCCAGCAGCGCGATAATGACCAATATTAGTCATACAGCTCCCAATAAAAACTTCATCAATTTTATCGTTTGCAACTTCAGATAGGGTTTTGATGTTATCTGGATCATTAGGACAAGCAATTAGAGGCTCAGTAATATTGTTTAAATCTATATCTAAAATATAAGCATAATCAGCATCGCTATCTGGCTCTAATAAAACTGGCTCCTTAAGCCATTCTTTCATAGCTTTAATTCTTCTTTTTAGTGTTCTAGAGTCTTGGTACTTATTGGAAATCATATTTTCCAATAGCACAATATTTGAATTTAAAAATTCAATTATGGGGGGCTTACTTAACCTTACAGTACAACCATTAGAAGATCTTTCAGCTGACGCATCGGAAAATTCAAAAGCCTGCTCTACTTTAAGATCTGGCAAACCTTCAATCTCAAGAATTCGTCCATTAAATATATTTTTCTTGTCTTGCTTACCAATAGTTAACTCACCTTCTTTAATTGCAAAATATGGGATAGCGTTAACTAAGTCTCTTAATGTAATGCCTGGCTGCATCTCCCCTCTAAAGCGAACTAAAACAGATTTTGGCATATCAAGTGGCATGACTCCCATTGCGGCTGCAAAAGCTACTAAACCTGACCCAGCTGGAAAAGAAATACCTATTGGAAACCTTGTATGTGAATCCCCCCCAGTCCCAACACTGTCTGGCAAAATCATCCTATTAAGCCAAGAGTGGATAACGCCATCACCTGGCTTTAGTGAAACCCCCCCTCTGCTGCTTATAAAGTCAGGAAGGGAGTGTTGTAATTCAATATCAACTGGCTTTGGATAGGCTGCAGTATGGCAAAAACTTTGCATTACTAATTCTGCGGTAAAACCAAGACATGCTAATTCTTTTAATTCATCGCGAGTCATTGCACCTGTTGTATCTTGTGAGCCAACAGTATTTATTTTTGGCTCACAGTAAACTCCAGGCCTTATGCCTTCAACACCGCATGCTTTGCCAACAATCTTCTGAGCCAATGTAAAACCTTTTTTGTTTGATGCATCTTGTGGGATTATATTTATAAACTTATTTGAAGGCTGTAATTTTAATGAAGACCTTGCTTTTTCTGTAAGTCCTTTCCCAATAATTAATGGAATTCTGCCGCCAGCCCTTAACTCATCCAAAATTGTTAGTGGGTCAAGTTTAAAAGTTGTTAGTTCATCTTCATTTTCATCAGTAATATTTTTTTCTTTTAGATTTATCTTGACTATATCGCCTGTTTTTAATTTTGACACATCACATTGAATTGGTAGCGCACCAGAGTCTTCAGCAGTATTAAAAAAGATAGGTGCAATCTTATTGCCCAGAATTATCCCGCCTGAATTTTTATTGGGCATATATGGTATTTTTTCCCCAAAATGCCATTGCAAAGAATTTATAGCTGATTTTCGAGAGGACCCTGTTCCAACTATATCGCCAACAAATGCTATCGGTAACCTCTCTGATTTAAGTTTTTCTATTATTTTAAAAATATTTGGAATTTTATTTATAAACATTGAGTTAGCATGAAGAGGTATATCTGCTCTTGACCATGCATCTTGGGCTGGAGATAAGTCATCAGTATTTGTCTCTCCATCTACCTTTAAAACAATAACTTTAAGAGTTTCTGGAATAGGTTTATTAGAGGTAAACCATTCCGCTTCCGCCCATGATTTAATTAAATTTGTGGCGTAATTATTACCGGCCTTATGTAATTTTTCTACATCATAAAAGGCATCAAATATAAGTGTTATTCTAGAAAGAGCTTTAGCGGCCTGGTCAGCCTTGTCAGTTTCTAGTAATGCAATTAAGGATTGAACATTGTACCCACCCAACATAGTACCCAATAGTTTGATAGCATAATCATCACTAATACAAGGTGAATGTGTGTTATTTTTAGCCACGTCGTTTAAAAAAGCAGCTTTTACAAATGCAGCCTGATCTACTCCGGCTGGGACTCTATTTTCTAACAAACTTAAAAGTAAACTAGAGTCATTGGCTGAATCTTTTTTTAATAATTCTATTAGCGACGCAGTTTGCTCTGTATTTAGAGGGAGTGGTGGCAATCCTTGGTTTTTTCTTTCAATTTCATCAGATAGATACAAATCTAACATTTAATTTTTTTTTCCAATATTAATATAGCTCAATACCGCTATTTTAAAGCAAATAAAAGGATTTCCCAAAGATTAAATAAATCTAACTAGCATAAAAAAAATAATTCATTTTTAATGTAAAATATAGTTATTAATTTAAAAGGTGTCTTATGATTTCTGCATTAACTGCAATTTCTCCAACAGATGGAAGATATTTCGTTCAAACTGACCCCTTAAGAGAATTATTTAGTGAGTATGGTCTGATTCAAAATAGGGTTAGAATCGAAATATTATGGTTAATAGCTCTGAGCAAAGATAAAGAAATAAAAGAGGTTCCAAAATTTTCCGCTAAGCTAATTAGTAAATTAACTAGCATTATTAAGAACTTCAGCCAAAAAGATGCTCTGGCGATAAAAAAAATTGAAAAAGTTACCAATCACGATGTAAAAGCTATTGAATACTGGCTCAAAGATTCACTTAAAAATGAAAAAGAAATAAATAAGGTTAATGAGTTTATTCACTTTGCTTGCACCTCGGAAGATATAAACAATCTTGCCTATGCGTTAATGCTAAAAGAAGGTTTGCGCACTGTTCTAATTCCATCAATCGAATCTATTTTAAAACAGGTAACCATATATTCAACTAAATTTTCAGAAATTTCTATGCTTGCAAAAACTCATGGTCAAACTGCTAGTCCAACAACAATGGGTAAAGAATTTGCTAATTTTGGATATAGAATTAAGAGGCAAATTGTGCAACTAAAAAAACAAGAAGTATTAGGCAAAATTAATGGGGCTGTTGGAAATTTTAATGCACATATATCTGCCTATCCCAAAAAAAATTGGCAAAAGTTCTCTAAAGAATTTATTACTTCAATTGGTTTAGTATACAACCCTTACACAACTCAAATAGAGCCCCACGACTTTATGGTAGAAATTTTTCAAACTATCTCTAGAGTTAATACCATTTTAATTGATTTTAATCGAGATATTTGGGCTTACATTTCCAACGGTTATTTCAAACAAAGAACAATTAAAAATGAAGTTGGTTCATCCACCATGCCTCACAAAGTTAACCCGATTGACTTTGAAAACTCTGAGGGTAACTTAGGGATTTCTAATGCAATACTAAATCATTTTTCCGAAAAACTCCCAATCTCAAGGCTCCAAAGAGATTTGACAGATTCTACAGTTCTTAGAAATATTGGCTTAGCTTTTGGTTTTAGCTTAATAGCCTACAAATCATGCCTAAAAGGTCTTACTAAGTTAGAAATTAATAAAGTCAGAATAAATCAAGACCTTGATCAAGCTTGGGAAGTTCTTGCTGAACCGATTCAAACTGTTATGAGAAAAAATAAAATAAAGAATCCATATGAAAAGTTAAAGAATTTGACTAGGGGAAATCAGAATATAAATAAAGAATCATTACATTCATTTATAAAACTTCTTAACTTGCCTAATAAGGATAAAGATTATCTTTTAAATTTAACCCCACAAAATTATATTGGGGTAGCTGCATCATTAGCCAAAAAATTTAAATGAAGGAAATTTTAGTTCTTTATTATTCAAAAAGTGGCTCTGTAAAAGAAATGGCATCGTTAATAGCTAGGGGCATTAATTCAGTAGATGGTGTTCAAGCAAAAATACGGACGGTACCTGAAATTTTTCCAGAAATAACAAAACAGGTAGCCTCAATTCCAGATTCTGGGGCGTTATATGCCACATTGGATGACCTTGAAAATTGCTCCGGACTAGCACTTGGTAGCCCAACTCGCTTTGGGAATATGGCAGCACCATTAAAGTATTTTATTGAGACAGCAACTCCATTATGGCTAAAAGGTTCTCTTGAAGATAAACCCGCCTGTGTATTTACATCTTCTAGCTCGCTTCATGGGGGAAATGAAACTACTTTATTAAGCATGCAAATCCCTTTATTTCATATGGGTATGATCTTACTCGGCCTTCCTTACTCACTTCCTGAGTTAGCAACGACCACTACTGGTGGCACACCTTACGGAGCAAGTCACGTTGGTACCCATAAAAATGTTCATTCTATTTCTGATGATGAAAAAAAATTATGTATTGCGCAGGGTGTTAGGTTAGGGCAAATTAGTTTAAAGCTTAACAAATGAATAAACTTTTTCTTAGTGCATCTTTAAGTTTAATTGGATTAATTATATTAAACTTACTTTGGGAAATATTTTATAATCCACTCCATAGTGAGGGGTCATTAATGGTGATTAAATCTGCAATTCTATTAATCCCATTGTCTGGTATTTTAAAAAAGAATAGGTATACCTACCAATGGTCAAGTATGTTTATATTGCTTTTTTTTATTGAAGGCATTGTCCGTTTTTATAGTGAAACTGGGGTTTCTCAATCTATGGCTCTATATCAAATCATTCTCTCTGGTATATTTTTTCTATCAACTATGTTTTTTTGTAAGGTAACAAGTAAGTTATGAAAATATTAATTTCAAATGATGATGGATACCAAGCACTTGGAATCCAAATTCTTATAGATGAATTAAAGAAAATTGCTGAATTAATAGTTGTTGCTCCCGATAGAAATCGCAGTGGCTCTAGTAGTTCTCTTACTTTAGATAAAGCCGTTAAAGTAACAAAGGTAGATGATAATGTTTATTATACTGATGGTACACCAACAGATTGCGTTCATATTGCACTTACTGGCTTAATAAATTTTACTCCTGATTTAGTTGTATCGGGAATTAATCATGGGCCGAATATGGGTGACGATACTATTTATTCTGGAACAGTTGCTGCGGCAATGGAAGGCTATCTTTTAAATATCCCATCTTTTGCAATTTCAATGGGTAACGATAACCCCAAAAATTTTATAACCGGTGCAAAAGTAACTGTTGACTTGATTAAGCTATATAATAAAAAAAAGTTTACTTCTACTTTACTAAATATTAATGTTCCAGATATTCCTTATGACAATTTAAAAGGGATCGAAATAACAAGGCTTGGAAAAAGACATGCAGCTGAACCTGCGATTAAAGATGATAAAAAAAATATGGAGACATTTTTTTGGATAGGGCCAGCAGGAGAGCCTAATGATGGTGGTCCTGGTACTGACTTTAATGCGATTCAAAATAAAATGGTTTCAATTACACCTATTCATGGCGATTTAACTGACCATAAAAATATGCAAAATATGAAAGAATGGATAAAAGAATAAAATGAAAAAATTATTATTTATATTGTTTTTACTTTTCTTAACTGGTTGCGCATCTCAATTTCCCGCCCAAGTTGAAGGGGAAGGAGAAAAATATAGTAAAAAATGTCCTGGTGTTTACACTGTAAAAAAAGGTGAAACGATATTTAGCATAAGCTTAAAATGTGGTTTTGATTATCAAAAAGTGGCTTTATCAAATGGGCTTAAGAAACCCTATTTTGTAAAACCAGGAGATCAAATAAGATTTGATCTCCTTAGAAAAAGTAAACCTAACACTCATGATTTGAAAAATAAAGATAATACAACAAACACAATTCCCTATAATGAAGGCGAAATAATAGAGGATAATATATTTACAAGTGAAGAAATTACTACGCAAGATTTGGAAGTTGAATTTCAATTTGGAGATCCTATTCAAATTGACCAGCCAAAAGTTATTCGTGAAGTATATTCAAAAAAATCAATAAAAAAATCAAAAAAATTGTCAGAATTAAAAGCAAAAAATCAAAAAAAATGGGAATGGCCAACTAATGGCGAATTAACCTCGCCATTCAGTGAAGCTGCCGACAAAAAAGGTATTGAGATATTAGGGTTAGAAGGGCAAGAAATTAGATCGACTTTAAATGGGAAAGTTATTTATGTGGGTGAAGACCTAGCAGGCTATGGAAAATTAACCATTATCAAGCATGAAAATGACATTTTAAGCGTCTATGGACATCAGCAATCAATCCTTGTAACTGAAGGTCAAGCTGTTCAGGCTGGCGAGTCAATAGGCACTATGGGTGGAACTGGAACTGATGTAGTCAAACTGCTATTTGAAATAAGAAAAAATGGTAAATCAATAGACCCTATGAATTTTTTAAAAGAAATACTTTAATCTTGGTGTAATTACTTCTTCTTACTATCTTTTTCCAAGTAATTTTTTACCTCAGTCATGTCATATTCTCGGGCCCATTTGATCATTTCATCAAATGCTGGTGCCCCAAGCTCTCCATCTTGCGCGTGGATTCCAGCTCTATCTCTAATAAATAAGACAGCTGGAACAATTGCAACCTGAAAATAATCAGCAATAACTTTATCTTTATCTATATCAACCATACCAAAAATTATATCTTTATTTTTTTTAGCTGCAGCTTCGAATATTGGTGTAAATGCAACGCATGGCTTGCACCATGTAGCCCAAAAATCTACTATAACAAACTCATTTGCTTCAATTGTTTTTTTAAAATTACTTTCTGTCAGTGTGATTAAATTAGTCATTAGTATCCTATTTCCATTCATTAATAAAATAAATATCTTTAAGTGCCTTTCTTGATCGCACTTGTCCTTCTTTGTCTTTTTGCACTTTACTCAACCTTGATTCATCTAAACTTTTTCCCACAACCATGCAAGAAAGAATATCAAATTTTAAAGGAATATTGGATAAATTTCTGATTTTATCTTGATCAAAACCGCCCATTTGGTGGGCTGATAATCCAATGCTAGTAGCCTGCAAACAAATATTTTCAGAAGCTGCGCCTGTATCATAATGTGCCCAACGATTTGGTTCTTTATTATGATTAAAGTTTTTATTAGCACAAACCACAATTAAAATTGATGCGTCCATTGCCCAGTTTTGATTGTTAACAGACAAACAATTTAAAGCGCTAGTCCATGCAGTCGCATCTTCTTTTTTAAATAAGACAAACTGCCATGGTTGATCTCCATAACAAGATGGCGCCCACCTTGCCGCCTCAAATAAAGATTTAACTGAGTCTTCGGTCATTACATAATGTGAATCGAAAGCCCGAGGACTCCATCTTTGAGCAATTACTTCATTTATTGGCACTTCAGTAGTAGCTATTTTTTTCATTAAATTTTTCTTATTTTATTGCTGAAGATTTTAGTAGCCCAAGTTTAGCTGAAAATTGTTGATATTAAAACAATATTCATTTCATACTTAATCATTATAATAACTATGACATTATTAACATAAAAAATTCAATAATTTTTTTACTCTACAAATGGCTGATAATAAAACACATCAATTCTTTATGGGCGAAGCCTTAAAGCAAGCAAAACTATCTTTTGAAGCTGATGAAGTTCCTATAGGTGCAGTTTTAGTTTATCAAAATAAAATTATTGCTAGTGGCTATAATTTATCTATTGCAAACCATGACCCAACTGCGCATGCAGAAATTTTAACTATTCGTGATGCTGGACAATACCTGAAAAACTATAGACTTCTTAATTGCAGCCTTTATGTAACGCTTGAGCCCTGTGTTATGTGCCTTGGCGCTATATTTCATGCAAGAATTAGTAACTTAATATTTGGGGCTTATGATCATAAAAAAAGTACCTGGGAAAGTGTAGCCAACCTCAAGGAGAATAATAAGGAATTAAATCATCATTGCGTTATTCATGGAGGGATTTTAGAAATCGAATCTAAAACACTTTTGCAGAATTTTTTTAGAAATAAAAGAAAAAAACCGTGAAGTAAATCACGGTTTTTTAATGAATACTAATAGTTTTTAATCTCTGTTTCCCATTACTGCCATCAGAATGTGAAGCAAATGAACAAATAAATTATAAATATTTAAATATAATGCCAAAGTAGCCATTATGTAATTAGTCTCTCCACCCCTTACGATTCTATTCACATCATAAAGAATGAATCCAGAAAAGATAAGCACTGCTATTCCAGAAATTGCTAATGACATTGCTGGTATTTGAAAGAAAATATTTACAACCATAGCCAAAATTAGAAGCATCAAACCAATCATTAGAAATTTACCCATAAATGAAAAGTCTCTTTTGCTTGTGGTTGCAATGCCAGATAAAACTAAGAAAATAGATGCTGTGCCACCCGCAGCTAATCCCACAATTTGGCCGCCATTACTTAAGCTAAAGGCAGCTTGTAAGATTGGTCCGAGCAACAAGCCCATTAAGAATGTCAGGCCTAAGAGAAAAACCACACCTAGACTGCTATTTCGATTGGCTCTAATTAAATAAAACATTCCAAACAATGCTCCAAGGGTGAGTATGAAGAATAATATTGGACTTTGAGCTGCAAAGCCAAAATTCATGGTCATCCCAATCAATGCACCTATAACAGTTGGGATTAAAGACACTCCCAATAATGCATAAGTATTTCTTAAAACCTTATTACTGGCTAATGCTGATTGCGATTGTGCCGCAATATCTAAATTGTTTTGCATGGTAGTTAAAATCCTTATAAATTAATAATACATTAATAGGATAAGGCTTATGGGTTTAAAGTTCAAGGAAATTTAAGGTATAAATCTATTTTATTTATACTTCTTTAATAATTAAACGTGCTTCGTCAATACTATGATTACAACAGGTTAAGTTATTCTTATCCCTATTCAGCCTCATTGCTTGAAGCCTTTCAAGAGATTTTACATCTGGCTTCCATTGTAATTCCCTCATCAATTTATCTAGTTCAATTGGGGAATTGCATACAAGCACCATGTCGCATCCGGAAATTAATGCTTTTTTAACCCTTAATGTAATATTTTTTTCAGAATCTTGGGCAGCCTGCATACTCATATCATCACTAAAAATTGCGCCTTCAAATCCTAACCTATCTCTTAATTGATCTTGAAGCCAAAAGTCTGAAAGACCGGCTGGATTATGATCACATGATGTATAAATTACATGTGAAGGCATGATCCCGCTAACTCCTTTTTTAATAAGCTTATCGAAAGTTAACATATCATTTTTTTGAATTTTTTCTAATGAGCGATTATCTATTGCTGTTTCCAAATGGGTATCGGATTTTATAAATCCATGACCAGGAAAATGCTTGCCTACAGATTGCATTCCTCCAACATCTAGCCCCTCAACAAGTGAGCTCGCTAATTCACTAATAGTATCAATATCTTGATGGAAGGCTCGATCTCCAATAACTGAGCTAGCACCATAATCAACATCTAAAACAGGGGTAAAGCTAAAGTCAATATCAACTGCTGCCAACTCTTCCGCAATTATCCAACCAGATAATTTGGCAATTTTGTTCGCCAATTTTTTATCTTTTTGGTAGATTTTTCCAAAAAGGCTCATTTTTGGAATATTAGTAAATTCATCCTTAAATCTTTGAACACGGCCTCCTTCATGATCAACAGCAATAAGAAGATTGTTTTTTATTTTTCTAATAGAAACAATAAGCTTTATCAGTTGGGATTTATCTTTATAATTTCTGGAAAATAAAATGATGCCTCCAACCAATGGATGCTTAATTCTTTCTATATCAGAATTAATTAGCCCTAACCCTTCAATATCAATCATCAAACAAGTCATTATATAACGCTCCTAATGCTTGAAGGTAAAGGGGTTGAAGTTTGTTTTTGTATCATAAAAATCAATGTTTTCTTTTGTTTTTAAAAATTTTATAATTTTATAAGTGATTGGAGTAAATGCTATTTCGACTCCTGTTTTAGCTAAAAATTGGGCGACAACAACTAACATTAACATTTCATTAGGAATAATTCCGGAATTATAAAAGGCCAGAGGGTAAAATAGAATAGAGTCAACTCCTTCCCCAATAACAGTTGAGCCAATAGTTCTAGTCCATAATTTCTTACCCTTTGTCCATATTTTCATCTTAGCCATAACAAAAGAATTAGCGAATTCACCTGCAGCAAAAGCGATGAGCCCAGCTAAAGCCACCCTCCATGCAGAACCAAAAGCGACTTCGTATACTTCTTGGTTTTTCCAGAAAGGTGCTGGTGGAAGGGCAACAACAACCCATGCCATAAAAGAAGCGAAAGCTAAACCTGCAAACCCAGCCCAAATTACCCGTCTAGATGCCGCATACCCATATACTTCAGTTAAAATATCCCCAAAAATAAATGCTATCGGAAAAAATAAAACACCAGCACCAAAGGTAATAACTCCGAAGATAGGAAGATCGAACTGTGAAATTTTAGCTGGTCCAATTATGTTAGCTGTAATTAAAACTGTTACAAAAGCGGCCATAACTAAATCATAATATTTATAGTTATTAGTCTTCATTATTTTTAATATCCCATTTTTGATTGAAGTAATCACCAAAAAAATTAATACAATATACTAAAGACATGATACTTAGGCCAACAAATAAAGCATAGTGAGGCGACACTAATAAAAATCTTACGCTATCCCTCATCATCCCCCCCCATGAAGCCATCGGTGCTTGCAAACCCAAACCAATAAATGAAAGACTCGCTTCTGCAATAATTAAACCCGCAAGGGCGTAAGTACCTTCAACGATTAATGGTGTCTTAAGAGATGGTAATATATGATTTATTATTATTGTTTTATTAGAACTGCCCATTGTTTCAGAGGCTTTAACGAAATCTAGATTTTTAATTAGTACAGTTTGAGCTCTTGCAAGTCTTGCATAACCAACCCAGCCGCCAATTGATAAGGCAAAAATTAAATTAAATTTACCTGGGCCTAAGATAGCCGCAAAAGCAATGGCAAGCAATATCCCAGGAAAAGCCATAAATAATGTAGTTATATACCTCAAGAATTGATCTAGTTTTCCACCAAAATATCCTGAGATAACACCAATTATAACACCGAAAAAACTTGATATAAATGTGACAATAATAATTATTTCAAAAGAATTTAGAAAACCATCAACCAACCGATGAAATATATCTCTTCCATAATCATCTCTACCTAACCAAGATGAAAAATTAGGCTGAATCAGAATCTCATCAAATATCATTTGATTTGAATCAAAATTAGAAAGTAATTTTATAGTTACTCCTATTACCCAAAAAAAACACACCGAAAAAACTAATTTTTTCAAATCTAAATATTCCTCATTCTTGGGTCAACTATTTTGTATAAAATTTCGGTAAATAAATTTACCAAAACATAAGAAATAGCAATAACAAAAATACAAGCTTGGGTGATGGGGTAATCCCTCATTTGGATTGAGTTTACTAAAAGCAATCCAAGCCCGTTCCAGCTAAATAATGTTTCTGTAATAATAGCTCCGGATAACAAAGATCCAAATTGCATCCCAATGATAGTAATCAATGGGATTAGAACTAATCGGAATACATGATGGATGGTAATTGACCATTCTTTCATACCCTTGGCTCTTGCAGTTCTAACAGCATCAGAATCCATAATCTCAATCATACAATTTCTAGTCATTTTAATAATAATAGCCAACATACCAAGAGATAAGGTTAGCGCTGGCAATACAATAGAGAATGGACTATCCATTCCGCTTATTGGTAACCACCCAAGCCAAATTGATAAACAAAGCATTAATAATGGGCCTAAAAAAAAGTGGGGTATTGATATGAAAAATAAACTGGAATTAATTATGATCTTATCTAAAAAACAACCCCTATATTTAGCAGCAACCACTCCCCCAGTAATGCCAAATGTAATTGCAATAAATAAAGCCATTAGTGCAAGGATGTAAGTATTTTTCATAGCAATAACTATTTGCTCTTTAATTGGCATGCCAGTTAAAATAGAATTACCGAAATCGCCATGCATTATTTGTGAAAATGAATTAAATATTTGTTTGTATATTGGCTGATCTAGTCCCAACTCTGCCCGAAGCTTGACTTGATCAGAAAGTGCCGCTGACTCACCTAACATGACTTGAATTGGATCTCCTGGCAACAAATGTAAGATCAAAAAAGTAATAATAAAGATACCTAATACCTGAAGGAAAGATGAAAAAAATATTATTGGAAAATTATTCTTCATTAATATGAACAATCGTACCTGCGGATACTAAATCAAAAAGCTCAATAACATCATCATTAGACATTCTTATACATCCATGCGACAAGGGCTTTCCTAAATTACTCTCATCATGAGTTCCATGAATATATATATACCTTTGCATTGTGTCAGAGTTACCTAAACGATTAATTCCAAGCTCCTTTCCTGATAGCCACATAATCCTAGATAAAATCCAGTCATCATTGGGTTCTAGGGCTGCATTATCCTTGCTCCATATTTCACCCGTAGGCCTTCTGCCCTCAAAAATACTTAATGCTGGTAAGCCTTTACCAATCTTTGCACGAATATAATGAAGACCTATCGGAGTTTGGAAACTATTTTTCTTTTGCCCTATTCCTTTAAGTGCAGTAGATACTGGGTAAGACTTAATTACCTTAGTATTTCCAACCAAAGTAAGCTGTTGTAACTTAATCGATACATTAATTAAAATCGACATAATTTTTCCTAACAGTTTTCAAGGCATCCCAACTTCCATCATTATGAATATAATAACCACTTATATTCTTATTAAAAGCAGCAAAATTTCCTTCGAACCACAAAGGCATAAAAACATTATCTGTATTTACTTTTTTAATTACTTTATCCCATTGATTAGATATTTTTGCATTAATAATAAGTTCATCCATCTCTTGATTAATATATCCTGCTCGATTTAAACCTTTCGGTGGTCTAAATTTAGAGTTAAAGATTTTTTCATAGATTTCTGGATTTCTTATACCCACCCAAGTTAAACCATATAATTGAAATTCACCTGCCTGAATATCTTTAAAATATGTACCCCAATCAAGAGATTTAATAATTAATTTAACACCAATACTTTCAAATTGTTTTTGAATTAAGGTTGCAATCTTTACTCTAAAAGGGTCCGTTGAAGTCTTTAATGTAAGTACAATCGGCTCCTTAATCCCAAGCTCTTTAATATATTTTCTGGCTAAACTGGGATTATAATTTAAAGTATTTAACTTTTCATAGGCCCAATGCTCCGGTGGTAAAATTTGCTCTGCTAGCCTAGTTTTAGCGTTTAAAAAATGTTTTATTAATGATTGGCGATCAACTGCTAAAGTTAAAGATTTTCTAAACTTATGTTGCCTTAACAAGGAATCATTAAAATTAAAGCCAATGTAAGAAACATTTGCACCATACGCTTTTAAGGTAATAATCCTATCTTTAGCCTCAAGGAGTTTAATCATCTCCAGAGGTAAATCATTTTGTAATAAGTCAATTTCACCATTTAAAAGTTTCAATACTCGAACAGTTGGGTCTTTAATATTAACTAACTCGATTATTTGCGAATCTAATCTTCTTAGTATCTTAAGATTAGGATATTTCTCTAAGAATCTAAATGGACCAGAACCAATAGGATTGGTTGAAAAGTTATGATTTTGACTAAGTAAATCTTCTGGCAGTATAAAAAATACTAATCTGGATAAAAAATTTATATCTTTTTTATATAAATTAATTTCAAAATCAACATTTGATAATTTAATAATATTTTTTATATTCTTTAGCTCTATATAAAATGGTGATTTATGCTGAGCCCTTAAATTATCTAATGTAGCAATAATATCTTCAATGGTCATATTTTTATTATGGTGAAATACAGGTAATCGCTTTTTAATTTTAAATTTATATTTTAATGGAGTAGCTTTTTTCCAATCGACTATATTTGATTTAATCTTATAGCCTTTATTAAAATAAAATAAAGGGGAGTAGAGTAGCTCAGAAACTCTTTCGGATGCAGCATCAGATTGAAACCTTGGATCTAAATTTTGTGGGCTTTGTGCAATGCCAAAATAAATAATATTTTCTGTATGTACATCTGAACAGCCAATCAATAGAAAACAATAAGTAAAAAAAATTCCTATATGCTTTTTTATATTATTCATTTACCTCAAAAACAGCGATTGATTCAATGTGTGAAGTATGTGGAAACATATTAACTATGCCCCCTTCTTTAAAAATATATTTTTTTTCATTCACCAATATGTCAGCATCTCTTGACAAGGTGGCTGGGTTACAAGAAATATAAATAATTAATTTTGGCTTTATTTCATCATCGATTAAATTAATCAAATTTAATGCACCAACTCTAGGAGGATCAATTAACCACTTAGTTGCTTGTCCCAACGACAGTAATTCTTCTTTTTCAATATTAAATAAATCTACTGTTTTAAAAGTCACGTTTTCACTTAGGTTATTTTCAATTGCATTACTGTTTCCTGAGTCCACAAGCATTTGATCACCCTCTATCGCATAAACAGTTGCTCCGGAAGTTGCGATAGGTAAAGTAAAGTTTCCAACGCCAGAAAATAAATCAAAAATTACATCACCTTTTGAAGGGCTTAACAATGCCATCACCTTCCTAATTAAAATTTGATTAATAAACGGATTAATCTGAGTGAAGCCAGTTGGATGAAATAAAAATTTTAAATTAAATTCTTTATTCTCATATGTTATTTGGTTTATTGTTTTATCAAATAATGGCTTAACAGTATCATAGCCTTTTGTCTGAGTCCAAAATTCAATTCCATTTATCTCTTGAAAAGATTTTAGAATATTTTCATCATCTTGAGTTAGCGATGCAAGTATCCTAATAACTAAAATATGGCGACTCTGATTTGATGCATATTCAATCTGAGGAATTTGATCTCTTATAGATAATTTAAAAAATAGATCTTGAAGCGGCTCAATCAGGTCTGATATTTTTTTTGGTAAAACTGGACAAGCGGTCATATTGGTTAAAAAATGTGACAATTTTTCATTAAAACCAATTAATACCTTATTCTTCTTTAAAACAAACTTTACCCTTAATCTAGCCTTATGTCGGTAATGCCATAAAGGTCCAGATATTGGGCTTGATATACTTTCAGGCATAACATTGCCCACATGCCGCAATGCCTCCTCAAATGCTCTTTGTTTGTAAGCTAATTGGGCTCCTTCGTCAAAATGTTGCATTGAGCATCCACCACAAACCCCATAAACATCGCACTTAGCTTTAATTCTTTGTGTTGATGATTTTATTATATTTAGGCTTTTGGCAAACGCTAAGTTCTTCTTCTTCTTTATGATCTTGTATTCTACTTCCTCATTGAGAAGAGCATTATCAATGAATATCGTCTTATCGTCCTGATAGGAAATTCCCTTACCTTCATGGCTTACAGAAGATATAGTTGTGATAAAAGATTTTTCAATTCTGTTGCGCACTACTTTTGCCATGCTTGAATAAATGATTTCCAATGTGTCCCATCTAAGCTTTCAAGCATTTCTTGTAATTCTTGTAACTCTTTTTCATATAAGCTTTTATTAATATGTGTTTTAATAAATAAAAACCTTAGATAAACTAAATAAGTATTAACCACATCTGTTTCGCAATAATCCCTAATAGACTTAATATTTCCTTTAAGGTAGGTTTTCCAAACCTGGCCTCCATCCATATCTAATTTTCCAGGAAAGCCACATAATTTTGCTACATGATCTAATGAAGCATTATTTCTTCCACTATACAGAGCAAAGAAATCCATTAAATCGACATGTCTCTGATGGAAGCGATTTAAGTAGTTGTTCCACTTGAAGTCTGAATTATTTTCCCCCATATCAAAATAAATAGAAGATGAAACTTTATTCACCAGTGACCGGTAATTTAAAACAGGTAAATCAAAGCCGGTTCCATTCCAAGTTACTAAATTAGGTAAATATTTTTCCACCCCGTCATAAAATCTTTCTAATAATTCTGCTTCACTACTTCCTTCAATGCCTAAAGACCAAATTTTTAATTGCTCATCAGTTTTCAAGACGCATGAAATAGCAACAATTTTTTGTAAATGATGTTGTAAAAAATCGTGGCCGACTTTCTGTCTTCTTTGGTACATTGCAATATTTACAACATCTTCATCACCTAAATCATCACTAATTTTATATAGACGGCGAATGGCCAAAATATCTGGAATGGTTTCTAAATCAAAAACTAGAGAAGGTATCACAGCTTAAGCGGGGAAAATTCCTGTTGATAAATAACGATCTCCCCTGTCACAAGCAATAGAGACTATAACTGCTTTGGGATCTTTTTTTGCAATCTCAAGGGCGACGTACAATGCTCCTCCAGTTGATGCGCCAGAAAAAATACCTTCTTTTTTAGCAAGAATTCTAGCTGTTTCTTCAGCATTATTTTGACTAACCAATCTAATACTATCTATGTTGATATTATCAAAAATGCTAGGCAAATATTCTTTTGGCCAGGTTCGTATACCGGGTATTTGTGAACCCTCTTCTGGTTGGACCCCAATAATCTGTATTGAGGAATTCTTTTCTTTAAGAAATCTTGATGTTCCTACAATTGTTCCTGTTGTTCCCATACTTGAAACAAAATGGGTCACCGTTCCCTTTGTATCTCGCCAAATCTCTGGCCCAGTTCCTTCATAATGTGCCTTGGGATTATCTTGGTTTCCAAATTGATCGAGAACCACCCCTTTACCATCATTTTGCATCTCAAGTGCCTTATCACGGGCTAATTCCATACTGCCTTCTTGTGAAGTTAATAATAATTCAGCACCGAATGCTTTCATTGTTTGGCGTCTTTCGATGGACTGATTTTCTGGCATAATTAAAATTATTTTATACCCTTTCATAGCTGCAACCATAGCCAAAGCTATACCTGTGTTTCCAGATGTTGCTTCAATTAAAGTGTCGCCAGGTTTAATATCCCCTCTCAACTCAGCTTGCTGAATCATTGAAAAAGCAGGTCTATCCTTTACTGAGCCAGCAGGGTTATTTCCTTCTAATTTTAAATAAATATCCCCTATAGATTGATCAGCCATTCTTTGAAGCTTAGCTAGAGGTGTATTTCCAATTGTTGATTCCAATGTATTCATTTATTAATTTTCTTATAAATATATAAAGTTAATATGCCAAACATAATATAAGCAATAAGAGCCAACTGAGGAAGTGTAAATCCTAAAAATAACCAGTCAATTTCTGAACAATCCCCCGATCCCTTGAACAAAAGACTAAATGCTTCAGTTAATGGAAAATTTTCAAACATATAATCTAAATCTACACCGCATTCAGCAGGGACTATAATCAATTTACTTTGAATTAAAATGTGTTTAATAGCAAAAACGATGCCTACTATATTTGTAAGTAAGAGACTTATGAGATGAATATATCGTATTAATTGACTTGGGCTGAAGAAAGAAAAGAATAAAAAAAGACTGCCAATTACGATAAAAATAATTCTTTGTGTTACACAAAGCGGGCAAGGTTCTAAATTATATTGTGCTTGAATAACCACTGCTAGGCCTACTAAAATAAAGGCAAGCAAGGATCCAAACAAATTAATTTTTTTAAATAGTAAAAATTTTTGCATTAGGTTTAATTAGTTTTAATAAACAACTTATAATAAATTAAATAATAAAAACATTTTATGATGATTACAATATAACTCTATGATAAACGACTTTAATTCAGCTGAAATAAAAATTTTCTCCATAACGGAAATTAATAAAGTAGTAAAAGAACTGTTGCAAAATAATTTTCCTTCTATTTGGGTAAAAGGAGAGATATCAAACTTCATAGAAGCTAGCTCAGGTCACTGGTATTTCTCTCTTAAAGATAATAGCGCACAAGTTCGATGCACTATGTTTAAAGGAAAAAATAATAAAGTAAAATGGGTCCCGAAAAATGGTGACTTAATAGAGGCGCAATGTAATATTGGGCTTTACGAACAAAGGGGGGATTATCAATTAAATATATCCTCACTTCAGCAGGCTGGTCTAGGTAAATTATTCGAAGAATTTAATCAGCTCAAACAAAAACTGAATGCAGAAGGCCTCTTTGACGAAGAACAAAAAATATCTTTACCCCCCTATCCTAATTCTATTGGTGTTATTACATCTCCAGATGCATCAGTCTTAAGAGATGTCATATCAACCCTTGAAAGAAGGAATAAATCATTAAAAGTAATCATTTACCCAACTCCAGTTCAAGGGAAAATGGCGCCTCAAGGCATTATTGAGGCTATTCAACTTGCCAACCAAAGAGACGAAGTAGATGTTTTAATAATTTGTAGAGGTGGGGGTTCTATTGAAGATTTGTGGTCATTTAATGATGAGTTAGTGGCTAGAGAAATTTTTTCGTCAAGACTTCCTATAATTTCTGCAGTTGGTCATCAAACAGATATTACTATCTCTGATTTTGTCGCTGACCTTAGAGCTCCGACCCCAACAGCAGCAGCAGAAATTGTTAGTAAAAGCT
>CAJQTF010000019.1 GCA_905618945.1 uncultured Methylophilaceae bacterium
GTTCTAAAATACCCAAGCGTTTCAAGTAAAGGTTTTCTAATATCAATAGCAGATAGATCAGTTACTGGCCTAATTGCCCAAGATCAAATGGTGGGGCCATGGCAAGTACCAGTTTCAAATGTTGGGGTAACAAAAAGCACATTTGACTCAATAACAGGTGAGGCTTTTGCGATAGGAGAAAAAGCTCCCATTGCTCTAACTAATGCAGCAGCATCTGCAAGAATGGCAGTATATGAGGCATTAACAAATATTGCAGCGAGTGCTATCGAAGATATTAGTCTGATTAAATTATCCGCTAATTGGATGGCAGCATCTGGAAGTGATCATGAAGACCACGAATTATTTAATGCGGTAAAAGCTATTGGTATGGAATTATGTCCTGCTCTGGGTATTAGTATTCCAGTAGGAAAAGACTCTATGTCGATGCAAACAACTTGGGGTGATGATAAAGTTAAAACTGTTACCTCCCCCCTTTCCCTTGTTGTTACAGCATTTAGTGAATCTTATAATATCAATAAAACACTTACACCCCAATTAACTTTAGACACTGAAAGTACTTTGATTTTAATTGACCTAGGTGAAGGAAAAAACAGAATGGGTGGCTCTAGTTATAATTTAGTAAAACATATAACTAATTTTGAAGTCCCTGATTTAGACAATCCTAAATTATTTGAAAATTTCTTTAAAGGTATTCAATTTTTAAATAAAGAAAATAAGTTATTAGCCTACCATGATCGGTCTGATGGAGGGCTAGTTACTACAGTCCTTGAAATGGCATTTGCTGGCCACTGTGGACTTAAATTAGAATTAGAATTAGAAAACTCTATTGTTGAATTTTTATTGAATGAGGAGCTAGGTGCTGTTATTCAGGTAGCCAATAAAGATATAGAATTTATAAAGGAATATTTAGGTACGGAATTAGGCCTAGCTACAACTATTATTGGTTGTCCAACAATTGATCATAAAATTTCTATTTTAAACAATTCATCATTAATTTACTCTTCAACAAGAGGTAAGCTTCAGCAAATTTGGGCAGAAACTAGTTTTAGAATTCAATCCATTAGAGATAACCCTAAATCTGCTGAAGAAGAATTTAATCTTATTTTGGATGACTCCAACCCTGGTATTAAGCCTAAAATTAATTTTGAAATCCCATCCCAAATTAATGTATCGAAATTAAAGCCAAAAATTGCTATCTTAAGAGAGCAAGGAATTAATGGTCATAGCGAAATGGCAGCAGCATTTAATTATGCCGGTTTCGAAGCTTATGATGTTCATATGTCTGACATTCTAAGCGGGCAAAAAAGTTTAAAAGAATTTAATGGGCTCGCTGCGTGTGGAGGCTTTTCTTTTGGAGATGTATTAGGTGCTGGGGAGGGTTGGGCAAAATCGATACTTTTTAATAATAAATTACGTGATGAATTCCAAGAATTTTTTGAAAAAAAAGATACTATCGCACTGGGAGTTTGTAATGGATGTCAAATGATGAGTAATATTAAAGAAATTATCCCTGGAGCAGATTTATGGCCAAAATTTATTAAGAATGAGTCTGAACAATTTGAAGCACGATTTGTAATGGTGGAAATTACAAAAAATAATTCTTTATTTTTCGACGGAATGATAGGCAGTATTTTACCTGTTGTTGTTTCACATGGTGAGGGTCGAATTAAGTTTACCAATGAAGGCCATCAAAATCTAAATGAATCATCAAATTTAATATCATTGAGATATGTAGATAACTACCATCGGGGAACTTTATTGTACCCACTGAATCCTAATGGTTCTTCTTCTGGAATTACTGGCTTAACCAGTTCGGATGGAAGAGTATCTATAATGATGCCACACCCTGAGAGAGTATTCAGGACTGATCAAAATTCATGGCACCCAAAAAAATGGGAAACTTTTGGTCCTTGGTATAGAATGTTTGCCAACGCAAGCAAATTTTTTACTTAATTGAAGGATATATTATGAAAGCTTTATCTAGTTTACTTGGAATTTCTATTGCTATATTTTCACTGAATGTTTTAGCCCTTAATGATGATCAAGAGCTTGAGTTCACTGGTGCCGTTAATGAAGGTAATCTTAAGATTGTAAAAATGTATGTTGAGACAACTGATCTAAAGATTAATGATAGTTATTTTGCATGGACCCCATTCTTGATGACTGCAGCAAAGGGTCAATTAGAAGTGATGAAGTACCTTGTAACCAAGGGGGCAAATATAACTTACACGCACCCAATTACTGAGTTTAATGCGCTGCATCATGCGGCATTTAATGGGCACAAAGCGATGGTTGATTATCTAGTTAAAATTGGAATTGATAAAACTAAAAACCTTAAAGGTGATGTTTCAATAATAAGAGCGTTAAACGAAGATGGTAAAGGTAAAATGGCAGAATATCTTTTATCTCTTGGATTTAAAGATGAAGGTTGCCAAGAAAAAAGATGCTTCTAAACTAATTAACAGAAAGTTATAATAAAAAAACCAATTTTATATAATTGGTTTTTTTTCGTACTTACTTTTTATTGAAAATTGGCGCGGTAGCAGAATGTTCATGCGAAGGCTTGCAAAGTCTTAGATGTTGGTTCAATTCCAGCCCGCGCCTCCAACAAAGGAGCCGACAATGAAGATGAAAATTATTACGTCCATATTCTTTTTAATTTATCTGGGTGTATCCACAGCTAATTCCGAAGAGACTTTTAGTAATTATAAGAAATATGGCCTAACTAAAACCAAATTCAAGCTAAGTAAAATTACCAAGGAGCTTGATTATCCATGGGCATTAACATTCATCAATGAAAAAAACTTGATTGTAACGGAAAAAAATGGGGGCCTTTTTATGATTAATGTAGATACCGGATCCAAACAATCTATTAAGCATGCTATTGAACATACTAGTTATGATGGTGGAAGCATAGCTTACTCACAAGGAGGCCTTTTAGATGCCTACTTCGATAATCAGGATGGTTATATTTACTTCACCTACAGTCACGATTTCAAAGAGTTACATATTGATGGAAAATCAATGAAAAGTTGGAGCTCTGCCATTGCAAGGGGAAAGTTAAAAGGTGATCAAATAATAGGCCTTGAAGTTTTATTGATAGCTGAACCGACACTTGAAACCAATAAACATTTTGGCTCAAGAATTTCAATTAAAGATGGAATGCTTTTTGCAAGTTTTGGAGAGCGTGATCAAGGGATGATTGCACAAGATCCTACCAAACACCCAGGAAGTATAGTTCGTATTAAAACTAACGGAGAAATACCTAAAGACAATCCAAAATTTATGGGTAAAGATACATGGCTACCTGAAATCTATACCATTGGTGTTAGGAACCCTCAAGGGATGACAATTTCACCTCACGATGGAGAAGTTTATTTCTCAAATCATGGACCTAGAGGGGGAGATCATATAGGTAAGGTTAAATCTGGGGCAAATTATGGCTGGAAAGATATCGCATGGGGTGGGTCTGAATATTCTGGATTTAGTATTGGAGATGTTCCATTTAAAAAAGAATATGATAAGCCAGTTAAGACCTGGGTTCCTTCAATGGCAATTAGCAGTATTCAGTTCTACCAGGGCGATGAGTTTCCAGAATGGCAGGGAGATTTAATCGTAGCCTCACTAAATGGCAAAAGTCTTATTAGATTAGATTATGAAAATAATGTTATCGTAGATGAGGAGATCATTTTTAGGAATAAAATCGGGCGTATTCGTGATTTTGAGATTGATACCAAAGGTAATATTTACCTTGTTAGTGACAGCCCAAAATCTTTTCTATGGAAGCTAAGCAAATAAATAAATAAATAAATCATTAAGATAAGGGAAAATTAAAATGAGAAAAATTATTACCGGAATACTACTAACTATAATTTTCAATGTAAGTTATTCAAACGAAATAATTTCTGGCTTCAAGATGCCTGAATCAGTTGCAGAAGGTCCTGATGGATCAATTTATCTATCAGAAATTGGAGAGAGAGATAAAGACAAAGATGGAAAAATAACTAAGATTGATAAAAATGGCAAAGTATCGACTGTTGCAGAGGGGCTATACGACCCTAAAGGGATAGTTTTTTATAATGACAAGCTTTATATTACTGACCGTGATGCAGTAATTGAAGTTAATTTAGATGGCTCTTGGGGTGTTTATGCAGGAACTATGAGCTTCCCAAAAACACCTGTATTTTTAAATGATATTGATGTGTCAGAAAATGGTGATTTATATGTTACTGATACAGGAGACTTTGATTCAGGTGGGTTAGTATTTCTGATTGAAAAATCGGGAAAGGTTACCGTTATGTTCGAGGGAAACGCTAAAATAAAAGCACCAAATGGCATTCTCCCGATAGCTGATTCAAAATTATTAATAGTTGATTGGGGTGGAGATTTATTAGAGGCTAACCTTAAAAATAATAAGATTAAAAAAATTGCAGATGGCTTTGATGGTGGGGATGGTTTGGCAATCAAAAATGGAACGATATACATAAGTAGCTGGAAAGAGGGAAAAGTATACGAATTCAAAAATGGTAAATCAAAAGTAATCCTAGAGGGCTTTAAGGCTGCCGCCGATATTGCATTAAGTAAGGATAAAACTCATTTAATCATTCCGGACATGAAAGCAGGCACAGTTACAATACACCCTTTGAAGTAGAAAAATAATATTTTTAAATAAAAGCTTTATGTACATTCTATAAAATCAATTAAGCATTCTGATATCATAATGAAATCAGTAATTAGTTTAAAGAATTTAAATGAATCTTCATGAGTATCAAGCTAAAGAATTGCTTAAGGCTAATGGAATAAACGTTCCTAAAAGCAAAATCTCGAATAGTATCACCCAAACTTTTGAGATTGCTCAACAACTCAACTCAAGATTAGTAATAAAAGCACAAATTCATGCAGGGGGACGTGGCAAGGCAGGTGGTATTAAAATTATCAATACACCCCAAGAAGCAAAAGAGTTTGCCTCTTTCATTTTTGGTACAAACCTCATAACTGAACAAAATAAACCTCACGGACAGCCCGTTAATCAATTGTTACTAGAAGAAACAATTTTAATAAAAAAAGAAATGTATTTTTCAATTTTAATAGATAGGCAAACAGAATCTATAGTGATAATAAGCTCTCAATCTGGAGGTATGGATATAGAAGAAATAGCTAATAAAAATCCAAAATCTATTACTAAGGAGTATTGTAAAATTAATATGGAATTAACTTCTTCTCAAATAAATACCTTAACTATTAGACTTGGTATAGAGAAAAAATTGTTTGCAAAATTTAAAAAATTTCTTATCTCATGTTTTGAATTTTTTAAAAAATCAGATTTATCTCTATTAGAGATAAATCCTTTAGCAATTTCAGAAGGTGATGAAATTATTGCTATCGACAGTAAAATAAGTTTAGATGACAATGCTAGATTCAGACATCCAGAGATTAGCAATACATATGATTGGTTACAAATAGACAAAAAAGAAGTGGAAGCATTCAACAGTGGGTTAAATTATATCGCATTGGAGGGTAATATTGGCTGCATGGTAAATGGTGCAGGGTTAGCTATGGCCACAATGGATTTAATAAAAATTTCTGGCGGCCTCCCTGCAAACTTTCTTGATGTCGGTGGTGGTGCAACATCTGAGACTGTAAGTAAAGCATTTAAAATCTTACTTTCCGATTCTAATGTTCGTGTTGTATTAGTTAATATTTTTGGTGGAATTATGAGGTGTGACATTATTGCGGAAGGAATAATATCGGCAGTTAAGGAGGTGGGGGTTAAAATACCAATAGTAGTTCGCCTGGAAGGAACAAATGTTGAGCTAGGAAAAGAAATTTTAAAAAAAAGTAACCTAAATATTATTTCTGCCAATAGCCTAACTGATGCAGCAAAAAAATCTGTTGAACTAAGCGCTTTAGAAAATTAAATGTCTATTCTTGTAAATAAAAATACAAAAGTTTTATGTCAAGGGTTTACAGGGAAGCAAGGTACATTCCATAGTGAGCAATCAATTAAATATGGCTCTAAAATTGTCGGAGGTGTCACCCCTGGTAAAGGCGGCCAAACCCATCTTAAATTACCCGTTTTCAACACTGTGAAAGAAGCAATTGATGAGACAGGTGCAAATGCAACAATGATTTATGTCCCTCCAAGATTTGCAGCAGAATCTATCATAGAGGCTAGTGAATCAGGTATTGAGATTGTTGTTTGCATTACTGAGGGTATTCCAGTAACTGATATGTTGAAAGTTAAACAAATAATTGATTCAAATAATACCATTCTTGTTGGGCCTAATTGCCCAGGGATTATTACTCCAAATGAATGTAAAATTGGGATTATGCCAGGGAATATACATTCGCCTGGTGTAATCGGAATAGTATCAAGATCTGGGACTCTAACTTACGAGGCCGTCCACCAAACTTCAATGAATGGCCTAGGTCAAACAACTTGTGTTGGTATTGGTGGAGATCCTATAAAAGGCCTTAATTTTATAGAGTGTTTGGCGATGTTTGAAGAAGATCCAAATACAGAAGGCATAATTATGGTGGGTGAAATTGGAGGGTCTGATGAAGAACTTGCTGCTGAATTCATTCTCAGTAATATAAAAAAACCGGTTGTTGCATATATTGCGGGGCTAACTGCACCAGAAGGAAAAAGAATGGGGCATGCGGGAGCCATCATCTCTGGCAACTCTGGCAAAGCTATTGACAAAATTAATAGCTTGAAAAAATCAGGCGTCTGGATTGCTGAATCTCCAGCAAATATGGGTCAAGTAATGGCTCAAGCATTAAAAAAAATAAAATAAAAAATGAAAAATACTATACATATATTATTTATTTATATTTTATGTAACGTATTCCAGTTAAATGCCGAAGAAATTCCATACTTACTGACAGCATCGGCAAAAGGTGACCTTGAAACTGTTAAAGCTGTGATTGAAAGTGGAGGAGATCCGAATACGGAAGATAAAGATAGGATTAGCGCCCTAATGTATGCATCAAGAAAAAATCAAATAGAAATAGTAAAATACCTAATCTCTAAAGGTGTAAAAATAAATAAAGTAGAAAATGATGGCTGGACTGCTCTTATGTTTGCTGCAAAAAAAAATTACACTCAAATTGTTAAAGTGCTTCTTGATAATAATGCAGATTCAAAAATAACAGACCCAGATGGATGGACTGCTTATGGATTAGCTGCAACATCAGGTCACTATGAAACTATAGATTTACTTATTAAGGGTGGTATTAATCCAAATAGCAGAACCGGAGCGGGCTTAACTCTATTAATGTTGGCAAGCAAAAATGGTAATGTTAAAACTATAGAAATATTAATTAATAATGGTGCTGAAATTGAATTAAAGGAT
>CAJQTF010000020.1 GCA_905618945.1 uncultured Methylophilaceae bacterium
TTTTATAGTGGTAAGGATATAAATCTTAGGAATAGCCAACCTTTTGTTGTAATCCTTCTAATAGCATTATTATTTGGTTTGATCTCTCATAATCCAGCGGAAGTTATTTTTATAATTGCATTTGGATATTCGTTATCTGGCTACTTTAATTTATTAAGGGCAAAATTTAATAATAGTAAAAATTTTTTAGATGTTGATATATTCGATGAAAAATAAATTAATAATATTTGATACCACACTGCGTGACGGCGAACAAAGCCCTGGCGCGTCGATGACCCAAGAAGAGAAAGTTAGGATTGCAAAACAACTTGAAAAATTAGGTGTTAACGTAATTGAGGCTGGATTTGCTGCAGCTAGCCCGGGAGACTATGAAGCTATTAACGCTGTGGCAAAAACAATCACAAAATCAACTGTTTGCTCTTTAGCAAGAGCACTAGAAGCTGACATTGAGAAAGCTGGGAAGGCTATTGAGCCTGCAGCAAATAAGCGAATTCATACATTTATTGCAACAAGTCAGATTCATATGGAAAATAAATTAAGGATGAAGCCGGAACAAGTTCTTAATCAGGCTGTAAAAGCTGTTGAATGGGCTTTATCCTACACAGAAGATGTAGAATTTTCTGCTGAAGATGCAGTTCGGTCGGATATAGGTTTTCTTGTTGAGATATTTGATGCCGCAATAAAAGCAGGGGCCAAAACAATTAATGTTCCAGATACGGTTGGTTACTCTATTCCAGATGTATGGGGACACCGAATGAAAACATTAATAGAGAAGGTGCCTAATTCAGATAAGGTAATATGGTCAACGCATTGCCATAATGATCTTGGGATGGCTGTAGCCAATTCACTATCAGCTGTTTTAAATGGTGCCAGACAAGTTGAATGTACAATTAATGGCCTTGGAGAGAGGGCGGGGAATGCTAGTTTAGAAGAAATTGTTATGGCTGTTAAAACGAGAAAGGATATTTTTAATCTAGAAACTCAGATTAACACTCAGCAAATTGTCCCAACGTCCCGATTAGTCTCCACAATCACAGGATACCCAGTTCAGCCCAACAAGGCAGTTGTTGGTGCCAATGCATTTGCTCATGAATCAGGCATTCATCAGGATGGAGTTTTAAAGCATAGAGAAACCTACGAAATAATGCTTGCTCAAGATGTTGGCTGGGGGGCCAATAAAATTAGCCTAGGCAAGCTTTCAGGAAGAAACGCATTTAAAAGTAGATTAAGTGAGTTAGGTATCGAAATTGAATCTGAAGAAACATTTAATGCAACATTTGACCGATTTAAAGTATTAGCCGATAAAAAATCACAAATCTTTGATGAAGATATTCATGCTTTAGTGAGTGAAGAGTATGTCGAAGAGTCCTATGATTTATATAAACTAATTGGGCTAAAGACTGCATCTGAAACTGGTAAGACTCCTATTTCTGAAATTGAGATGACGATGGATGGAAAAAGCCAGAAATCTTCTGCAGAAGGAAGCGGCTCTGTTGATGCAGCATTTAAAGCTATTGAATCAATTGTGCAATCAAAAGCAGAATTATTATTATTTTCAGTAAACAATATAACTTCTGGAACAGATTCGCAAGGTGAAGTAACTGTTCGCTTATCAAGGGGCGGAAGAATAGTAAATGGTCAAGGCTCAGACACAGATATTGTTATTGCATCTGCAAAAGCATACATCAGTGCACTTAACAAATTGCACTCTAAATATGAACGAGCTCACCCACAGGTATAGAAGAGATATTTTTTGAATTTAGCTATTTTTGACCTAGATAACACACTCCTTAATGGCGATTCTGATTATAATTGGGGACTTTTCTTAGCTCGAGAAGGTCTTGTTGATCAAAAAATTCATCAAGCAATGAATGAAAAATTTTATGCTGAGTATAATTCGGGTAAATTAGATATCTATGAGTTTACTGAATTTCAATTCCAATTTTTCAAGAATAATCCAAGAAAATTACTTGATAAACTACTTGCTCGTTACATCAGCGAGGTGGCAGAAGCAATGATAACGAAAAAGGCAAGAAGTCTGGTTGCAGAGCATAGGGATAATGGAGATAAGTTACTTATAATTACTGCAACTAATAGCTATATCACCAAACCTATTGGTAATTTATTCGGTATAGATGATTTAATTGGAACTGATCTCGAAGAGGTTGCTGGAGAATTTACTGGCAAGGTCAAAGGTATCCCTTCATTCAAAGAAGGCAAGGTGGATAGGTTAAATCTATGGCTGAAACAAAAAGAACTTACTTTTGAAAATCTTGAACGAACTTTTTTCTATAGTGATTCTCAAAACGATTTGCCATTACTCAGAATCGTTAGCGATCCTGTAGCAGCAAATCCTGATCAAGTATTAGAAAAAGAAGCATCTAAAAATAAATGGCCAATAATTTTTTTAAGATAAGTTATTTTTTAGTAGAATTTCTAAAACAAATTTTGTTCCAAAATAAGATAAAATAAGAAGCATAAAAGCAATAAGAGAAA
>CAJQTF010000021.1 GCA_905618945.1 uncultured Methylophilaceae bacterium
TTTGACTAATTTTTCCATAAAAGGTGCTATTGAAATTAAGACAATACCAGCAGTAAGAGACATAATTGCTAAGAAGGTAAATAAATCTAAATTATTTGTTTGTAAGATTGATGGTAATTTTCCAGCAGAATAATTTGCAATAGCTGCAGATAAAAACCAAAATCCCATCATTAGAGAAGCAATTTTTTTAGGCGAAACCTTGGTAACCATAGATAGACCAATAGGTGATAGGCATAATTCACCAAGCGTATGAAGGAAATAGACCCCTACAAGCCACCAAAGACTTATGGATGAATCGCTTGAATTATTGACATACATAATTAGGAAAAAGCCGACAGAAAGAAGAATGAGGCCTATACCCATTTTTTGAGAGGTATTTATTTTGCGATTACTGTTATCAATTCTTAACCAAAAATTTGCGATTAGGGGCCCAAGTAGAATTATAATTAAGGGATTAATTGACTGAAAGAAAGAAGCTGGGATCATAAAGCCAAATAAATTTCGATCCACTGAATTACTTGCATAAAGTGTTAAGGACCCTCCAGCCTGTTCAAAACCAACCCAAAAGAATATTACAAACAATGAAAGGATGCCAATATAAGAAACTTTTTTTATGTCGTCCTTAATAAAGTTAATTTTATTTTTTTGTTTTAAAAACAAAATAATTGCTAATATAAATGAGGAAGTTAAAAGCTCATAAAGATAGTCATTAATAAAACCATTTATTTCAAAAATTATTAAAATAATTGGGATATTGATCAATGATAAAAATACGATTGACCTCCAATCACCAAAATTTAGACTTTTTGTTTTTTTAGACATATCCTCTTGAATAATTTTATCTTGTCCTAAATAAAATTGTATTAAACCGGCAAGCATACCGAACCCTGCAATAGCAAATCCATAATGCCAGCTAATAGTTTCACCAACATATCCAACTATCAAAGGGGCTATGAAAGCACCTAGGTTTATTCCTATATAAAAAATACTAAAACCGCTATCTCTTCGTACATCATTATCTTTATAAAGCCTCCCTAATAGAGTGCTTATATTAGGTTTGAAATAACCATTACCTATAATCAATAAACCCATAGCTAAATATAAAAGATTAGGAAATATCATTAAAAAATGCCCTAGCATCATTGTTATTCCACCAATGAAGATTGTTTTTTGAGTGCCTAAATATTTGTCGGCTAGATAGCCTCCAATGATTGGGGTTAAGTATACTAATCCTGTATAGATAGCATATATATGAAGTGCATCAGCATCAGAATAATTCAATGAATTTACTAAGTACAAGACAAGTAGCGCTCGCATTCCATAATAACTAAAGCGCTCCCACATCTCTGTAAAAAATAATGTAGTTAGGCTGTATGGATTTTTATTATTTATTAATTTAGTCATCTAGGATTTCTTTCATTTTTCTCTGTATCTTAATTACTACATATTATGTATTTAATGAAATTTAGTATAGAGGAAGTTGTTAATCGAATCGTTTAGGACCTCTTATTTATTTTTTCAATGATCTAGCCGGTAATAACTATTCATGGCAAGTGGCATTTCTTGTTAGAATTGTTTTAAAATAACAAATGTCATTCCATTACCTCTAAAAGAACTCTAACAAGAAAAAAATGAAAAAAAATATATTAATAGCTGGGGCATCTGGTGCAATTGGGAGAGAGTTCTCAAGATTTTACAGTGATGATCCAAATGTAGAGAAAATTGTTACGTTATCAAGAAAAACATATGGCTTCGGTGATAAAAAAATTCAATCAATAGAGGTTGACTATAGCAAGGAAGGGACATTTGAAAACTTAGACAAAATATCACAATTGGAATCTATTAGTACGATCATAATAGCAACAGGAATCCTTCATACAGACCAAGTCAAACCCGAGAAATCAATAGATAATATTAATTTTGAAAGCTTGAGGGATGTATTTCAAGTCAATGTTTTCGGGCCTATCTTATTAGTAAAAAAGCTTTTACCACTTATTAAGAAATCAGGGGGAGTTAAAATTGTCTTTTTAACAGCAAGGGTGGGAAGTATTTCTGATAATGAACTTGGTGGTTGGTACAGTTACCGGAGTTCTAAATCTGCGCTTAATATGATGATAAAGAACCTTTCAATAGAATTAAAAAGAGCTAATAAAGAAAATATAGTAATAGGGATCCATCCCGGAACAGTCAAAAGTCATCTATCAGAACCTTTCTTAAGGAATGTAAAGCACAACATTTTTACCCCAAGGAAAAGTGTTGAATTGATGACACAGGTTATTAGTAAAATTAGCCAAAAGGATTCAGGAAAGTGTTTTGATTTTTTAGGGAAGGTAATAGACCCTTAATTAAAATGGTGGAAATAAAACCACAGTAAATAAAAGGTACCAAAGTTTAAATATTGGTACCTAAAAATTCATTGGATACAATATGACTGTTTTGGACAATATAGGACAGTATTTAAAGGGTTTTAGAGAAGAGGGAGGTTGTAATCGGACCGTCTAGGACCTATTTGGACTGTAAATTGGTGGAGGTAACCCCAACTGTTTTATACAGAATAATATTATTAATAACCCCGTCATCAGAAATTTTAGTTAATATTAAGTTAGGATGGTATAAAAATTAATAGGTATGAGTATTTACAGAAAAGACATTAATGGGCTGAGAGCAATTGCAGTTATTTCCGTGATTGTAAATCATTTTAACAATGAAATCCTCCCAAGTGGCTTTTTGGGAGTAGATGTTTTTTTTGTTATATCTGGATATTTAATAACCTCATCATTGTTAAAGCAAGATAGTGAAAATCTTAAGAATTTCTTGATTGATTTTTATGTAAGAAGAGTTAAGAGGTTAGTTCCTGCTCTTGGTTTTTTTGTTTTAATCACCTCACTTCTTATATCTTTTTTCGACCCAGAACCAGAAGCATCAATTAAAACTGGTTTATTCTCACTTTTTGGATTATCAAATTTTTATTTAGCTAACAAAGCTGCAGATTATTTTGCTGACTCCTCAAAATTAAATGTTTTTACGCACACATGGTCTCTGGGCGTAGAGGAACAATTTTACATATTTTTCCCATTCTTAATTTGGTTGTTAGCGATTCAAAGAATTAGTTTGTGCAATTTTTATATTTTAATAGGCGCGCTTAGTTTTATATCTTTTTGTGCTTTTTATACTTTAAGCATTAACTTTCCTCATTTGTCTTTTTATTCTATGCCAACCAGATTCTGGGAATTAGCAATTGGAGCAATAACATTTATAGCTCTAAAAAATAATAATTATAATTACGATCAGCTTATGGCTCATATAATTTCTATAACATCGTTTTTTTTGATTTCAATAGCTTTTTTTCTGCCGGAAGAGTTCAGCACCCAATCTACTATGCTGGCTGCATTTTCTACAGCGCTATTTCTTTTTTTTACAAAACCTAAAATGATGTTTTATTACGTGTTAGCTAGGAATCCATTTGCTTATATAGGCTTAATATCTTATTCACTATATTTATGGCATTGGGGAATACTGTCAGTTAGTATGTGGACAATTGGCATTAATTCTAGAACTATTCCCTTTCAAATTATTTTAATACTTATGCTCTCGGTAATTTCATATCATATTATTGAGAAACCATTGAGAAGAGCTTCATGGTCTAACTCTAAAGCAAAAATTCTTATTATTGCTGTATCTGGACTTATTGTTGTTGCGAGTTTATTGTTTTTGATGCTTAAACCTTTTTACGGAAAACTTTACACAGGAGAACCTGCAAAATTAATTGCCTCTGGGCCAAGTACGCTGACAAATACATATTCTATTCCTAGTACAAACACAATTTGGAATGGGATAGATTGTGTATTGGCAAGTAATGCTGATGTTGGAAAGAAAATACTTATTGAAAATTGTACTTTAGGAAATTTTAATAAATCACAAAAAAGGGTTGTTGTTATAGGGAGCTCTTTTTCAGCCGCATTTGTGCAGGCATTTGATAAGCTAGTTAGTGAAGATAATTATTCTATAACAATTACGTCTTCTTGGGATGCTTCTCCAGTTAAAAACATAATTAATAACGGAAAATGGAATAAAGCAAATGATTATTACTTTGATGAGGTTATTCCACAATTAATATCTGAGTTAAAATCTGGTGACATAGTCTTCATGGCAAATGATTTAACTCCCTTTTCCGAAAAAATTTATACATCTCGTGCTTCAGAAAAACTACACACTCTTAGACAGGGACTCGTAAACTTTTCAAAAGATTTGAATAGCAAAGGTATCAAGTTAGCGGTCCTCGATA
>CAJQTF010000022.1 GCA_905618945.1 uncultured Methylophilaceae bacterium
GCTCACTTAATTGTCTGGTGATGTAAGTGGAAGTAGCTATTCTTCCGAATCAATCAGTGGTGATTGTTACTTTTATTAAATATTAACTTTATAAAGAATATTTATTATAAATAAAGTCTTATTTTATATTTGTCCAGATTAAAATTATTAAAAAGAATAGGTTTTATTGGGAGTAACGCAATGTGTCAAAGGTATATCTTGTTCAGTTATATTTTCTATGTCTTTACAAGGCTTAAAAAGCGTGACTCCAACTCTTTTTGCATCCTTGTGTAAAGAAGCAAAAAAACGATCGTAAAATCCTTTTCCATAACCTACTCGATAACCTTTAAGATCAAAAGCCAAAAGAGGAGTGATTACAATATTAATATTATCGTTTTTTTTCCAAATAGGATCAATTGGTTCGGTAATATTATTTTTTGTTTTTTTTGTTTTGGTATGAGGTTTAAATTCTGCATTTTTTAGTGTCCCATCTTCAAAGTTACTAACAGGTACAACAACATTGATGTTATTTTTCCAGCAATACTGAATTATTGGTAAAGTGCTTATTTCACCTTTTGAATAGATGGGTAAAAAGCAATGAATACATTCAGGCTTATATTTTTTAATAAGCTCAATAGTGTTTTGAATAAGCTGAGATGATTCTTCTTCAAATTTGGAAGAAGATAGTTCTTGACGCTTTTTTAAATATGTTTTTCTAACTTTATCTTTTTTCAAAATAATGGCGTAAGAAGAGGGCTATAAATTAAATATAACATTTATTTTCACTCATTATAATCCTCTGTAACACCATATACATAGCCTATTTATTTCTTAAGTAACTATTTGTTCTTTAGCCGGCGCATATGTTTCTTTTGCCGATGGGAATACTTCTGCATGTACATCTGCTGTAAACTGATTTACGGCATCTTTAATAAGATCGGCTCCATTCATGTATGTTCTTACGAATTTAGGCTTGAAGTCTGTAGAAAATCCTAGCATATCTTGAAAAACTAGTGCTTGACCATCTACGTCCAATCCTGCTCCGACACCGACTACTGGGATAGAAACTGCGTCTCTAACCTTGGCACCTACGTGCTGCGGAACAGCTTCTAAAACGATTGCTATACATCCAAGCTTCTCGAGCTTTTTGGCTTCTTCAATGAGCCTAAGCTCACTTTCAATGGTTTTGCCTTGAGCTTTAAAACCACCGATTGCATTGTGGTGAGATGGGGTAAGGCCAATGTGTCCGATTGTTGGAATACCTGATTTGGAGAGATGAGCATAGAGCTCTTCGTTTCCATCAACACCTTCTATTTTAAGTGCATTTGCTCCAGCCTTGATTAGGATTTCAACGTTATCCATTGTCTCCTTCATCCCCTTTGAATTACTCATGAAAGGCATAGCAGCAATAAGGAATTTGTCTTTTGCTCCTTTTTTTACCGCTCTGGTGTGCATCGCAATTGTTTCCACATCAGAATTCAATGTGTCTTCATGACCATGCATTACCATAGACGAACAGTCACCAATTAAAATGCCGTTTACGTCTGTTTCGTTAAGAATCTTTGAACTCCAGTAGTCATAAGAAGTAACAACTACAATTTTCTTTCCTTCTGCTTTTAACTTTCTGAAATTTTCTAATACGCTCATATTAATTCCTAAAGTAATTTAATAAATTCACTTTATGAGTAATATTGGTTAAGGTAAAGTACATATTGCTTATTGTTATGATAAGATTTTCATAATGTTAAATTTGGTCTTATGAAAAAACTACTCCTACTATTATTAACGATTCCTATGTTAGGTCATAGTAAAGAAATTTCTATTAATGACCAAGGCGTAAGAACAGAATACTCCAAGCCATCCGTTTCATGTTTCTATGATAAAGAAGCTTATGAAGGTTATTTAAACACTTGCTTAATCTTGCCTAATTTTGAAACATGCGCACAAGCAAAATATGAAATGTATATTTGTGGTGATAAGAATAAGGTCAAGCAATTAGAAGAAAAATCAAAAGTAAAATGACTTTATTGATGTTTAAGATATTTGATTAAGGGATACACATTATTGTTTAAAAATAACTAGGGGAAATAGTATGTATAAGTTACTAGTAGCATTGGCACTTGTTTTAACAATCTTGGCTGCCATACCATGGCTGATAGAGACCTGATTGAAATTTCAAAAACTAGAGGAATGATTATGGAATTGAGTTTTTCGTTAATACTTATTGCGATTGGTATTGTGTTTATGTTTTCAATTGTAATAAAAGCAGTTAAATTCATCAAGACAGATAAAATTCATGACACTGCAAGAGAAGGAAAATTAAGAGAAAAGCAATTGGAAGAAGAACTTAGATAGAAATAACAAGTAGCAAAAATCAGGCTGTGTCCTTCATGTTATAGTTAGTTCAATTAAAAAACTCAATAGTTATATTGTATGAAATTAAATGAAATAAATGAAAATTATATAAATTTACTTAAATCATCATTATTGAATGAACTCTATATTGAAAATGAAGCAAAAATAGTACTTGCTGTGCATTCAATAATCGGTAATTTAAAGCTTGAACCGAGTAGTTTTCTTGGTGTAAAAGAAAGAGAATCAGCCCTTATTAATCTGCTAAAAGATAACAAATCTTCAGGTAATACTTTAAAGCTCAATTCAAAACTTCCAGATGGTACCTTCTTGGCAGTGCCTGAAGCAAGAAACCTTACCGAGCTCTCTCACACAATGATTGGTAGAAAGCGATTGGATAATATTCAATTCGCCATCGAGACAATTATTCATGAGGACATACCAGGAGATCTTATTGAAACTGGTATATGGCGAGGCGGGGCTTGTATTTTTATGAAGGGTTGTTTACTTGCATTTGGAGATAACACTAGAACGATATGGGCTGCTGACTCATTTCAGGGGGTCCCAGAACCAACTTGGGAGCAAGATGCAGGCTTTGATATTAGTGAAAATGTTTTACCAATTCTCACAGTTTCTATTGAAGAAGTTAAGGAATTATTTGGCCGATATCAATTACTTGATGATAGAGTCAAATTTATTGAGGGTTGGTTTCGAGATACCTTGCCAAATGCTCCAATAGAAAAACTTTCACTATTAAGATTGGATGGTGATTTATATGAATCTACAATGGATGCATTAATTCCGCTTTATGATAAGGTAGTTAAGGGTGGTTTTATTATTGTCGATGATTATCATTCATGCCCTCCATGCAAAAAAGCCATTACAGATTTTATGGCTCAAAATAATATTCAAATCCCACTAATTACAGTAGATGGGCATGCTGTTTACTGGAGAAAGAATTAATTTTTTATACCTTTAATC
>CAJQTF010000023.1 GCA_905618945.1 uncultured Methylophilaceae bacterium
TAATGATCATTTTGGGCTGGAAAAGGTAAAAGAAAGGATAATTGAATATTTAGCCGTTCAAAATAGGGTTGGTAAGCTTAAAGGCCCAATATTATGTTTAGTTGGTCCTCCAGGTGTAGGTAAAACATCTCTTGGGAATAGCATTGCAAAGTCGATTAATCGAAAGTTTGTAAGAATGGCTCTTGGCGGCGTGAGGGATGAGGCAGAGATTAGAGGGCATAGAAGAACTTATATTGGATCAATGCCTGGTAAAATCTTACAGAACATGACTAAAGTTGGAGTTAAGAATCCGTTATTTTTACTAGATGAAGTAGATAAAATGGGTCAAGATTTTAGAGGAGATCCATCTTCAGCTTTGCTTGAGGTTTTAGATCCAGAACAAAACCATACATTTTCTGACCACTACGCTGAAATTGAATATGACTTATCTGATGTAATGTTCGTTGCAACGGCTAATTCAATGAATATCCCAGAGCCACTGTTAGATAGAATGGAGATTATAAGACTCTCAGGGTATACAGAATCTGAAAAATTAAATATTGCAATCAAGCACCTACTCCCTAAACAGTTAAAACATAATGGTTTAAAGCGAAATGAGTTTAAAATTTCAGCAAAAGCCATTAAAGATATTATTCAGTTTTATTCTAGAGAGGCTGGGGTTAGAAAATTAGAACAAGAAATTTCAAAAATTTGTAGAAAAGTTGTGAAATCCCTTTTAACAAACAAGAAATTAAAATCTATATCTGTAACTAGCAAAAATCTACAAGATTATTTAGGGGTTAAAATTTATGATATTGGCTACGCAAATAAAAAGAACCAAATTGGTCAAGTAACAGGTTTAGCTTGGACTCAGGTTGGCGGAGAATTATTAACAATTGAAGCAGTCGTGCTCCCAGGTAAAGGAAAGACAATAATTACTGGTAAACTTGGTGATGTGATGCAAGAATCGATACACGCAGCAATGAGTGTTGTGAGAAGTCGTGCAGAGAGATTGGGTATCAATAATACGTTTCATGAAAAAAAAGACATACATATTCATTTTCCTGAGGGAGCTACACCAAAAGATGGACCAAGTGCTGGAATTGGTATAACAACAGCAATTATATCAAGCTTAACTGGGATACCTGTTCATTCTGATGTTGCGATGACCGGAGAGATTACTCTCAGAGGTGAAGTCTTACCAATTGGTGGACTGAAAGAAAAATTATTAGCAGCACATCGTGGGAATATTAAGAAAATTTTAATCCCAGAACAAAATTTAAAAGATTTGATAGATATTCCAGACGAAATTAAGGCTGGCGTCGATATTATCCCTGTTAAATGGATTGATGAAGTTATTGAGATAGCATTAACAAAAGAGCCAAAAAGCTTAATAAAAGGATCAAAAGTTATCCCTGCTGCATCAAAAAATATAATTCAAATTGATAAAGCAATAGCCCATTAGTTTTTTATTTTTATTAGCTAGCTTTGTTCATTACGTTATTGTAGAATTACATTCGAAATTTTTAACAATTCGGGTGCTTAGCTCAGTTGGTAGAGCGTCGCCCTTACAAGGCGAATGTCACAGGTTCGACCCCTGTAGCACCCACCATTTTTAGGAGTGGTAGTTCAGTTGGTTAGAATACCGGCCTGTCACGCCGGTGGTCGCGGGTTCGAGTCCCGTCCACTCCGCCAATAAGCAAATATGGACTAATTTTATTAGTCCATATTTATAAATTAAGAGAGTCAATATATATAGGCCTTTTAATTAATAATTATGAGAATTTAAATATGTTAGAACACATAAGAAGTAGAACTCAAACTAAACTTGCTAAAGTTATTTTAGGGATAATTATTATTCCTTTTGCTCTTTTTGGGATAGATTCTTATTTATCATCAGTTGGAAGTAATGTTAAAATAGCATCAGTTAATGATGAGCCTATTACCTCGCAAGAATTAGATAAGACAGAAAGCCAATTTATTGCACAAATAAAAAGCCAAGATGAATCAGTAGACCCAAAAACATTCCAAAATATAGAGTTTAAAAAAGCCGTATTAGATAAATTAATAACTACCAAGTTGGTTAAACAAGAAATTAAAAATTCAGGTTTTTATATTAGTGATAATCAAGTTGGGTCGTATATATCAGGTATGCCTGAATTTCAAAGAGATGGAAGATTTTCTCAGGCCCAATACGATGAAATTTTAAGTATAAATAGATTAACCCCAAAAGAATTCGATGATAGCATTAGAAATGACCTTGGCTCGCAACAAGTCAGAGATAGCTTAAGAAAGCTTATATACACTCCAAAAAATAAAATTCAACCGCTGGTTAATTTAGCTTATCAAAAAAGAGATGTCAGCATTTTTGAGTTAAAACAGAATACTTACAAGAAAAAAGTTGATCTTTCTGATAAGGCATTAAAGAAAGTTTATGAAGAAAGTAAGTCTTCTTTTATACAGTCTGATCAAGTAAAGATTGAGTTCATTATTTATTCAGTTGCGGGCATAGTCCCAAATATAAAAGTAGCAGATGATGTAGTAAAAAATTATTTTACTAACAATATAAATAGATATCAGGCAGACCAACAAAGAAGAGCTAAGCATATATTGTTTACTATTAGATCTGATATGGCTGACAATGAGATAAGCGAAATCAAGACAAAAGCACTAACTATCCTAAAGGAAGTAAGAAAAAATCCGAAGACTTTTAAAAAGAATGCTGCAAAATATTCTCAAGATCCGGAATCTTCAAAAATGGGCGGAGATCTCGGATTCTTTTCTAGAGGAGATATGACTAAAGCTTTTGACAATCAAGTGTTTAAAATGTCGAAGAACCAAATTTCTGACCTTGTTCAGACTGAATTTGGATATCATATTATAATGTTAACGGATATAAAAGGCGAAGAAGTTAAGTTTGAGTCAGTGAAAAATAAAATTAAGGGCGAGTTACTTTTTAATTTAGCACTTGCTGAATATGGTTCAAATGCAGAAGACTTTAGTAATATTATTTATGAGCAATCTGAAAATCTTCAAAAAGCTGCAAACAAATTTGATTTAAAAATTCAAGATAGTGAATGGTTAAGTTTTGAAGATGCAAAAAAGTTTTTTAATAATGAAGCTTTTGCTCAAGCAATTTTTGATAAAGATGCTATAGCGGAAAAGAGAAATATTCCGGCAATCGAGGCTTCACCTAATAACCTAGTTGCCGCTAGAGTTATTGATTACCGCCCTTCAGCTACAAAGCCTTTTGAAGAGGTCAGGGGCACAATTAAAGAATTTCTGGTAGAAGCAGAATCTCAAAAGCTTTTAATTGATGCTGGAATTAAACTAATACAAGATGTAAAGTTAAACCCGAAAGCAATTGATTGGATTGATCAATTAGTCATAGATCGCGTTGATAGAAAAGGATTGTCCGACTCCCTTATTAATGCGATATTTAAAATAGATGATACCCAACTTCCTTCATACTCTGGCCTTTATGATAGCAATGGAGAATATGTAATCGTTAAACTCAATAAAGTAGTTACTGAGAATGTAGAGGATAATGATTCAATTGATACTTATTATAATGATTATATAGCTCTGATTGAGGCTGAGGTCGAAGCAGCTTACATTTCAAACTTAAGAGTTAATGCTGATATTGAAACTAATGAGTCATTATTTGCTAATCGATAGATCCTGAAGCAGTAATATTCATCCCACCATCCACGTAAGTAATTTCACCCGTAATTCCTGATGCTAAGTCACTACATAAAAATGCGGCAACATTCCCGACTTCTTCAGTTGTTACATTTCTTTTTAATGCGGAATGACGCTCATTAAAATCGTACATTTTATCAAAGTTTGCAATACCTGAAGCAGCAAGAGTCTTGATTGGCCCTGCCGAGATAGCATTAACCCTAATCCCCTTACTACCCAAACTATGAGACATATACCTTACATTTGCTTCAAGACTTGCTTTTGCTAAACCCATTACATTGTAATTGGGCATTGTTCTTTCAGCACCTAAGTAGCTCAGCGTTAAAAGACTCGCATTTGTATTTAAGTATGGAAGGGCTGATTTTGCGAGTGCAGTAAAACTATATGAACTAATATTGTGGGCTATTGTAAAATTTTCACGCGAAGTTGACTCAATAAAGTCACCACTTAATGCTTCTTTGGGAACGAAAGCTATTGAGTGAATTAAGACATCAAATTTCCCCCATTCTTTTTCTAATAATAAAAAAAGATTTTTAATATCTTCATCACTTGCGACATCACATGGTAAAACTATATTGGAATCAAAATGGGAGGCAAGTTTTTGAACTCTTTCTTTATGCTTTTCCATTTGATACGTAAACGCTAGCTCAGCACCCTGTTTTTTCATAGAAGAAGCTATACCATAAGCAATAGATCTATCACTAAGTAATCCAAGTATTAATACTTTTTTATTCTTTAAGAAGCCCATATTTAATCTTTCTTTGATAGTTAGTCTTTATTTTTCGGGTCCAATACATCCCTTAGGCCCTCACCAAGTAAATTATATCCTAATACAGTAATGAGAATAGCTAAACCAGGAAATAAAGAGAGCCACCAAGCAAATTGAATGTATTCTTTTCCATCAGTAAGTATGTTTCCCCAAGATGCAGTTGGGGCTTGAACACCCAAACCCAAAAAGCTAAGGCCAGACTCTACCAAAACTGCGCTTGCTATTCCAAGAACTGAGCTAACTATAATTGGCGTTAAACTATTTGGGAGAAGATGTTTTACTATTATTGAAAAATGATTTGAACCCATTGTTTCTGCAGCAAGTACATACTCTCTTTGGCGCAAACTAAAAAATTCAGCCCTCACGAGCCTTGTAACGCCCATCCAAGATGTTAAGCCAATAACGATCATAATATTCCATATTGATGGCGTTAGAAAAGCTATTATAGCCAGTATTAGAAAGAATGTTGGTATTGATAGCATTATATCTACAAATCTCATAATTAATGAATCAACCCAACCCCTATAAAATCCAGCTAATGAACCCAAAATAACACCAATCAGGCTAGCTATACCTACAGCTACAAAACCAACTAGTAAAGATATTTGTGCTCCATAAAGCATTCTAGAAAAAACATCCCTACCAAGGCCATCTGTTCCCATTAAGTGATTAATTGACGGTGGAAATAATATAGAATTAATATCGATAAAACTTGGGTCATATGGTGCAATAATAGGTGCAATTAAAGCTAAAATTAAAATTGTTAGGATTATTATTAAGCCTGATAATGCAAGAGGGTTTTTTAAAAAAATATTCATTTAACTAGGCCTTTTCTAACTCGTGGGTCAGCCCAAGCATAGCCAACATCAGCAAGTAAGTTTCCTATTAGGGTTAGAAATGATCCAATAGTTAAAATTCCCATTATTACTGGAAAATCTCTCATTAAAACTGAATCATAAAAAAGTTTACCCATCCCAGGTATGGCAAAAATTGACTCTGCAATTACAGATCCACCTATAAGCCCAGGGATAGAGAGGCCTATGATTGTGATAAGAGGAAGAATGGCATTTTTAAGCGCATGAATGAATACAACTTTACTTTCTTTTAGACCTTTAGATCTTGCTGTTGTAATAAAATCTTGATGAAGAATATCCAACATCCCATTTCTTACATATAAGGATATGCCAGCAAGGCCACTCAGGGAGGATATTGAAACTGGAAGAACTAAATGCTTTAGAAGGTCTATAAATTGACCGAAACCACTAAGGTTTTGATAGCCTAAGCTATGAAGCCCAGATATTGGCAACCATTGATTACTGACTCCAGTCCAATACATCAATAAAAGTGCTAACCAAAACCCTGGAATTGCGAACCCGATAAATACAAACAAGGTTATAGATCGGTCAACCCAGGTATTTTGACGAACTGCAGAAAGAGTACCAAGAAAAATAGAAATAGAAAAAATAATACAAATACCCAAAAGATTAATCATTAAAGTGATTGGAAGGGACTCTTGTATCAACCCTTTAGTAACATTACCAGATTTGTCTGTTCGCTCCCATAACACTGGTTTTTGATGCGATGCAAAAGAGTTACCAAAATCAAGCTGAGCGATTCGCTTTACCCACAAACCATATTGAATGATTACCGGTTTATCAAGGTTATAAAGTTCTCTTAATTTTTGTCTAGATTCTTCGGATGCTTTTGGGTTAAAGGATGCTTCGCTAGATGTAACATCACCAGGAGCAAGATGCATAATAAAAAATGACACAAGACTTATTCCAATTAGCATTGGTATCATCCACAATATTCTTTTTATCAAGTATGAGGCCATTATCTTGCCGAAATTTCGCTTCTACGAAGAGGTTTCGGTACAAACCAATCGTAATTATTATGATAAATCCCTGCTGGTGGAGCAGGATTCTTAACTCCCTTAACTCTTTTATGAACTGCACTTAAAGCGTAACCTGCATATAGATAAATAATTGGAGAATCTTCTAACAAATATTTTGAAAATTCATGGTAAATTTTCTCACGCTTAGAAACGTTTAATTCTTTTCGACCAAGCTCAAGTAATTTATCAACATTTTTATTAGAATACCCAAGAAAATTAAATTGACCAGGCCCTTGTTGAGATGAATGCCATATATTATATTGATCTGGATCAAGAGATAGGCTCCATCCAAGAACAACAACATCAAAATCACCAGTTTTTATAAATCTATTCACAAAGCTTGCCCATTCAATAACCCTTATTGAAACCTCAACCCCAATCTCTTGTAATCTTTTTTGAATTACAACTGCTGTCATTTCTCTTTGTTTGTTTTGGTTTGTAATAATCTCAAACTTCAAGGGTTTGCCATTTTTCATCAAGATACCAGCATCATTTTTTTTAAAGCCAGCTTCTTGAAGGAGCACAAGCGCTTTGGATGGCTTGTAAGGGTATGGGCTAAGATTTGGATTATTCCACCTTGTACCCGGCTTATAAGGGCTAGAAATTGGCTCTCCTAGACCTAGAAGCACTCCTTTAATAACTTCATCTTTATCAATTGCATAATTTAGAGCCTGCCTGACTCTGATATCGTTAAATGGAGTTTTTTTAAGATTAAAGCCGAGGTATGTATAACCATTTCCTAGCTCCTTATAAAGTGCAATTTTTTGTCGTAAATCTTTTCTTGCTGGAAATACTCTTTGATATTGAATTGGGTTTATATTCATTACATCTATATTATCAGCAGTGAGCTCTAAGAATTGTGACGAGGTATCAGGAATTATTCTTGAGATTAGTTTATTTATTAAAGGAACCCCTAAAACACTTTTATCATTAGCTTTAAGAGTTACCTGTTGCCCACTTATCCACTCATCAAGCTTGTAAAAACTTGATCCTGTTGGCTTTCGTGAAAAGAAAGTATTATTAATGTCTTCATCTTTTAAAATATGTTTGGGAAGAATATGCAACGAGGTCCAGGTATCCAAGGCTGGGGCGTAACTACTTTCATAAGTGACTTTGAAAGTTAAAGAATCAGGGGTAGAAGCTTTTTTAACAAGTTGATAATCGGAAGCATAAGGAGTTCTAGTATTAGGATTGGTTATTAATTTCCACGTGAATAACACGTCCGCACTTGTCAGTGGTTTCCCATCAGCCCATTGAAGGCCTTTTTTTAATTTAAAACTAATCGTTTTTTGGTCGTTAGAAATTTGCCAACTTTCTGCCAAATCCGGAGCATAATTTAAATTTTCATCGTATTTAAGAAGGGAGTTAAATATATTTCCAGCTATTGCTGATGAGGCTGAATCACCAGCAATCATAGCGATAAGATTACTTGGTTCTCCCGCCATAGCGTTAATAAGGTTTCCACCAGAAATATTTTTAAATTTCCCATTATAATCAATTACTTCGGAAGTATCTTTCGAGCAACTTATTATAAATATTAATGGGATAAAAATAGCAATAAAGTTAGAAAATAGACAATTTTTTTTCATATGCGCATAAAATAAATTATTTAGGAATATCCAAAGTATCACCTATGATTATTCTATCCGATCGTAGTTCATTAAATTCTTTAATATCTTTAACTGAAATATTATATTTATCAGAAATATGGCTTAAGGTTTGCCCAGGTAAAACTTTATGTGTGATTATTGATGAGTAATTATACAATTCGTTGACATTAGTAGGGAAGTAAGTAGTTATCGCATCTTTATTGGGTATCAAAATAGTGCTATTTCTTCTAAATGATTTCCTACGCTCTAAGCGGTTAACTTGAATTAGTATTTTTCTATCAATCCCAAATTTCTTAGCAACTTGCGCAACACTTTCCTTCTTTTTCGGATTATATGAGTCCCAGTTCGATAGAGGTTTATCGTAGCTATGAAGATTGTAGTTAAATATATGAATATTTTGATAGGGTAAGTTTATGTTTTGAGGTACATGTTTTACATTTATGACAGGTCTTTTATGTTGCGGATTTAATAGCCGAAATTCCTCAATTGATATCTCAGAAAGTCTGGCAATAAGTTGCGTATCAATATTTCTATCAACCTTTACAACCTCAAAATATGGTTGGTTTTTTATTTTAGGCAAATCTAATCCATATTTTTTAGGATTACTTATAATATTCTTTATAGCAAATAGTTTTGGCACATAGTTTTTTGTTTCTCTTGGCAATCTGAGACTGTAGTAGCCTGTTGGCTTTTTATTTCTTTTATTTCTTTTTATTGATCTACCAACTCTACCTTCGCCAGCATTATATGAGGCAAGCGCTAGCTCCCATGTTCCAAATTCTTTGTGCAGCTTTTCTAAATAATCTAAAGCGGCATTCGTTGCCTCCGCTACAGTCCTTCTGTTATCAACCCACCAATTTTGCTCTAATCCATAAATTTTTCCTGTAGATGGAATAAATTGCCACATACCTGCTGCTTTTTGTCTTGAAGTTGCTATTGGATTGTATGCACTTTCTATCATTGGTAAGAGAGCTATTTCCATAGGCATATTTCTTTTTTCAACTTCACCAACAACATAAAACAGATATTTTTCGCTTCTTGCAAGCATCCTTTGAACATATTCAGGTCTTTTTGAATACCATTTTTCAAAGTTTCGAATTCTACGGCTTGGCCTTTCCTTCATTTTATAACCGTTATTAATTCTGAGCCAAATACTATCTTTATTACTAGTTTGGATGTCAATATCATTTTCTTCTTGACCAATAACTGTTATTTGTTGCCCTAATGCATTTGTTTGAGATTGAACACTTGTTGTTATTGAAAAAAAGACAGCCAACATTAAAGCATTTAACAAAGTTCTATTCTTAAAATTCATCTTTTCTCTTTCTAATTAATTTAAACTCTTCAATTGTTTTAGCCCTCAGAAAGGGATTTGTCTCAAGTTCTTCTTTGAGTATTGATGGAATTGTAATTTCCACATGCTTTAACCTATTGTAACGCTGTATTAACTGATTATTTTCTTTGTCTACAGTTAATGCAAATTGTATATTTTTTTTAGTATACTCATGAGCGCAGTATACTTTTGTCTCGGGGTTAAGCGAAGAAATTTTTGATAATGATTTGAACATTTCGCTGTAACTACCTTCAAATAATTTACCACAACCACATGCAAATAGAGTGTCCCCACAAAACAAATGAGCCTCATCAACATAGACTACATGGTCCAAGGTATGCCCCGGCGTCTCAATAACACTAAGCTTAACTTTAGTTCCAAGTATTGAAATGACATCACCTTCATTTACGATTGTGTATTCAAAGTTAAATTCAATATTTTCTGGGCCAAAAACTTGAACATCAGGGTTGTGCTTGATAAGTTCCTCAACACCCCCTGTATGGTCGTAATGCTTATGCGTAATCAAAATTGCCATTAAGTTAATATTTTGCCTCTTTAGCTTTTCGAGGACTGGTTTTGCTTCTCCAGGGTCTATAATTATACCGTTGAGTTTTTCTTGAATTACCCAAATGTAATTATCCTTAAATGCCTTAATAGGAAATATATTTATATTATTATTTTGAGGTAGGGTTGAATGCATGTTTAACTTAATTTTACATTGTTTTTATGTTATTTTTAAAATTATGAATTGGTTTAAATCAAAAACTGCAAAAAAACTTATTGAACAAGAAAAAATAATTGTTAATAAATTTATTGAAGATAAATTTGGTTATTTTGCAATTCAGATAGGAGGAGCTTTTGCTGACTTTTTAGACCACTCCCGAATTATTAAACATCTTTTTAATGAGGGAGCATTAAAGAATATTAGTTTTGATGTATCTTCTATACCTCTCTCAGAGGAATCAATCGATTTAATTATTTGCCCTCATTTCATCGAGCAGGGATATAATAAAGCTATCTTTGATGAATTTTTTCGGATCATAATCCCTGGAGGACATTTAATAATTATTTCTTTTAATCCTTATAGCTTTGCAGGAATAAAGAATTTTTTTTCATTTAGTATGCAGTTCCCTTGGAATTCCAAATTTATTAGCATGTCGGTGATTCAGAAACAATTAAAGGAATCAGGTTTTTCCATTTCTGAAGCTAAAATTATAAATTATCAACCTATACTTTCCGATGATAATTATTTTTTTAATAATAATCTTGAAAGTATTGGAAATCGTTGGTTGCCACTTTTTGGTAATGTATTTTTTATAGTTGCACAAAAAAAAGTGGTAAGCCTTACCCCAATCAAGCCAAAGTGGAAGAATACAAAAAAAATTACAGTCCTAAAGGAAGAGTAACTTTAATATGATCAATATTTATACAGATGGAGCTTGCAAGGGAAATCCTGGCCCTGGAGGGTGGGGTGCTTTAATCATTGAAGGGGACAATAAAAATGAAATATTTGGTGGTGAAGCCAATACTACAAATAATAGGATGGAGATCTTAGCAGTAATTATGGCTTTAAAGGCTATAAATACTATAAGTGAAATAACAGTTTTCACTGATTCTACTTATGTACAAAAAGGGATTAGCGAGTGGATTGATAAATGGAAGATTAATGGCTGGAAAACAAGTAATAAAAAAGAAGTTAAGAATAAAGACTTGTGGGTTCAATTAGATATTTTAAATGCACAATTAAAAATAAATTGGGTTTGGGTAAAGGGTCATTCCGGTCATTCAGAAAATGATAGAGCGGATTACTTAGCTAATCAAGGAGTCGGTATGGAGGGGGCTTCATCATGAGGCAGATATTTTTAGATACAGAGACGACCGGCCTTGATCCAAATCAAGGACATAGAGTTATTGAAATTGCAGCAGTTGAAATGAATAACCGACAGTTAACAACAAATCATTATCATACCTATTTAAATCCTGGAAGAAATATAGATCCAGCTGCACAAGAAGTGCATGGTATTTCTTTAGACTTTCTTCAAGATAAACCAATTTTTAAGGATATTGCAACTGAATTTCTTAATTTTATAAAAGATTCGGAAATTATTATTCATAATGCTCCTTTTGATGTTGGGTTTCTTAATATGGAATTAGGAAAAATAAGTTTCGATAAATTAGAAATGCAATCAGTTTCAATTTTTGATTCGTTAAAACTAGCTAAAGAAATTAGGCCTGGTCAAAGAAATAATTTAGATGCTTTATGTAGGTCTTACAATATTGATAATACCTCAAGAAGTTTTCATGGCGCACTTCTTGATGCCCAATTACTTGGTGACGTTTATATAGCAATGACTAGGGGTCAGGAGGCATTTTCAATAGATTTCGCCCAAAGTCCTCACAACATAAATCTAGAAGATGTTAATCAAACCAGCCTTGTTGTTACACGCCCTAACAATAATGAATTACAAGAGCATAATGACTATATTTCAAGCCTAAAGACTCCTGATAGCTAATAATAATTTAATATGCATCAGCCCAATTATTGGGCGTTTCATAAAGTCGAACTTTGAATGGTTTAATTAGAGAACCAAATTCCTTGTCAAAAGAAATTTTTAATTTTTCCATAGCTACTAAAGCCATATTTTCAGCAGTTGGAACTAATGGAAAAACGACAGTTTTATGGCCATCCAATGATTCTAAAAATTTAAGCACTACAGCATCATCCCTGTAAACTATAAATGAGTGATCCCATTCCTCTACAATTGTTTTCTTTATTAACTCTTTTGCATCCTTAAAGTCCATAACCATTCCAAAATCTGAGTTTGATTGATCGGAAACAACCTCACCCTTAATAGTAACCTCAATAGCATACCTATGCCCATGTAGATTTTTACAAGAGCTTTTATGGTGAGGTATTCTATGTCCAGCATCAAACTCTAATTTTGTAGTAATTTCCATTTAAATCTTATCTATAGCACTTATTCTCTCAAGAGCTGGAGGGTGAGAGTCATAAAAATTTGAATGAAGAGGGTCTGGTGTTAATGTTGATGCATTATCCCTATATAGTTTTATTAGTGAAAGTTTTAAATCTTCAGGGTCTGCATACTTACAAGCATATTCATCAGCTTCAAATTCATTTTTCCTTGAATAATATGCCATTAAGGGTCTAATAAAAAAGATAAAAAGAGGCGAAACTAATAAAAATAGTAATAATCCATTTGCATCACTTTGAATAACTCCTAATGACTCATAAAACCATGGGCTATCTTTTAAAATGCCTAGTGCATATAGGCCTACAAAACTGACAATAAACATCATGATAATTCTTTTTTTAACATGATTATGGTGAAAATGGCCTAACTCATGAGCTAAGACAGCTTCAATTTCTTTGTGGGAAAGCTTTTCTAGAAGTGTATCAAAGAATACTATTCTTTTGGAATTTCCAAACCCTGTAAAATAAGCATTTCCATGATTACTTCTTAGTGATCCATTCATTACGAAAAGCCCATCTGACTTAAAACCACATTTTGAAAGTAATTTTTCAATTTTAGTTTTTAGCTTTACGTCATTTAGCGGTAAGAATTTATTAAAAAATGGTGCAATATAAGTTGGGTAAAGGGTGAGCATTAGGAAGTTAAAAATGGAAATAAATATCCATAGCCATAGCCACCAAAAACTACCTAGGTTCGAAATGATCCATAACGAGATTAAAAGTATAGGGACACCGATTACAACACTCAAGATAGATTGTTTAATTAGGTCTGTTAGAAATATTTGAGAAGTCATTCGATTAAAGCCGAATCTTTCATCAATATTAAAAGTTTTGTAAATACTAAGGGGCAGATCAACCAATGACGATATGAGCATGACTGATATAATAACTACTGCTCCAATTACTAATTCATTATTAATTAGAGTGCTAAAAGTATCCATGAGCATATTTATACCGCCACCCAAGGTGAGTAGGTATAAAAATATAGCTTGAATAATTAAATCAATTACCCCAATATGCGATTTAGCAATAGTATAATCCGCTGCTTTTTTATGATCTAATATTGAAATTGTTTTAGAGAAAGCGGTTGGAACTTTATTTTTATTCTTATCGATATGGGCTATGTGTCTTTTTGTCAGCCATACTTGGAAGATTGTTGTTGTAATTAATAAAAATATAAATAAATAATAAAAAGTAAGTGACATAATGAGTGATATGAACTAAAAACAGTATTGTGAAGTAAAAGCTTGATAAAAGTAAGTTGAAAATCAAATTAATATAAAATTTTAATGGAAATCATGATGAGTAAAAGTAATGATAATTTAATATGGCTGGATATGGAGATGACTGGTCTAAATTCAGAAACTGACAAAATTCTTGAGATTGCAGTAATTATAACGGATCCTTTTTTAAAGATTTTAGCCGAGGGGCCCGTTTTAGTTTTAAATCAATCTGATGATGTGTTAGGCAAAATGGATTCATGGAATCAATCAACTCATGGTAAATCAGGCTTAATAGAAAAAGTTAAAAATTCTAAAACTAATGAAGAGTCAGCTACTCACCAGCTATTAGAATTTATTAGGCAATATGTTGGTAAAAATAAATCCCCGATGTGTGGAAATTCTATATGTCAGGATAGGAGGTTTATGGCAAGACATATGCCAGACTTAGAATCTTATTTTCATTATCGTAATCTTGATGTTAGTGTTTTTAAAGAATTAGCAAAGAGATGGAGGCCAGAGTTGATTGATGGGTTTAAGAAAAAAGGAAAGCATGAAGCATTAGCAGATATTTTGGAATCTATAGAAGAGCTAAAGTATTATCGCGAACATTTTATTAAAGTCTAACCACATGGTTAATTTTACATTTACAAATTTTTTGATAGTTGGCTTTGCTGCGGCAATTGGTGCTTGGCTAAGGTGGTTAATAGGTTACTTTTTGTATGTTTTGTATCCAGGACTTCCTCTTGGCACTCTCGCTGTTAATCTGTTAGGTGGTTTTTTAATGGGTATTTCTATTGCATACTTCCAGGCCACAACCTCAACTCTAAGTGAAGAACTAAAGTTATTTATTAATATTGGGTTTTTAGGCGGACTAACAACTTTTTCTGCTTACACCTCAGATATCTTTTCTTTATTGCAAAAAGGAGAGGTGCAAACAAGTTTTATATTTCTAGTTAGCCATGTATTTGGCGCATTAATAATGGCCTACATTGGCTGGTATCTGCTTATTTTTTTGACTGACTAGCTTTCTTTGTTGGACTAGCTTTCTTTGTTGGACTAGCTTTCTTTGTTGGACTAGCTTTCTTTGTTGGACTAGCTTTCTTTGTTGGACTAGCTTTCTTTGTTTCAACCATAACTAACTTTGTAGCTCCAGTTTCTTTCTTTGGCTGACTCTGCCAAGAAGCAACTTTTTTAATTTTTGCTTTCTTCTCCTCTGGAAGTTTGGATTTAGTATTTGTGGTTTTTGGAGGTGATTTAGTCTCAACAAGTTTAAGCCCAATCTTAGTGAGGTCTACTTTTTCTAATTTTTCTATCTTTCTTTTTGGTTTAGCTTCTTTAACAACCTCTGGCTTAGATTCTTTTTGTATATTTACTTTGTTAATTTCAGGTATATTCACCTTCTTTGCTTCAGCTACCTGCATCTTATTTTGATCCTCATTTCTTGACTCATTGCGATTACTTTTTCCGGCATTTAAATTGTTTCTATTTCTATTGTTGCTTCTATTTCTATTGTTATTATTGTTTCTTCTTCTATTATTATTTGATCCCTGAGTATTTTTTATTTCTTCAGTATTTTTTATTTCTTCAACTTCTACTTTCTGATCATCTACTTTCTGATCATCTACTAAAGCTACTTCTGTGGTGCCAATTAATTTTTTAAAGAACCCAAAAATAGTTTTATTATTTTTAGATTTTGTATTTCTTTCTGTGGGAACAATAGCCTTTACAACTGGCTCTAGCCTATCTTTCTTATTTTGCTCATCTTCATCATTATTTTTTATTGATTCAAGTGGTGGCTCAACAGCAGTATAGCTAGCTTTACTGGTTTTTTTTGATGATTTTTCAAGGTTGTATTTTGGAATTTCATAGTATCGATTTGGAATAATAATAATTTCATTATTTGTTTTGGCTTCAATAGCTGCTATATCTTTTCTTTTTTCATTCAATAGGAGAGTTGCTACCTCAATCGGTATTTGGACTGTAATAATTTGGTTTGCATCCTTATTAGCTTCTTCTTGAATCATCCTTAGTATGTATAAAGATGTTGATTGAATGTCCCTTACTCTTCCTGTTCCCTGACATCTTGGACATACTCCATTGACTGCTTCCCCTAAACTCGGCTTGAGTCTCTGTCTCGATAACTCTAATAAACCAAACCTTGATATTCTACTTGTTTGTATTCTTGCTTTATCAAGCTTTAAAGCATCTCTAATTCTATTTTCAACTTCTTTTTGGTTTTTTAAATTTTCCATGTCAATAAAATCAATTACTATTAGCCCGCCAATATCTCTTAAACGCAACTGTTTTGCAACTTCATCAGCAGCTTCAAGATTGGTACTTAAGGCAGTATTCTCAATACTTCGACCTTTTGTTGATCGGCTTGAATTAACATCAACAGAAACAAGTGCTTCAGTATGGTCAATAACAAGCTCACCCCCCGATGGAAGTCTTACCTCCCTGAGGAAGGCAGATTCAATTTGATTTTCAATGCCATATTTAGTAAACAAAGAAATTTCATCTTCGTAGAATTTAACTCGATCTGCATAAGCAGGCATCACATGGCTAATAAATTGGTGTGCTTGATCAAAAATTTCTTTTTTATCAATAAGAATTTCTTCAATATCTTCATGGAAGTAATCTCGAATCGCTCTTACGACCAAATTACTCTCTTGATAAATCAAGAATGGGGCAGGTTGTGCGTCTGCTGCACCCGCTATAGCATCATAAAGTTGTGTTAAATAGTCTAAATCCCACTGAATTTCTTCTAATGTAGCACCAATACCAGCAGTTCTTCCTATAACACTCATACCTTTTTTAACTTTTACTTGGGAAAGGATTTCTTTAAATTCGAACCTTTCTTCGCCCTCAACCCTTCTAGAGATACCACCACCACCTGTATTGTTAGGCATTAAGACAATATACCTTCCAGCTAACGATAAGTAAGATGTTAGGGCAGCACCTTTGTTACCTCGCTCCTCTTTACTTACTTGGATGATAAGTTCTTGACCTTCTGTTACGACATCTCTAATTGATACATCTTTTTTTCTAGTTTTCTTGGAATAAAATTCAGGAGCTATTTCTTTGAATGGCAAGAAGCCATGACGGTCTACACCATAATTAACAAAGGCAGCTTCTAATGAAGGCTCGACCCTGGTTACAACTGCTTTATATATATTACTTTTTCTTTGTTCCTTGTTGCCTCTTTCAAAATCTAAATCTTCTAGTTTGTCTTCATTTATTGTTGCAACACGAAGTTCATCTGACTGGGTAGCATTAAAAAGCATGCGTTTCATTACACTTTCTCCATTTAATTTTATATGAAGATTTTATGTAAAGAATTTTGAATTTTTTCAGAATCATAATTGCATAAAGCACACAAGCATTACACAGCTTTTAGTAATTAATACTCGAGCTTCTACTATGATTACATCAATTTAAATATATATTTTATATCTAGTTAAATTATTCTTAATTTCATTTAAATTCTTTTAAAAATCTTTTATATTATTTCTGCTTCTTATCTTTTTTTGGTGAGCAGACCTAACCTCGAATTCTTTGTACATGTATAATTCAGAATTGTTTTTCTCTCTACGCTTGTAAAGATATCTGAACAAATTTAGTATATGTGATAAATGATTAAAAGCAAACAATAAAATGGCCGATTATACAAAGAATAAAGTTATTTATGAGACTGTTGATGAGTCCAGTGAAGGTCAAAAAATCGATAATTTTTTAATTAAATTTTTAAAAAAATGTACCAAAAAGTCATATATATAAAATTTTAAGAAGTGGTCAGGTGAGGGTTAACAAAAAAAGAATTAAAACAGATTTCAGACTTGCTTTGAATGACTCTGTTAGGATACCCCCAGTTAATTTTGTAAGAAAAGAAACTGTTAGCTCAATTAAGATAAATTTAGATCAATTTAAGATTTTTGAGGAAAATATTTTATTTGAAGATGGTTCTTTACTTATTATTAATAAACCCTCAGGTGTTGCTGTTCATGGAGGAAGTGGTTTGAGTTTTGGTATTATTGAATTAGTTCGGATTGGTCGTCCTAACCATAAATTTTTTGAGCTTGTTCACAGAATTGATAAAGATACATCTGGGGTTCTTCTAATTGCAAAAAAAAGATCAGCTTTAGTTGGAATTCATAAACAAATGCGAGAAAAGAAAGTCCATAAAAAATATCAGGTTGTAGTTAGTGGGGTCTGGAAGGAAAAACAAAAAATCGTTGATTTAGATTTGCTAAAAACAACTGCAAACAACGGCCAAAATAAAGTTAGAGTCATTGAACCACCCCTTAAGAACTCACTAGCAAAGGCTTCAAGATCTGTATTTTTTCTTAAAAAGAACTTCAACTCTTATAGTCTGCTTGATGTGAAGCTCATTACTGGAAGAACTCATCAAATACGAACCCAATTATCCCATTTAGGTTTTCCAATTTTGGGGGATGAGAAATATGGGGATTTTGTTCTTAATAAGTCTTTAAAAAGGGTGGGGCTAAAAAGAATGCTTCTTCATGCTGCAGAATTAGGCTTTGTCCACCCCTTAACTCTAGAGAATATGTTTATTAAGGCACCTATGCCAACTCATATTTCTAATTTTATATCTAAAAATGAATCATAATAAATTTGATCTATTAATATTTGACTGGGAGGGGACTTTAGCCAAAACAGGTCTTTACTCACAGAAGAACCATCATGCCGAACTTTTTGCTGGAGTAGAATTGGGTATTAAAGAGCTTAAGAGGCTGGGCTACATATTATGTATTGCCACTGGAAAGGGGAGGAGAGGTTTAAACCAAGATCTTTTAGAGACAAATTTAAAAGATTATTTTTTAATAACTAAAACTGCAGATGACTGCTTTTCAAAACCTCACCCACAAATGCTTACAGATATTTTAAATTTTACGATGATTGATTCTGAAAAAGCTTTAATGATAGGAGATAGCAGTTGCGACCTAGAAATGGCCAATAATGCAGGCATTTCATCTTTAGCAGTTGCTTATGGTGCTGAGCCTTTAGAGGAATTAAAAGAATTCGATGCTTTAGGTATTATTGAAAATTCGTATGATCTTTTTAGCTGGATAAGGATTAATGGGTAATCAAATTTTTATTCAAAAAGATAGCTTTACTAAAGATCCTAGCACGGTAAAATTTACATTCTTAGAAGACGGAAAAGATCAGTCAGGGTTTATTGTTTTGTATAATTTTAAATATTATGCATATAGAAATAAGTGTCAACACCTTTCTGTTGAACTTGACTGGGATAACAATGAATTTTTTGAGGAAGAAGAAAAGTTTATAGTTTGTGCTACACATGGAGCGATTTATGAACCTTCAACAGGTAAATGTTTAATGGGGCCATGCGCAGGTGAAAAATTAGAAGTTTTAAATCTAAAAATCTTAGAAGATAAATTAATTGTAACTATTTAAGGCTTAAATATGGCGGAACAGCAAGGTAAGAATTGGGAAAAGGAAACGATTGAAAAAATCGCTATGGAATCCTTAGTTCAACAGAAAATCTCTAGGCGATGGAGTGTGCTTTTTAAATTAGTTAGCTTAATCTATGTAGGCTGGATATTATTTTTTGTACTAACATCTTCAAATAACTCAACTATGGCAAGTGGAGATTTTACAGCTCTAATCACCTTAAATGGCGAGATTGGGTTTGATTCAGAAATATCGGCAATTAATGTTAAAAGCAGCCTAAAAGAAGTTTATGAGAATCCCGGAACAAAGGCTCTCATTTTAGCAATTAATAGCCCTGGAGGAAGTCCTGTTCAGTCAGGCATAATAAACAATGAGATTAATAGGTATAAAGCACTTCACCCGCAAATACCAATCTATGCAGTTATTGAAGACATTTGTGCTTCTGGTGGATATTATATAGCAGTAGCAGCAGATAAAATTTTTGTTGATAAGGCAAGCATAGTTGGGTCAATTGGGGTCCTTATGAATGGATTTGGTTTTGATAAGGCAATTAAAAATCTAGGGATTGAAAGACGCCTATTAACATCCGGAGAAAATAAAGCAATTTTAGACCCATTTCTTCCTGTTCAGCCAAAACAAAAAGCATTTATGCAGAATCTTCTTAAGGAAGTGCATAATCAATTCATTGAAGTCGTTAAAAAGGGGCGTGGGGGTAAATTAGCACCTAACCCAGAAATTTTTTCTGGGCTTTTTTGGTCAGGCGAGTCTGCAATTAATCTTGGTTTGGCTGATGGTTATGGCGATATAGATTTAGTTGCGCGAGAGATTGTTGGCCATGAGAAAATTATTGATTTTACAGCTCAAAGTAATTTTGCAGATAGGTTTGCAAAGAGGCTAGGTGCAAGTATTGGTTCCAGCTTCAGTAATGATATTTTAAATAACAATTTAAAAAATATTAATTTAAATTAGTACCTTATATATTTTTTTTAGTGTAATTTATTAGGTTATTAGTAGAAGAATCAAATCCACTTGTTTCATTTGGATCAATTAATTTTGGCAGCACAAGTTTAGCAATTTGTTTTCCATATTCAACACCCCATTGGTCAAACGAATTGATATTCCATATAACTCCTTGAGTAAATATCTTGTGTTCATATATTGCTATTAGCCTACCAAGTGATTTTGGAGTTAACTTATCAAAAAGAATTGAAGTTGAAGGTCTGTTTCCCTCAAAAGTCTTGTGAGGAGTTAAAGTTTTTATTATATTTTCGTCTAGACCTTGATTTTTTAGTTCCGCACGAGCTTCTTTATCAGTTTTTCCCATCATTAATGACTGGGTTTGAGCAATAAAGTTAGCAATAAGTATTTTATGATGCTCATTTCCATTATTGCCAATTGAGTAATGTGAGTGAATTGGCATTATGAAATCACTTGGAATAACTTCGGTGCCTTGATGAATTAGTTGATAAAAAGCATGTTGTCCATTAGTTCCGGATTCACCCCATAATATTGGACCGCTATGGTATTGAATTTTTTCACCATTCCTATCTATAAACTTACCGTTACTTTCCATATCTGCTTGTTGGAGGTATGAAGGAAATAACGATAACCCTTGATCATATGGAAGCACAGCGTGAGTATTTAACTTAAAGAAATTTATATACCAGACACCTATTAGTGCTAGCATTACAGGGATATTTTCGTGAAGAGGGGCATCCTTGAAGTGGTTGTCAATATCATGAGCACCATCTAAGAGTTGTTCAAATTTTTCCATTCCTATGAAGATAGCTATCGAGAGCCCTATTGCAGACCATAAAGAATATCTTCCACCTACCCAATCCCAAAACTCAAACATATTATCTTTGCTAATACCAAATTTTTCAACAGCAGCTTCGTTAGTAGATATAGCCACAAAATGATTCTTTATAGATTCTTGATTTTTTAAATATTTTAGCAACCATGATCTTGCAGAATAAGCATTCGTCATCGTTTCTTGTGTTGTAAAAGTTTTTGAAGCAATAATGAATAGAGTTGTCTCAGGGTCACAAAGCTCTAGTGTTTGTGCGATATCAGCACCGTCAATGTTTGAAACAAAATGAGGTATAATATCTTTAGTACCATATGATTTTAATGCATCACAAACCATTGCTGGCCCTAAGTCAGAGCCACCAATGCCAATATTAACAACACTTTTAATTTTTTTTCCAGTATAGCCTTGAGCCTTACCGCTTCTTACGTCGTTAGAGAAGCTTTTCATTTGTGCTAATACTTTATTGACGTTTGGCATAATATCTTTGCCATCTAACAAAATAGGTTTATTTGATCTATTTCTTAGGGCTATGTGGAGTGCCGACCTATTTTCAGTAAAGTTAATTTTCTCGCCCGAGAATAGACGATCACGCCAGTCTTCAAGTTTGGCTTCTTTTGCTAAACTTACAAGGAGGTCTAGCGTTTCATCCGTAATTCTATTTTTCGAAAAGTCTACTAAAAAATCCTCATATTGAATATGGTATTTGTTAAATCTATCGCCATCATTGTCAAACAAGTCACGCATGTGGGTTAACTTTATTTTTTCAAAGTGGTTATTAAGCGCTTTCCATGATGAGCTTTTGTTAATTGTGGACATAGAAAAATCTTGAATTAATTTAGTTGATTTATTAAGTTTGTAATTGTAGCAAATTTTACAGTAATTATAGCTATAGAATTAATTCTGATGTTGATTAATAGCCCATAAAATATGTTCTTGTACTAGTTTGGTTGTATCTTTTAGTCGAGACTGCAAAACTTTGATAACTTTGTGTGATTTAGGAGCGTTTCCAAGACTAACTGCAACATTTCGAAGCCATTGATTGTAACCAATCCTTAGTATTGCACTACCATTAAAAATTTTTTTGAACTCTTGTTCAGAAATTTTAAAGCTGTCAATAAGCGATAAGTTATCAAGGTTATGCCTAGCATTGAAATCTTTTTCTTTTGTTATTTTTCCATACTTATTCCATGGGCACACTAATTGACAGTCATCACAGCCGTATATTCTGTTACCAATAGGCTTTCTATATTCAATAGGAATCGACCCTTTAAATTCAATCGTTAAATAAGATATACATTTATTAGCATCGAGCTTGTACGGAGCAATAATGGCTTTTGTAGGGCATACGTCAATACATGCCGAGCATGTTCCACAATGGTTTGATTTTTTTTCATCTATTACTAGAGGTAAGGTGGTGTAAATCTCACCTAGGAAGAACCAAGATCCATTTTCTTTATTTAAGAGTAGGGTGTGCTTTCCCCTCCATCCCAAACCAGCTTTTTCAGCTAGCTCAACTTCTAGTACTGGGGCACTATCAGTAAAAACTCTAGAATCAAACGGGATATCTTTGATTTCCTCTTTTAACTTTTTAGTTAAAGCCTTTAATTTTCCACGAATAACTTTATGATAGTCTCTTCCTAAGGTGTACCTTGAAATATAAGCTCTATTTTTATCTTGAAGTATCTTAAGTGTATTTTCTTTTTGAGGGAAATAATTGAGTCTTACAGAAATTACTGTTAGAGTCTTTGGAACTAATTGAGTAGGATCAAATTTTATATCCTTGTGCTTTTCTAGATAATGCATTTCTCCTTGAAATCCGGCTTTAAGCCATGCATGATAGGATTTTTTTGTTTGATTAAGATTTATATCGGAGATACCAATTTCATCGAAACCTAATTCATGGCCCCATGCTTTAATTTTCTCTGTAATTGATTTCCAAATTAATTTATCATTCATAAGATAAAAATAATAAACTAAAACCATCATGAAAGAATTAAAAATTTTACTTTCCAATGAAAAAAATACTTTAGATTTAGGTGCAAATATTTCAGCCCACTTGACTGAGGGGCTTCTAATATTTCTTAAAGGAGATCTGGGCGCAGGTAAAACAACTTTAGCAAGAGGTATAATTAAAAGTCTTGGCTACGTTGGCTCTGTTAAAAGTCCTACCTATAGCCTCATTGAGCAATATGAGTTTGATATATTTACTTTAAATCATTTTGATCTTTATAGATTTACAAGTCCTAATGAATGGTTTTCGTCTGGCTTTCAAGAATATATAAATAGTTATGACGTTACCCTTATTGAGTGGCCAGAGAAATCTGCTGAATTTCTCCCCAAACCTGATTTAGAAATTGAACTTTCATATAAAAATGAAAGCCGAATTGCTAAAATAAACAGTTTTACTGAAAAAGGAAATAAATGCATAGAAAACCTATCTTGATGAAATCTTTTATCTTTTATCTTTTGTTTTTATTTACTTTGTCAGCAACTGCTGAAAATATAGTTAGCGAAACTAGAGTTTGGCCAGCACCTGATTACACAAGGGTAACAATCGAATCCTCTTTATCAATCTCCAACGATCAAATGATACTTCAAAATCCTGAAAGAATTGTTGTTGATTTAAAGGGCATTAAGTTAAATGATGCGCTTAAGCAATTAAGCTCTCAGGTGGACGGGCTTGGCCCAAATATTAAAAAAATTCGGGTTGGACAATTTAACCCAAAAGTCACTAGGCTAGTTATTGATCTTAAAGCCTCAGCAAGTGTAAAGATATTTTCTCTAAAACCATTTAAGGAATATAAGCACAGACTAGTCATTGATGTTTATCCGAAAGAAAGAGATGAGCTTGCAAGCTTGCTTAAACAGCTTAAGCAAAAAGATAATAGACAGCAATTAACTGAGCCCGTCATTCCTGAGATTAAAAAATCAACCATCATCGCAATTGATGCTGGCCATGGTGGCGAAGACCCAGGGGCAAAGGGGGCAAGGGGAACTTACGAAAAAGTTATAACGCTTCAGATAGCTAAAAAATTAAAAAAAGTTATAGATAAAGAGCCCTTTATGGAGGCAGTATTAATTAGAACAGGGGATTACTATGTTCCTCTTATAAAAAGAGTTTCAAAGGCGAGAAAAATAAAAGCAGATATTTTTATATCAATACATGCTGATGCATTTAGAAAGAGATCGGTTAGAGGCTCTTCAGTTTTTGCTTTATCTGAAAGGGGAGCTACAAGTGCATTTGCTAAGTTTTTAGCAAATAATGCAAATGAGGCTGACCTAATTGGAGGGGTTAGTATTGATGACAAAGAACCTATTCTTGCTAGAACTTTGCTCGATTTATCGCAATCTGCAACCATTAACGATAGTTTGAAGCTTGGAAATCATGTGTTAAAAGAAATAAAAACAGTTAATAAGCTACATAAGAAATATGTTGAGCAAGCCGGCTTTGCTGTGTTAAAAGCGCCTGATATCCCTTCAATCCTAATAGAAACTGCATTTATAAGTAATAGAAAGGAAGAAAAGAATCTAAAGTCTGCAGCTTTTCAACAAAAACTATCTCTAAGTATTCTTAAGGGAATCAAGAAATACGTCAAAGGTGGACAATCAACCGCTTTTTATACTGAATATGAATAAAGATAAAAGAATTTATTTGCTAGGACCAACGGCCAGTGGAAAAACAGAGCTCGTTAAACACCTTAATAATTTATTTCCTATTGACATAATCAGTGTTGATTCAGCTCAAATTTATAAAAATTTAGATATTGGAACTGCCAAACCGAATCGAAAAGAGTTAATTAAAACCCCCCATCATTTATTGGATATTAGATCACCGATTGAATCTTATTCGGTTGGAGACTTTAAGAAAGATATTGATTTAATTACGACTAAATCTCTAGATGCAGAAAAAATTCCTTTTCTTTATGGAGGAACAATGATGTATTTTAATTCTCTAGAAAATCCCTTAGATAGCTTACCTGTTTCAACTTTAGAAACTAAAAAAAAAGTAAATGACGAATTAAATAAATTTGGTATTAAATTTTTATTTAATAAGCTTGAAGGGGTTGATCCTGTATCAGCACAAAGAATAAACTCTAATGACTCACAAAGAATTCAAAGAGCTTTAGAGGTTTATGATATTAGTGGTAAGCCATTATCATCTTTTTACGTTAATAAAGAGATAACACAGCCCTCTTACAAACTTTTAAAGTTGGCCTTAATGCCTAATAATAGAGAGCACTTGCATCTCCTTATTCAAGAGAGAGTCGAGCATATGATTGAAAGAGGCCTGATAGAGGAAGTCGAAGAAATTTTAGCCAGTTATCCAAGCTTAGATGACTCATTTCCTTCTTTCAGGTCAGTTGGCTATCGACAAACCTTTCATTACTTAAAAAATAAAATTTCTAAAAGTGAACTAAAAAATAAGATAATTTTTGCAACAAGGCAATTAGCAAAAAGACAGATGACTTGGATGCGTAAGATGGAAAATTTAGAAATATTCGATCCATTTAGTGATGACCTAAATTTAAAAGTTACGAGAAGGATTCGGTCATTTTTAAAAAATTAGATACTTATAAGGGAATCCTGTACTTACTTTTTGGTACCGTAGTCTGGGGTTTAATTTGGTACCCATACCGACTTTTGGCAGACGTTGGTATATCGGGCGTATATTCTAGCTTACTTAGCTTTAGCTTCACCTTATTGTTAGGATTATGTGTTTACAAACCCAGTAACCTTTCAAACTTTAAGCATATAAATTTTTGGATTTATGCATTGGTTCAAGGGGTCACTAATATTGCTTTTGTATTAGCAGTTATAGATGGTGAGTTAGTTCGGGTTATGCTTTTGTTTTTCTTATCCCCAGTTTGGACAATTTCTTTTTCATTTTTATTTTTAAAAGAGAAAATATACTTTAAAAATATTGTAGCTGCTATTTTGAGTTTATTAGGAGCATTTATAGTTCTTTGGCAAGATGGATTTTCTTTATTAAGTTTAGACATAAGTGATATTTATGCAATTATTGGCGGTATTGGTTTTGCTTTAAGTAATGTTTTAGCAAGACGTTTCAATAAGTTAACTATTAAAGACAAGTCATATGCAGTTTGGATTGGTGTAATAATAATTGCACTAATATCAGCTATATTATTTCCTGTAGAGTTTAATTCTCCTAGTCTAGACTTTAAATCTATTATTATTTTAATTTTATTAGGTCTTATAATGCTGCTTGCAACGATGGTTGTACAGATTGGTCTAACGTTAGTAGAAGCAGTTCGAGCTAGTCCAATATTTTTATTCGAAATAGTGGTTGTGGGTTTATCTGGTTACTTTTTGGCTAATGAATCATTGTTAGTTAAAGATTTTATTGGAGGTGTATTTATTATTTTAGGGGTGTTGATCTCAACTCGAAAATAAATCTCTATAGATTTTTTCTAAGTTAGTGGCGAACATATTAGGCCTAAATAGAATGGAGTTTTTTTTACCCATGATGATTTTTTGTTTAATTCTTAAAAGTTCTTTTGGATTTTTATATAACTCAAGGGCTTTGTCATAATATTTAGCATTATCTTTTGTAATAAGCTCTTCACAATCAATTTCTTTTAGAATACTTCCAGCAACTCGACTAGCAAAGCTTTTGCCTGATAAAGTCAGGACAGGGCATTCTGCCCATATTGCATCGCTTGTGGAGGTGTGTGCATTATAAGGATATGTATCTAAAAATAAATCAATAATTTGATGACGGTTTATATGATCATCAATTGAGACTTTTGGTGCAAATCTAATCCTATCCCCCTCAACACCATTAAGTTTTGCATGTAGCCATAAATTCTCTTTATATAGATTGTTTGAGTCTAGAAGCCAAAGATTTGCTGAAGGGCAGCTCTTAAGAAGCTCTAACCATAAATTAAATTGATCTTTGGTAATTTTTATTGGCTGACTAAAAGATGCGTATATAAAAGTATTATCGTTAAATCCATAATCTTTTTTAATCTTTGGGATAAGTTTGGGCCTGTTGGAGATATTAGGCTGGTAGCAGTGGGGGAGATATAAAACCTTCTCAGCATAATCATTTATATTGCTATCAGGAATGATATATTTATCCGCTAAAATAAAATCAAATAGTGGTTTCTTATAATGAAACCCCATTGTTCCAGCAAACCCAAGCCAATTTATATGGTATCGAGCAGGTTTGTAAGCAGCAATGAACGACCTGCTATTTTGTGTGAATCCTGATAAATCCACCAATATATCAACTTTTTCATCTCTTATTAATTGGGCACCTTGAGCATCACTTTCGTTAGATAGGTTAATAAATTTACAATCTAATTTTTTAAATGCTTCGTGCTCAATTGAGGGTTCATCAGGACCTGAATAAAATAACTTAATACTAAATATCTTTCTATTATGGCTTTTTAATACATCAAGAATTAAGTAATAAAGAGGGTGACTTCTAAAGTCGGCTGAGAGATAGCCAATTGTAATCTTATTTTTTACGGGGGTACTTATCTTATTAAATGACTTTATTTTTTTTATCTGCTCGGACCAATTCGTCGCAACTCTTAAATGGTCTTTATTATTTAAATTGGGCATTGATAGAACGGTAAATGGCGATACCTTTCCCTTATCATCATTGATAATATGATTTTTAATATCATTAAATAAGGTATCAATATTCTCCCATTCGCATACATGTTGCATCAAATGGATTAGCTCTACTTTGGAGTGAATTGATTTGGGATTTATTTCTAGGGCTTGCTTATAGCAACTGATTGCATCTTCATTTTTACTAAGACGGCGATAAGCATTACCTAAGTTATTGAATGTATCTGCATCTGGTTTTAATGAGTTATTTTTTATTGAGTTTTGATATGCCTCAATTGATTTATCAAATTGATTTAGAGATAATAAAGCATTTCCGTAGTTAAATAAATAATCTGGATTGTTAGGGTAGTGAGTGAGAACTTCTTCAAAGCAATCTTTAGCTAACTTATAGTTTCTATTGATTTGATACTCATTCCCAATCTGCTTAAGACAGAAGCATAAACCTTCTCTTATACTTTCGTTTCCATTCATTATAAGAAGTAATTTTCTAAAATATATGGCTGCTTCTAGAAAATTATTATTTGTCGCATAAAGGTTGGCTATTTCAATTTGAGTAGAAATATCATTTGGATTATGAGCTAATACCTCTTTTAGCAGAACTAAGGCGCCTTCTATATCACCCATTCTTTCTTTTTTTTTGGCTTTCGAAATTAAATCCATGCTCACCTAAATATTTTTATCTCTATTCATTGGTTTAGCTAATAAAATATGTGCATCATTGATAACTTTTTCTCTGAAGCCTCCCTCACAGTAAGCAAAGTAATAAAGCCACATTCGAATAAATACTTTATCAAACCCTAAAATTTCAATATTTTTTAAATTTTTAATAAAGTTTTCTCTCCAATGCATTAATGTTGTTGCATAGTGGTCTCCAATATCCTCAACATCTTTGACAATCATATCTGAAGATTTAGTTATACTATTTTGCAGTATATTAAGAGATGGTATGCAGCTGCCTGGGAAAATATATTTTTGAATAAAGTCGACTGACTTTAGCGCAGCATGATATTTTTGATCTCTAATAGTTATAGCTTGAATAAGAGCCATCCCATCTTCCTTTAAAAGTGAATTAACTTTGCTAAAGTACTCATCATAATATTTATGGCCAACAGCTTCAATCATCTCAATAGAAACTAACTTATCGAAACTTCCTTGAAGATCACGATAATCTTTAAATACAACTTTAATCTTTTTATTTAGCTTTAGTTTATTAATTTTGTTTTTAGTATATAAGAACTGCTGCTTTGAGATTGTTGTTGTTGTTACCTTACAGCCATAATGGGTAGCAGCATAAATGGCAAAGCCGCCCCAACCAGTACCAATTTCAATAACATGGTCTGTTTTTTGTATTTTTAATTTTTCACAAATAATTTTAAGTTTATTAATCGATGCACTATTTAATGTATTTTTTTTACCATCATAAATTGCAGAAGAATACATCATAGTAGGGTCTAAAAATTTACTAAAAAAATCGTTACTGAGATCATAATGCTTAGCTATATTTTGAAGACTATTTTTTTTATTATTACGTCTTAAATAGTGAAGAAATCTTAGAATAGGGCTAACTACTAAATTAAATGAGCTCTCAATACTTTCTGTTAGTTCAGAATTTATAGCCATGATTCTAATAACATTAGTTAGGTTGTTTGTTTCCCAAGTATTTTGGATGAATGAATCGGCTGCACCTATAGAACCACCGATAAGAACATCGAAGTAAAAACTATTATTCCTAACAAAGATAGTGCTCGAAAGCTTTCTATCATCCCCAAAAACATGTTTCTTTTTGCCATCGACTATTGTTATTGATCCATACTTTATTTTTTTTAGTTGGTTAAAAAAGATACTTTTACATATTGAGTTAGATATTTTTTTCATTTTTTTGGGTGCGGATAAAAAGGAATTTTTTTTAGTGTTAATAAAAAAGCATTCCAATAGATTGCCAAAATCGTCCTAATAGTTGTTGGGGGAAACATTAACAGGATTTTATTTAAAGCCCAGGGCGTCCATGCTTTTCTTGTTAATCTTAAAGTAGCATTAAAATTAAAATTATCTTCTTTAAAGCTATCCATTGAGACGTATAAAAAGTCTTTTGGTTCTGTAAATTTCCAGTTATATTTTATATCCATTGGCATAAATGGAGACACATGAAATTTTTTATCGAAGTTAAAAATCTTCGTACCACCTTTCATATTATTACAATCATGAACATAGGCATACTTCTCGTTCCAAGGTGTGTTTGTGATATGGGAAACAATAGCAATTAATTTTTCTGATTTATTAAAGCAGTAATAGAAACTTACAGGATTAAAACAATAGCCAAAATATTTACCATTTGTTAGCAGAAAAATTTTTCCATCAACTTCACTACCAATTCTTTTTTTAATTAAGCCCACAACAGATTTTTTTATATTTTTCTTCTTGCTAGTGTAATAATCTGATTTATTTATTGAGCCTATATTAGTTTTGTTATAACTCCAGAATATATTTTTTTTAAACGCGTTAGTTATGTGATCAAGGTCAATAAATAGCATAGTGATTGAATATTTAAAGTGATGCTTTTTCGGTAAATGCCTCGTGTGTATAACAACTCCTTTATATATTGAATGCATTTACTTAATAGCTTCTTTAAAGTATTTAATTGCATTGTATGCACTACTTATGCCATCTTCATGGAAGCCATTACCCCAATATGCACCTGCATATCCTGTTCTATTCACTCCTGAAATAATGCCGTAGTTTTTTTGAGCCTCAACTGACCTTAATGAAAATAAAGGATGATCATAATTAATTTTTTTTAAAACTTTTTTCGGATTTATATTTCCATTGTCATTTAGTGTTACTAATATAGTTTGTTGTGTTTTGAGATTTTGAAGAATATTCATATTATATGTAAGTGCAATTGGCATATCATCAGTAGAATCAATATTATAATTCCAAGCCGCCCAAGTTAATTTATTTTTTGGCATTATTGACACATCAGTATGAAGCGTTACTTTATTTTTAGAGTATGGAATTGATGAAAGAACTTCTTTTTCCTGAGCTGATGGATCGCTAATTAATTTTAGGGCTTCGTCGCTATGGCATGCGAAAAAAATGTAATCAAATATTTCGATACCGTCTGAGCTTGTTATTTCTACTGAATCATTATTCCTTTTAACAGCCTTAACTGGACAATTCAATCTAATATTTTTTTTAATTGAAGCGGTTAGTTTTTCGACGTACTCTTTTGAGCCATTAGTTACTGTCAACCATTGGGGTCTATCATTAACGTTCAACATACCATGATTGTTAAAAAATTTAACGAAGAATACTGCTGGAAACTTAAGCATTGAGTTGATATTTGATGACCAGATTGCAGAGCCCATGGGTAAGATATAGTTTTTGCAAAAATAATCAGAAAAATTATTCTGTTTTAAAAAGGTTTCAAGTGATATTTCAGTTTTGGCGGATAGTAAAGTTAGTGCTACTTTGTTAAATTTTATAATCTCATAAATCATTTTTATGAATTTATAATTAAAGATATTCTTTCTTTGCGAAAATAAGGTATTCAGTGTGGTGCCGTTATACTCAAAGTTTCTGTATTTTGAGAATACACTAAAGCTCATGTCACTTTTTTCATACTCAACATTTAATTCATCTAATAAACTTGTAAATAATGGGTATGTTTTTTTATTGAACACAATAAACCCAGTGTCTACATTTATTTTTTTGCCGTGGCTAATAATTTCATGTGTATGTGAATGTCCACCTAATCGATTATTTTTTTCGAAAAGGGTAATATCGTGATCTTTTGAAAGGCTATAGGCTAAACTATTGCCCGAGATTCCTGAACCAACAATGGCTATTTTCATATGCTTTAGGGCTTAACTTTATTAGACTCTCTAATATTGTTTGAAACAGTTCTAATATCCCAAATAATCCCAAAGATAGATAAAAGTTTTAGGAGGTAGTAGGTTAAATCAATTTCCCACCAGTAAAAACCTTGCTTTGCAGATCCGGGAAAATGATGATGGTTATTATGCCAGCCCTCCCCAAATGTTAGCAATGCTACTATAAAATTATTACGACTCGAATCCTTAGTGGCATATCTTTTATCACCCCATAAGTGAGCAACAGAATTTACGAGGAAAGTGGCATGGTAAAGTAATATTGTTGATACAATAAAGCCCCAACTTAGAAGCTGAAGGCCGTTTGTATTAAGTTCTGGGTATTTGTTGTTAATAAATTCACCAAAATAAAATAACCCGATACAGGTAAAAATAGGGACCAGAATATCAAATCTATCCACCAACCTTAATTCTGGAAACCTTGATAGCTCCTTAACAAGTTTGGTATGGGTTATAAAATTTGCTTTTGTTAAAAACCAACCCGTATGACTCCATAAAAAACTATGTGCTTTAGGTGAGTGCTGATCTTTTTCAGTATCAGAATGCATGTGGTGCCCTCTGTGGTGAGCAGCCCACCATATTGGACCTCTCTGAACAGCTGAAGCGCCAATAATAGCAAAGATAAATTGAGCGACTCTAGTGGTTTTGAATGTTTTATGAGAAAAATATCTATGATAAAATCCTGTAATAGCAAACATACGAATAGCAAACATCATTATGCAGACAAGTATTGCAAAGCTACTAAAGCCAACATAAAATATAGAGATTATAGATATATGAATTAAGAAGTAGGGGATTGCTCTTGCCCAATCAATTTGTTTGTTATTGATTGATTTTGATAGATAGTTTTTTTCAACGATTGAGTTATCGAACCAACCAATAAAGTGCTTGAGTATTTTGATTGATATATTCATCGATGATTAATTAGTTGTAGTTTATTTTTATCATAACCCATTAGTGAAATCATATCGATAAGTCTTTCAAGTTCCTGCTTCGGAATCGTTTTCTTTTTTGACATAAGCCAAACATAATCAAGAGAATCTCTTGCAACAATAGTTGTTTGATAATCCTCGTCTAAATATACAATTTTATACTGAGCTTTTATCGGCCATATAAACTGCATACCCCATAAGGCATTATTTGATCCAGGTATTACAAATCCTTTTGGCCTATAGGTTTTTAATGGGCCATCAAAAGAGCCATGATTGAATGTAAATGTCGTAGCAATTGTTCCATCATCGTTAAGCTTGTAAGATTCTATTGCGTTGAATGCATCTTTCTCAATAAATGTTGGGATATTAGCAATGACATACCAATCACCCATGAATTTATCAATATCAACTGATTTAACCAGTTCAATTTTGTTTGTATTCATTGTGCATCCAAAAATTAAAAAAATTAAAAAAAATGTTTTAATAACAGTCATTTATATCCATTTATTAAATAAGTTTATATATAAGATTACCGATAGGTGTCGGTGATCTTAGACCTACTAAGCTCATATTATCGTCATACCAAACGTCAATTATAAATACTTCATCTCCATCTTTATTAGCTTGAATTATGTAATGATGAGTGTTAATTTCTTGGCCCTGAACATTTTTTGCTTCAATACCGGTATTTTTAATTACAACATCTAACCATTCAGCATCCTGTGAGTTCATTAATTTTTTTTGATCTAATATTTTGGGGTTCCAATAAGCAAAAGTCATAATACATTCTGGCAAGCTCTTTTCATTACCATTTAAAGACACTTTCAATTTACCATTACTTTTGCCTCCATCAACATTAAAGACCTCGCCATCATCATTAGTTTTACTTACAATTGATTTTAAACAATCTTTATTCCATGTTTCCTTACTATCGTGTTCGTAAGAAAAACTCATAAACATAAATTTAAATTTAAACTTTGCAAGACTATGCGATTCTTTCCCTACTTGCTTGAATGAATGTTTTCCAATAATTTCATCATTTAAAATTACATCAAAGTCCCATTCTTTAGCAATTAAATTACTAGAAAACAAACTAAGTAGCAGAGTTAGAATAAAGCTATATTTCATATCTTAATTAAGTCCTAATTTTTTATTAATATCTATTTTTCGAAGGCCATGGAAAAAAAGCAGATGTATTTTTAATATACTTTTTGTAACCAGGCCTTCTATTGACTATTGTAGATTCTAGTAGTTCAGCTCCTGATACCTTAAATAGCAATATACTCATTAATATTGGTGAGACTATAGTAAACCAGTACCCACTTCCAATTGATATTAAATAAAATCCCCACCAAACAAGGAACTCACCAAAATAATTAGGGTGCCTTGAATATTGCCATAAACCTTGATCCATAACTTTGTTAGATTTCTTTGATAAGAATTTTTTTAATTGCTTGTCTGCAATTGTTTCGTAGGTAATTCCAAATAATACTATTAATAAGCCTATTTTATCCAATAATGAATAAGGCCTTACATCTATAAATGATGCAATTAGGGGTGCTGCGATTATAGCCGCCCAAATAGCTTGCAAACCAAAAATTATATAAATACTTTTGTACTTAAAATAAGGCTCGTTATTATTTCTAATAACTTGATAGCGAGAATCTTCAGGCTTACCCCAATTCCTTTGAGTTAGATGGGTTGTTAATCTAATAGTCCAAATAAAAACCATTGTGGCTATTGCTAAATGCCTAGATGATGATGTATCCAAAGAAACTAGACAGGTAATGGTGACGACTACGAAAAATAAGCTCCACATTGAGTCTACTAGATTAACGTTTTTAGTGAACAAGCTTAAAACCCATCCTATCAAAGCGAAAGTAAGCAAATTACCAAGTACTAAAATATATAAATCAAGCATTTTTTGATAGTTTATTTGTAATAATAAGAAGAAGGGGGGTAATAATTGCCCACCCTATCGCAATTACTATAATTGCGTCAGGGGATAGAATTGATACTGCCTCAAGCTTTTCACCGGCTAAATAGGCTAATGGGCCTCCTATAGCGCCAAATAAAGCAGATAGTTCTATTTTTTTCTTTAACCAGCTAAGGCTTGAATTAAGGGTGATTGCAAATCCCATCCATAAAACGATTATCCATAAAGGTGTTATGGAGTAAGGCCATCCATGATCAGCATATAGAACCATTTCATTTTTTAAAAGAAATCCATCAAATAAGAAACCAATTATGCCTGCTATTAACACAATCTTTAACTCAGTTTTTTTATCTTTTGTTAGATAAAAATGAAATAAAATAACAATCAGTGATATAGCCACGGCAGCATGAGTTTCGTTTATTGCAGCCCCGAGGATGCAGACAAACCAAACTAATTGAAAGGATATGAAATTTATTATTTTAGAGGTCATTTTTTGAACAGGTAGTGAACTACCTTCCATTCCTTCCCATTTTCATAACCCCATAATTCAGCGCAAGACATAAAGAAAATTCGCCACCGTTGGAACCATTTTTTTGAATCATTTTTGCCATAAATATTTTTCAATACTGGCATAACTTTATTTTTATTCACATCTATATTTTTTAACCATGCATTTGCGGTCATTTCATAATGAACGCCAGACCAAGACCATTGGTCAATAATTTTTAAATCATCTTGAAAAAATAATGGTAAATCCTCTGAAGGCATCATGCCACCAGAGAAAAAGTATTGACTCATCCAGTCATCACTTTCCTCAACCTCAAATAAGTAGGGTTGGCTTTTGTGGACAAATATATGCATGAAAAATAGTCCATCTGGTTTAAGCCAAGAAGCTATTTTTTTAAATAATTTTTTATGGTTTCTCATATGTTCGATCATTTCAACAGAAACAACCCGATCATAGCTAACTTTAGGGTTAAATTGATTCATATCTTCTGTAATTACAGAAATATTTTTTAATTTTCTTTTTTTGGCTTGATCTAGTATGTGCAATCTTTGGGAGGATGAGTTAGATACTGCAGTAATTTTACTTTTAGGATATTGCTTGGCCATCCACAACGTTAAAGACCCCCATCCACATCCAAGCTCTAAAATTTCAAGGCCATTGGTTAGCTTTGCGTGTTTAGATGTAAGCTTAAGCGATAACAACTCTGCTTCATCTAGATTTTTAGTTTTTTCATTCCAATAGCAAGAGCTATATTTTTTGTGCCTACCCAAGCAATAGTTATAAAACTCCGGAGGAATTTCGTAATGTTGCTCATTAGCTAACTCTGGCACTTCTGCAATAGACGAAAAATTCATTTTCTTAATAAATTCAATTTTTTCTTGAATATTTTTTTCAGGATTATCTGAAACGAGAGATTGAATTCTTCTTTTTAGGAGGATTCTGATGCCGTGCCTAATTATAAAATCGGGAATAAGTTTTTTTTCAGCAAGCGTTATTAAAAAACTGATCATTATATAAATCCGCGTTAATTTCGTTCTTTAATGGAGCCTATAAGCTTTGAAAAAGTTGCATCTTTAATTTAAATTGGTGACCCCAAGGGGAGTCGAACCCCTGTTGCCTGGATGAAAACCAGGTGTCCTAGGCCTCTAGACGATGGGGTCGTACTAGAAGTGCGATATTTTACTATAGATTGTATGAATATTAAAAAAAAGTTGGATAAAGATTAAGAGTATTGTATAAATAGTCTTTTATGGTCTTAAAAAGGAAACGAAATGGAATGCTTAAATAAAAAACTTGATCAAATTTTTAATAATTTTACCTTCATTACACCTTGGCTACTAAGATTAAGCTTAGGGGTTTCATTTATTTTTCATGGATACGGAAAATTTCCTTTACCACCACAAAAGTTGATTGATTATTTTGGATTTTCTGAGACTTTAGCTTCTTTTGTTGCTATATCAGAACTAACTGCAGGAGTGCTGTTAATCTTGGGTGGCTTTATAAAAAGTCACTTAGGCTCGCTGATAACAAGATTTGGAGCAACACTAATTGTTATTATCATGACTGTTGCTTTAGGCTTAGCTCATCGGGACTGGTTCATTACCCCTAAATTATTTATGAGTGAGCAAATATTTTTGTTAATAGTCGGGTTATATTTTTTGATAAGAGGTAATAAGTAAAATATGAGTATTTTCCAGAAGCTTTACAACAAAACTTTACTTCTAGCTGGGCATGTTAAAGCTAGCTACTATTTATTTGTATTGAGCGTCGCTGAATCATCTTTCTTTCCAATACCACCTGATGTTATGTTGGCACCAATGTGTTTAGCAAAGCCTTCAAAGGTATGGAGGTTTGCATTTATAACTACAATTGGCTCGGTGTTGGGCGGCATCTTAGGCTATCTGATTGGTAAATTTTCATTTGAATATATTGAGCCTTTTGTTGAAAAGTTTGGATATATGGTTGCCTATCAAAATGCAGTTAATTGGTTTTATGATTGGGGTTTTTGGGCGATACTTATTGCTGGATTTTCACCTATTCCTTATAAAGTTTTTACGATTGCTGCAGGCGTTTTGAATATGGCTTTTCTACCATTTATTATTGGCTCAATAATAGGGCGGGGATCAAGATTTTATTTGGTTGCATTTTTAGTTAAATTATTTGGGGATAGAATTGATTTTGTTTTAAAAAATTATATTGATAAAATTGGGTGGGCGTTAGTTATTTTAATTTTTTTTGGCTTGCTAATAGTTAGCTTTATTCAATAAATAATTTCGCTTTAGCGACTGTCTTAATTTAAAAAATTTACGAAGCTGATTATGATAAAGTGACTTAATTAAAAGGAGAATTAAAATGGGTAGTCGAGATAAAAGAAAAGAGTCTAAAGGTAAACCAAAAAAAGATAAGAAATGACCATAATAACTTTTAATTTAGGATAGATGGAGTCATAAAGACTCTTTCGCTGCCTACAGATTTAAGGGTTGGGCAGATTCAAAAAAATTTGTAACTGAGTAAGC
>CAJQTF010000024.1 GCA_905618945.1 uncultured Methylophilaceae bacterium
TAGACTTTACTCATAAAATTATAGTAATTACTTTCTTTCTTATGCATAATTACCAAAAGAACTGAAGAGCTAGAGTTCATAAGAGTATAAATTAGAGGATAAAAAAATGGAAAAAACAGTATTCAATTTTAAAGATATTATAGATGCCAGTATGCTCAATTTGAGTTCTGGGTCACATTTAAGTTTGGTGAAGAGCTCCCATCTTATTTATTAGATATTTTAAAAACGATACCATCTATTAGGTCAAGTATTAGCAAGTATGTCTTAGGCCAAAGATACATTAACCATGATCCTCGCAAAGATTATATTGTTCCTGTTTTTTAGGAACTATAATGGCTTTCAGCTTACCTAAATTTCAATTTTAAAGAGCAACCGTATAATTTTAGACAGCCCACCCCAGCACACCTACACACATCTAAAACTGGGACTCCATGACGCTATATACATTTAGATACGGACAAATGAACAGGGTAATACTCAAAACCACCCCCTATATTGATATACGGTTTGGTAAAAAAATATTTCTAGTAAAAATTGGGGGAAACAAGAGTAGGGTATGGTTCAGAGTATAATGTTGTAAGTTATTTATTTATATATATTTCTTTTCATTTAAATAAAATTAGGATTTTATGAAAACAGTAGCGATTATAATTCCAGTTTTCAATAATGTTGAATCAATAAAATTATAATGAGTAAAAGTAAATTACTAATTACCATTTCACATTATAATAAAAGAGATAAAATTAATTTAATTAATTTAATTAATTCTTTAACTAATGAAAACTGTGATCTATTTATTATAATTAATGATGATAATTGCAAAGTTGAACAACTCGGATTTTTTCATAATGTACGAACTTTAACTAGACCAAATACCGGCATGAATATTGGATCTTGGAATGCGGCATATTTAAATAATCAAAATTATGATTTTTACCTGTTTCTTCAAGATGAATGTATGATTTTAGAGAAATCATTTATAGCTTGTTACATCAATGAATTATCAAAAAAAGAAGTTGGGATGACTGGAGAAAGCATAAATAATAAATGGGATAATAAATGGGATTTTTTGGCTAATTCTATACTCAATTATGTAGTTGGTTATGATATTCAAAAAAAACCTTTATATAGGGTGCCATATTATTTAAGTTTATTAAAAACATGGCTAATTGAGCCAGGAGAAAATGGTCGTCATTTAAGGTCTCTAATATGGGGATTTAAAAAAGAAACGTTAAAAAAAATATCTTCGTTTCCCATAGGTGCAACGAAAGAAGAATGCATTGCAGCTGAAATTGCAGTATCTAAAAAAGTAGAGCAAATTGGGTTAAAAGTTACGCAAGTAAACAAAAAACCTTTTAAATATATTTCGCACATTGAGTGGAGATTAGACGGCACAGGTAAGATATAAAAATAAACAAGATAAAATCTCAAACACTAGGGATATATGTTGCTAGTATTTATTAATTTTGACTTCGGAGCTCACTTCTTCCGCCATTTTCTTAATACTCCTCCAGTTTTCATTTGCCTACTTAATTGTCTGGAGGTAGACTTAAGTTTAACTTTAGGAAACATTCTTGATGAGCAAACTATCTATTGAAGAAATTCATAAACAAAACATCGGAAAAGTTAGTGATAAGTGGTCGTCCTACTTGGCTGTTTATGATGAGCTATTTGAAAAATACCGTATAGAAAAATTAAGCCTTCTAGAAATTGGAGTCCAAAATGGGGGATCCTTAGAAACCTGGAAAACTTTTTTTGAAAATGCTAGTGCTTTAATAGGTTGCGATATAGATAAGTTATGTGGCAACCTTCGTTACGATGATTCACGAGTTCACGTTGTGGTTGGTGATGTAAACCATTCAAATACTTTTGATAAGATTATAAATATTTCTGATAGCCTTGATATTGTGATTGATGATGGCTCACATCAAACAAACGATATTATTAGCAGTTTTTTGATATATTTTCCTTTGGTAAAACCTGGGGGTGTGTATGTAATTGAAGACACCCATACTCTCTATTGGGACAAATGGGGAGGGGGAATTTTAAATGAATTTAGCGCATATAGTTTTTTAAAAAACTTATTGATGTTATCAATATCCAATTTTGGAAAGATCAAATTTCAATAGATGTGTTTTTTAGAACTTTCTTTCCGATGAATAAGATACCTTTATTTATTAAAGAGGGTTGGGTAGAGTCTATTGAGTTCAGAAATTCTATGATTATTATTAAAAAGTCTGTAGTTGGTGAAATCGAAAAATTAGGAGATAGAGTCATAACAGGTGTAGATGCTCAGGTTAAAGACCTTCAGGAAGCTCTTGCCCAAGCAGCTAAGAATCAAGAAGCTAAGGAAGAGGGTAGAAAAAAATCAAAACAATAGCAATAATAATTCCAGTTTTCAATGATGATGTATCAATAAAATTATTCTACGATCGCTTAAAGATTGTCATTAATTCAATAAAAGATTATAACTTTATTATTTGCTTTATTGACGACGGAAGCAAGGATAAAAGTTCAGAAATTATCAAAAAACTTATCCATAATGATAAAAGAGTTAAGTTAGTTATCCTCACACGTAATTTTGGTAAAGAAGCCGCATTAAGTGCTGGCCTAGATCATGTTCAGGCGGATGCAGTTATCCCAATAGATGTTGACCTTCAGGACCCACCTGAATTAATTAAAAAAATGATTTCGATATGGAGTACAGGCGTACCCTTAGTATTAGCCAGAAGAATAAGTAGAAAAGATGACACTATATTTAAAAGATTTACAGCAGATATATTTTATTATATTCACAATAAGTTATCCACAACACAAATACCAAAAAATGTTGGTGACTTTCGCTTAATGGATAAGTCCGTGGTTGATTCAGTTAAATTTATTGCCCGAGAAAGTGCGATTTATGAAAGGGATTTTTGCATGGGTTGGCTATGATTTTCATATCATTGATTTTACAAGACCCAAAAGATCTTCAGGCGAAACAGGGTTTAATGCTCTACAGCTTTTTAAATTGGCAAAAGATGGTTTATTTAGTTTTTCATTAGCGCCCCTAAAATTGTCATCTATTTTTGGATATCTGGGAGCTTTATCATCTTTATTATATGGATTATATATTTTATTTAGAACTCTATTTTACGGTGTTGATCTGGAAGGTTATGCTTCCCTGATGACCGTAATTCTTTTCATTGGAAGTCTTAACCTAATTTTTATTGGTATTTTGGGTGAGTATATAGGTCGTATTTATATTGAGTCAAAAAATAGACCTATTTATCTTATTAAAAAGATCGTAGAAACAGATGTATAACTAATGAGACTAATAAATTTACTAACAATTAACAGGCGTTAGAAAGGGCTTTACTAGATGTTGTTAGACTGTATAAGGTTTGACTTCGGAGTTCACCTCTTCCGCCATTTTCTATTTTCCCCTTTAATATCAATAACTTATGATACTATTTTAATGTTTTCAGTACTCTGAAACATGCTTACTTTCGTTAAAATAGGGTAAAAAATAGGTAAAAGAGGGGTTTTAAGTACCCATTTTCGTCATGAGTATACAGTTTGGTATACAGTATCGTTTTAAAAACTCACGATTTTCACTCATTTTTCCGCTTAACATTTCGCTTGAGTATACAGTTTGGTTTTTCAACTCAACCCAACATTTGCCCACTTAATTGTCTGGGAGTAAACTAGCCTTGTGAAAAAACTACCCTTGCTAATTTTCTTTTAGAAAAATTTCATTTTTTACATAAGTAGAATTCAACCAAAAGCTATAATTTGTATATTCATAAGCCTTGGTGAATTTATCTTGAACTGGCAAAGGGTTAGTATCTGTTATTTTGCTAGTATGTGGTCGAACATGAACAATACTATTTAATTTTTGACTAATTTTTGCTCCTGGTAAATTCGTATCTCTGGAAATCTCATTGTTTTTATTTGTTTTATATTTTTTTACTATAATGCCTTTATTTACAATATCTCTAGCATATTTCCATACAGCTTCTGTTTTTTTAACATCTTCTTCTGGCATATTCCAAAGTACTGTTTTTTTTAAAATAATATCATTATCAATTTCTTGAAAAAATACAAATAGAAATTTCGTTGTTTCAAATAAATCCTTCAAATCCGATACTTCCCATTCTTCCTCACATAAATCTACCCATTTAAATCCAGGAAATGATGTTGCTTGTGTTGGAGTAGAGTTTTTGTCTAAAACAACTGCCTTTATTTTAATATTTGATTTAGAAAATTCATCAAAATAAGAGCTAATGTCTTTTACATCTTCAGGGATATCAAATAGAAATTTTGTTATTAATTTTGCTAGGTCTGCGTGACTTTGTTTACTTTTAAAGTTTTTTATACGGAATATTTTAATTAATTCTTTATCTGATTTATCTAAATAGGGGGAAAATTTTTCTAAAATTTTATCTTGAAGTGATAATTTACTTACTTCATCAAGTGTTGAAAATAACCTTCTCTTTTGTTTATATTTCCCTGTTCTTTGTAACTCTAAATTTCTAAAATATTCATGCATAAATGATTTTGAGAATACATGCTTTCGTGATTTTGCCTTTTCAGCTGTATTTGTTTGCCCACCTTTGCCACTGGTTTTTGCTTGCAAATACTCCGTGTCTCCTTGAGATAGATTGTTAGCACCTTTTGTCTCTATATTATTTTTTATAGTCTCCCATTCCTTTTTGATTTTAGCTTGGTCAAAAGGGTCAAGGTCTGAAAATTTTAAGGTTGCAATGAAGTTTATTTTTCTATCAACGTGGTGAATTTCTCTGGTAAATATATTAAATACAAAAAGAATGTGTTGGTTTTTAGTTAAAAATGAACTCGTTTCAAATACTTCACTTTTTATTGTTTTGAAATTCAATGACCCCAGTGCCATATCTTCTTTCACTATATAACCATCTAATATTGAGTGATATTTCGTTTCTCTTCCCGTAGCTTTTAAAAAGCTTCCTGTTTTTAACTCCAAACCCACTTCCGAAAAATCAGGTTCTTTGGAATTGTTTTTTACAATAAAAAAATAACCTTGTTCAACATAGCTCCCAAAGTCACCTTTATCTATTTTAATATTTTTTGGCGGCCCTTCTTGAACTCCCATTTCTCTTAAATTTTTGTCTAATAATAAATTAGCATGATTGAGAATAGATTTTATGTCGTATGAATCATATTTGAGCTCTTTTAAGGGTTTTAAAAATTCAGTCATTTTTTAACGATTCTTTTCTTTAAAGTTTCTCCCAGCTTTTCTACAATTCCTATTACCAATGCATTACCCATTAAGAATGCTCTTTTATTGTCAGTAACATCTTTAAATTCTGTGTGATTATCAGGAAACATATTAAGCCTTTCAAGTTCTATTGGTACAAGCCTCCTTAAGCCTTTTTTTGTCTCAATAACATGTTTAAATCTAGAAGGAGAGGGACCACCTTCACCAGTTATAATGGTTCTTGAAGACTTATCTAATGAATCAGGAAATATCATAGCTCCTTCACTGAACTTATACTTGAATCCACTTGCAGTTTCACGCTCAATTTTTTTTGCACCTTTTAATTCTTCCCATAATTTTTTTTGTTTTTTATCTAGGTAAAATTCATCAGGTATCTTGCCCTTATAAATAATAGATTTTAAGGTGCTTAACTTTCCTTCATAAGTGGGTTTTGTTTTCATCGTTGAAATATTGCCATTTATCATTACGCCAGAATTTAAGAAGATTCCCTTACCTCCTTCAATATTGAATTTCTCTGATATTTGAACGATATCACCATGTAATTTGAATTCGTTTAGCTTATGGTTTTTTGGGTCTGGTGTGACAGGAAATGTTTCAGCAATTAACCCTTCTTTCAAAATCCAGTTTTCTGATTGCGTATTTTTAAGTTTTTTATAGATTGAGGTTGATGAGTGGTAAGCAAAAATAAACACGCGCCTTCTTCGCTGTGGCATCCCATAATCAGCAGCATTAATGACTCTCCATTCAACAGCATAACCTAACTCATTTAAGCTCTGAAGAATGATGGCGAAGTCTCTGCCTCTTTGCTTGGATGGTGATATTAATAAACGGTCGACATTTTCTAACAATAGATAATTTGGCTTATGTTTAACTTCATTTAATATTCTCTGAATTGACCACCATAAAATACCTTTACGACCAATTAAACCCTTTGAATTTTTTAATGTTGTAGCAACTGAATAATCTTGACAAGGAAATCCCCCAACTACTAAATCAAATTTAGGTAGTTTAGTTACATCTATATCGGCAATATCATCATTGCTATGTTCTGAATTAGGCCATCTTGCCTCATATATAGATGATGCATGTTGAACTTTGGTTGATGGTTCCCATTGGTTGCTCCATACAACCTCAAATACTGTTGAGAGTTTTTTTGTATAATTTGAAGAGGAAGATTTTCCTTTATAGCCTTCAAGACCAAGTCTAAAGCCCCCGACGCCTGCAAATAACTCTATAACTTTTAATTTTTTCATGAGAATTTATTGATTTAGATGATTATTATTATAAGTGATGAAACACCCATTTGCCCACTTAATTGTCTGGGGGTAAACTGGTCTTATGAAAAAACTAATTAAATGGATTCTTATAGTTGCAGTAATCTTATTGCTCTTATTTCTTTTGTTAAGTTGGTTTACTGCTGAAAGCCAATACAGGTGTGACAGGATTCAATCAGTAGAATCTGTACCGTTTCCATATAATTATCTTTACAATTATCTTGGGTTATTTTGTTGAAAAAACTACTCCTACTCTTATTCTTAATACCTATGTTGAGTTCAGCTGCACCGGAATTCATAAGAGATAACTGTTCTCTTTGTGAAAAAACTTACTCAAATGGTCAGAAGTATGTCGGCTCATGGAAGAATAATAAGAAAGATGGGACTGGGACATATACATGGCCAAGCGGTCTGAAGTATGTCGGCTCATTT
>CAJQTF010000025.1 GCA_905618945.1 uncultured Methylophilaceae bacterium
ATAGTCAAGTATTATAAAATACTCCTAATGAAATTAACTACAAAAGGTCGATTTGCTGTTACTGCAATGCTGGATTTAGCACTTAATGAATCCGATAGGCCAGTAACACTTGCTGAAATTAGTAAGCGGCAATCTATATCGCTTTCCTATCTTGAACAACTATTCGGCCGTATGCGACGCGGGGGATTGGTAAGTAGTGTTCGAGGTCCTGGTGGTGGATACAGAACTGCAATCGACTGTAAAACATTAACAGTGAAAGATATTATTACATCAGTAGATGAACAGATAGATGCAACAAAGTGTGGTGGAAATGAAAACTGTCACGAGGGTGGGCGCTGCATTACCCATAACTTATGGGCCTCTCTTAACCACAAAATTTTAGACTATTTAGAAAGCCTTACTTTAGCCCAACTAATTGATGAGCAAAAAAATAAATCAGGTGAGCAATCTATTTATTTTGCCCCAAAAAAAATCAATATAGTTAAAAATGAGTTGGGAGCCATTTAAATGATTTATTTTGATCACAATGCAACTACATCAGTACATCCTGAAGTATTAGATACTATGATGCCTTTTTTAGCTGCCCAGCAAGGAAACCCTTCATCAAACCATAGTTTTGGTAGGAATGTTCAAACAGCTATAGAAGAGGCGAGAGAAAAGGTAGCGAACTCCGTAAATGCACATCCCTCACAAGTTATTTTTACATCGAGTGGAACTGAGTCCAACAATACAATTATTCATGGAATATGCCGATCTTACCCTGACAGCCATTTTGGCTTCAGCTCAATAGAGCATCCTTGTATTAGTGAGCCAATAAAATCCATAGAGTCAAGAGGCTTTAAAAACACACAAATACCAGTTGATATCAATGGCTTATTAAATGTCTCAGCTCTAAGCAATGAAGAACAAAAAAATATTACATTTTTATCAGTCATGATGGCTAATAATGAAACCGGTGTTATTCAAGATATGCCTGCTATAATAAAATGGGCAAAATCTCGTAATATTCAAACCCACACAGATGCTGTTCAAGCAATTGGTAAAATTAATGTAGATTTTGAAGAATTGGGGGTTGATGCTATGACCATCTCTAGTCATAAAATCTATGGACCACAAGGCGCTGCAGCGCTTATCTTGAATAAGAAAATAGATCTATACCCACACTTAATGGGTGGTGGTCAAGAAAAAGGGTTACGGAGTGGAACTGAAAACATAGCAGCCATAGTAGGATTTGGTAAAGCATGTGAACGAGTTCAAAAAAATATTGTCATTATTAACAATGAAGTGAAAAAATATCGCCTTCTTCTTGAAAGAGAATTAAAGGGGTTAGGCGCTGTTATTTTTGCGGAGCAAACTGAAAGGTTGGATAATACAACTTTTTTTGCATTTAACAATATTGACGGGTCCACATTGCTAACAGCTTTGGATAGAAAGGGATATGCAATTGCAAGTGGTTCAGCATGTTCAAGTAATAGCTCGGACGCAAGTCACGTGTTATTAGCAATGGGGGTTGAGCCAGAATTAGCTCAAGGTGCTTTGAGAGTAAGTTTGGGAATAAAAACTAAAGAAGGTGAAGTTAAATCTTTTTTAGAAGCTTTAAAGACAGAAGTAAGTAGATTAAAACAACTCACTGCTATGGCAGCTTAAAAAGGTAAGGAAAATTATGACCAATGAAACATCAGCAATGCCAATTTATATGGACTATTCTGCGACAACACCTGTTGATCCTCGTGTTGCTGAGAAAATGATTCCGTTCATAACAGAAAGTTATGGTAATCCAGCTTCACGTAGCCACCCTTATGGCTGGACAGCAGAAAAAGCAGTTGAGAATGCGAGGAATGAAGTCGCAAAATTAGTTAATGCCGACCCTAGGGAGATTATTTGGACATCAGGAGCTACGGAATCAAATAATTTGGCTATCAAGGGAGCTAGCAACTTTTATTCCTCTAAGGGTAAACATATTATTAGTGTTGCAACTGAGCATAAAGCAGTTATTGATGCTGTTAGGGAGATGGAGCGACTAGGTTATGAAACAACTTTTATTCAACCAGAACCTGATGGTCTTATAGATATTAAAAAATTCAAAGATGCAATTAGGCCTGACACAGTTCTTGCATCAGTAATGATGGTTAATAATGAGATTGGAGTGATTCAAGATATTGATGCACTTGGTAAAGCATGCAGGGCAGAAAAAATTATTTTTCATGTGGACGCAGCTCAAGCCACAGGTAAAGTAGAGATTGATTTAGAAAAATTACCTGTAGACCTCATGAGTTTTTCGGCTCATAAGACCTATGGACCTAAAGGTGTAGGTGCTTTGTATGTTAGGCGTAAACCTCGCATCAGAATTGAGGCGCAAATGCATGGCGGTGGGCACGAAAGAGGAATGCGCTCAGGTACTTTAGCTACCCATCAAATTGTTGGTATGGGAGAAGCATTTAGAATTGCTAGAGAGGAAATGGAAACGGAAAATGCTCACATAAAAAAATTACAATTGCGTCTTTTGTCTGGGCTAACTGAGATTGAAGAAACATACGTAAATGGTGATATTGAAAAAAGGGTTCCACACAATCTCAATATTAGTTTTAATTATGTTGAAGGTGAGTCCCTTATTATGGCAATAAAAGGTATCGCGGTTTCAAGTGGTTCTGCTTGCACTTCAGCAAGCCTTGAGCCAAGCTATGTATTAAGGGCGCTGGGTAGATCAGACGAATTAGCCCATAGCTCAATAAGGTTTTCAATTGGCCGCTTTACTAAAGAATCAGATATCGACTATGCGATTGAGCTTTTAAAAGAAAAAATAGGTAGACTTAGAGAGTTATCACCTCTCTGGGAGATGTTTCAAGATGGTGTAGATTTAGAAAAGGTAGAATGGGCAGAACATTAAAATTTTTAGGAGAAATTAATTATGGCTTATAGCGATAAGGTATTAGATCATTACGAGAATCCAAGGAATGTTGGCTCATTTGACAAAGAAGATCCAACAGTTGGAACTGGTATGGTCGGTGCACCTGCTTGTGGTGATGTTATGAAGCTACAAATTAAAGTAGGTGAAAATGGAATTATTGAAGATGCTAAATTTAAAACATATGGATGTGGCTCGGCTATTGCATCAAGTTCACTTGTTACGGAAATGCTTAAAGGCCGAACTCTAGACGAAGCACAAGCCATAAAAAATACTTCTATAGTTGAAGAATTGGCACTGCCTCCAGTTAAAATTCATTGTTCAGTTTTAGCAGAAGATGCGATCAAAGCAGCCGTAGCTGACCTTAAATCTAAGAAAAAATAATGGCTATATCGATAACAGAAAAAGCTGCCGAAAGAGCTCAAAAATATCTTAAATCAAGAGGTAAAGGTATTGGCTTGAAATTAGGAGTTAAAACTACCGGCTGTTCTGGAATGGCATATACGTTAGAGTTCGTAGACGATGCTTTGCCAGAAGATAAAATATATGAAAGTCATGGAATTAAAATTTTAGTCGATCCTAAAAGCCTCATCTATATTGATGGAACAGAATTAGATTTCACAAGGGAAGGCCTAAATGAAGGATTTCAATTTAATAATCCTAATGTTAAAGATAGCTGTGGCTGTGGAGAGAGTTTTACGGTTTGACAAAAAATTATTTTGAAATATTTAATTTTCCTATGCAGTTTAATATTGATCTTGATAGGCTACAAAAATCTTACCGAATAATTCAAGCAGAAATCCATCCTGATAAATTTGTATCAGCAAGCCAAATTGAAAAAAATCAATCATTAATAAAATCTACAGAGGTTAATGATGCATACCAAACACTTAAAAATCCAATAAAAAGAGCTAGATATTTGATTAAAATAAATTTAAAATCTGAAGAAAACAATTCAACTTTACCTCCTAGTTTTTTAATGCAACAAATGGAATGGGAGGAACATCTAGAATCTATATCAGAACAAAAAAGCGAGCTAGAAAAATTCAGACTTCTAATTAATGGTGAATATCAAAAAAATTTAAGCAACTTAGAGAGTGTATGTGATACAGATAAAAATTGGGATGGTGCTATGGAAATCTTAAATGAAATACAATTTATTGATAAATTAAATTATAAAATTATTCAACAAATTAACTTAATCGAGACAAAATAATGGCCCTTCTTCAAATTTCTGAACCAGGAAAAAGTACAATGCCTCATGAGCATCGTCTTGCCGTAGGTATAGACCTTGGTACTACCAACTCTCTTATTGCATCAGTCGTCAGTGGGGCAGTTAGTATCCTAGAACAAGGAAATAAAGAACGTTTGTTACCATCAGTAGTTCATTACTCATCAAGTAATCCTATAGTTGGTAGTGAAGCAAAAAATCTACAAATTAAAGACCCTAAAAATACCATTTCATCCGTTAAGCGCTTGATAGGTAAAAATTTATCTGATATTGATACAAAATTTTATTCTTTGGATTTAAAAGATGACGATGGTGTAATTGGAATCCAAACTGATAAAGGCATTAAAAATCCTATTGAAGTATCATCTGATATATTAAAAAAACTTAAAGAAACAGCGGAAGAGAGTCTTGGTAATGAGTTGTATGGTGCAGTGATCACAGTTCCAGCTTATTTTGATGATGCTCAAAGACAAGCAACCAAAGATTCCGCAAAGCTTGCAGGTATTAATGTGCTTCGATTGATTAATGAGCCTACAGCTGCAGCAGTTGCTTATGGATTAGATCAAAATAAAGAAGGAAATTTTGTTATTTTTGATTTGGGTGGTGGTACATTTGATGTTTCGATATTAAATTTATCCAAAGGAATATTTGAAGTTCAAGCTACTCATGGTGATGCAAATCTTGGCGGGGATGACTACGACCAGGTAATTTTTGAATGGCTTTGTAAGAGTAATAAAATAAATGTAACTAACTCCAAAATAAAACAAAAATTATTCGCCCTATCTAGAGAGATAAAAGAAGCACTCACCAATAAAGATTCAATTAAAATTAACGAGACCATTGATAAAAAAATTAATATTCAATGTGAATTAAGCCAACAAGAATTTGAAGAAATTACCAAAAAACTTACAAAAAAAACAATCAGCTCAACTCTTCAAGCACTGCGCGATGCTGAATTAAGCGTTTCTCAAATTCAAGGGGTTGTAATGGTTGGGGGCTCTACTAGAATGCCATGTATTCAAAATGCAGTAAAAGAGTTCTTTAAGCAACCTCTTCTTAACAACCTTAACCCAGACGAAGTTGTTGCCTTGGGTGCAGCGCAACAAGCAAATATTTTAGCTGGCAATACTAACGACAACCTTCTTCTCCTTGACGTCATTCCTTTATCTTTAGGTGTTGAGACTATGGGTGATATTGTAGAAAGAATCATACCCCGTAACTCAACCCTACCTGTATCAATGGGTCAAGAGTTTACAACTTATAAAGATGGGCAAACAGCAATGATAATTCACGTTGTTCAAGGAGAGCGAGATTTAGTTCGGGATTGTAGGTCACTAGCAAAATTTACACTTAAAGGAATTCCTCCGCTGGTGGCTGGAGCAGCTAAAATTCTCGTTACTTTTCAGGTTGATGCTGATGGACTACTTTCAGTTAGTGCTAAAGAGCAATCAACTGGAATTCAATCAAAAATTGAAGTTAAACCTTCATACGGACTGTCTGATGATAAAGTAAAAAAAATGCTTGAGGATTCATTTAACCTTGCAAGCGAAGACAAAGAATCTAGAGCCCTGTCTGAAATAAAAATAGAGGGGTCACAGCTTCTAGAAATGATAAAAAATGCAATATACGAAGACTCTGACTTATTAAAAGAAAAAGAGCTAAATTTATTACAGGAAACATTAAATGAATTAAAGAAGTCTCTTGAGTCTTCTGACAGAAATAATATAGAAGAATTAACTAAAAAACTAAATGATGACAGTCAATCTTTTGCAGCAAAACGAATGGACAGATCTATTCAAAAAGCCTTAACAGGCAAATCACTTAACTCATTGGAATTTTAAGATGCCAAAAATAATTGTCCTACCTCACCATGAAATATGTCCAGATGGAGATATTATAGAGGCTAAAACAGGTGACTCTATATGCGACACTTTATTAAAGAATCATATCCATATCGAACATGCATGTGAAAAAGTATGCGCATGCACAACATGCCATGTAGTCGTAAAAGAAGGTCTTGAATCACTAAATGATTCTGATGAGGATGAGGATGATATGCTTGATAAAGCTTGGGGTCTTTGTTCACAATCTAGATTATCTTGTCAATCTATCGTAAAAGATAAAGACCTTACAATTGAGATTCCTAAATACACAATTAATTTAGCGAGTGAAGGATAGAAGGCTTACCTAAAAACTAACCCCGTATCCAACACCAATTGCATTGTATTCACTGTCGCCTACTTTCCGTTTAAATCCTAATGATAACGATCTGCCCTCAGTAAGCTTATGTCCAATATCTACTTTTAATGTTTTTGTATAATCACGGTACTTATCTGTATCAAACGCATCACGAAATCTTACACCACCCTTAATCGACCATTTATCATCAATCTTATATTTCAATCCTGGGGTGATAGCCCAAAAATTAAAAGCCTTTGTATTTGTTTTTTTATTTCCAGCACCGACTCTCATATAAACGTTTAAATTATCTGATAATTTAACTTTGCCAATAATTCCCAAACCTATTCTTGTGCCAAATCCCTTGATATCTTTTTGTTTGTGCGCTGCTTTAATCTCAGTTGAAAAATGACTATTGAGTTTCATACCTAATTTAAAACTAGCTT
>CAJQTF010000026.1 GCA_905618945.1 uncultured Methylophilaceae bacterium
TTCAATTTATATAAAACCCTGGTGAATAACCAGGGTTTTTTTTTCCTTACAATATCTTTATTAGGCGTTAGTTCAGCAGTAATAGAAAATAATATTTATGGTTTTTTTATTTTCGCTACAACACTTTTGTTACAGGCCAACCTTAAAACAAAAGAGATATTCCTAGCATTAATTATAATTTTAGCTTCATTATTTATCGGGTATGAGTCATTAGTAATTTTATATCCCATTTTTTTATTTAAAAAAGGTTATAAAGCAATTGCGGTGAATATTGCCATCGGATTAATCGCAACTAAATATTTTTTATATTTACTTGCATTGATTTCAGATATTACAATAAATGGAACTAATATTTCTAGCATTCTTTTAATACTTTTACCCTCTTTATTGATATTGATCCTGTATGAAAAAAAATTTAGAAAAGAAATAGTAAGTTTTTATTTATATATATTTATTACTTTTGGCTTAATTTTATTTTCAAATAATTGGATAAATCCCAACATAATTTCATCAGAATTAACAAGAGTCCTAATATTAACTATATCAACTTTAGTTTTCATAAATTCCGGAAATATTGTACCGCCTAAAAAGAAAGTAGATTTCAAATATAAACCAATAATATTTTTTTTAGTAGTTTTAATATTATTTTTTTCTTTATCAGCTAGTAAAAAATATGAAGAAATAGTTTTTGATGAATCTCATGGAAATTGGGCTTCAGTAAATAATAATTTCAACGAAGAATCTTTTGGAAGAAATTATTTTTATTCCTACTCAATATTAAGGGAATTTATTCAAAGAAAATATCAGACTTCATCGTTTAAAAAAGAAGAAGGCATTGTATTAAATAAAAATAAAACACTTTTGATAATAAAAATGCCAATTAAACAGCTAAGCAGAATTTACATCGAGAAAGTGTCAAAGTGGGTTTCGAATGGCGGGCATTTATTAGTCATTTCAGATCACACTAATCTTTATAATTCAACATTCTACTTAAATGAATTGCTTAATAAGTTCGGAATTCTAATATCCGAAACAGCAGTATTCGACAAAAAAGGCCGTCCAAATAGACATACCAACTCTTTCACATCTTTTCTTTTCCCTTCTGCGGATTCAAACATTGAGAAAATGGAATGGTTAACGGGGACCTCCCTGAAGAATTTTCCAGCTAATTTTATCCCGCTAGACTCTTATAACTTATCTTATTCTGAAGATGGGGATTATTCTAATTCTAATAGATTTGGTAAATTCCAACCGCAATTATCATTGCCATTTATTAACCATATTTCATTTGGTAAGACTAATTACAAAAAAGGCAGGGTCTATATATTGTTGGATAGCACGCCTTGGTCTAATTTCTCAATTTCAAAAGAAATGTACAAAAAATATGTGACTAATATTTTAACAATTTGTGAAACAAAATTATATGATTTTATGCATTATTTATTAATAGGTATGCTCTTATACTTAATATTTCAATTAAGTTTTAAGTCAAAAGAAAATTATTCATTTGGTTTGCTCCTACTCTTAATTTATCTTTTATTGTCATATATAACTGGAAACCAGATGCTCCAAAAATTAAGCACTGGAACTGACTATGACACTGCTGTTTATTCCGGTAAAAACGTAAATTATGAATTTTTAAACCAACTGCTGCCGATTGGAGAAAGTAATTTTACACGGATAGTTGGTTCTTTGAATAGGAACGGTCTAAACCCAATAATTTTTGACAAAAAAGAGAAAACCCTCAATTTAGAGGAATCAAGTAAAATTCTGGCAATACAACCAACAATTAATCAATTGCCACATACATATGAAGTTATTGATTATGTTAGAAACGGCGGATCACTAACATTATTATTTTCCAAAGATCAATCATCGGATATACAAATTAAGGAATGGCTTTCTGAATTAGGTATTTATATTAGGAAAAAAAGTAATTACGGGTTTGTCGAGTCACCCAGACATGAAAAAGATAATTTATTGTTAAGAGATCAAACATTTGCAATTAAGAATATAAGTTGGCTAACCTATTCCTCCAATAGCTCATTATTCAAGCTACAGTATATGAATAATATTATTCAAAGTTTTATAGTAAGACCTACTCATTCGGAATATCAAGGAGGGTTTTTGAATATATCATTCTCATCAGATCAATTCTCGGACTCAGTTATTGGAGACATTTGGGAAGGAATAATACCTAGCAATATTGCAGTCCAACAAGAAAGAATGCTTGCAAAGCTTATAAATGGAAAGTTTAATATCCATCTTACTAAAGAGTTTGTTAGTAATAATAAAAATAAGTTAAATCAATTTACTAAATATGGATTATTTGAAGATGGAAGAATGATTGTAAATGGTAAATTTACTGAGAAAATTGTCGATAATTTTAACCCCTCTAAGAATATAGAAACATATTTATTCTCGCTTCTTAATCAAGCCATATCATTTATAAATATTAATTGTTTAGATGAATTAGTTTTAGGTAATTGCCCATCAAACTATGTATCTGAAGATATGCTTGAATGGAGAATAAAATTTAGAAAAGATAATAATAATATATCAGCGATAGAGCTAATCCATCAGCGCGATCCAAATGGACTTAACTATACTTACAACATTGTCTACGGCAAATGAATAAAGAAAAGTTAATTCTTTCAGTCGGAATTCTTAACTTCTTATTACCATTTGGTTTTATTTATAACATTATTTTTATTTTGTTAGCTCTAATATTTATTGCTAAAGAAGAGCTTGAAAAAATTAAAATAGCAGGATTACTAAAGTTATTTTTTTGTATCATTCTATTTTTATTAGCTGTAAAGGGTTTTATTTCCCTTAATCTTGTAATAAGTATTTTTGTTTTGTCCTTTTTATCGAAGCGCCAAAAGTATGTTGGCATAGGAGTGCTATTAATTTTTCTTGAAACCTCTCTGTCTCAAAATTTAATTTCATATTTTCTTAATAGCTCCATATTTCCATCCATTGGGTTAGTAATTCCTAATATATTATTGCTAGTAATATTTTTTTCAGTAATTAGAAAGATAATGTTCTTGATCTTGTCTCTAACAATATTAATAGGTATAACAACATTATTTTTTAAATTTAATATACAAATTTTTTATACGATAAATATAACTGCTTTTATTACTTTATTATCTATTCTAATAAATATTAATGATCATAATGACCAAGCTGTCAAACAAAGCAATCTTTTATTTTTTATTTTATCTGTCATTTCTCTCATTACATTCATCCAGTTTAATGTCGGCGTAAATAAAAGTTTTTATTATCTTCTTCCCAGTGATAAAAGCTCTTATGAAGCTAAATATTTTATGAATTATTATGAGGCATTAGAATTTACTGGTACAAAATTTCAGAGATTAGTCGATGTTAATGACTTAACTGACAATTCCCTCATACTCATTCCCTGGGTCTCTAATGCGGATAAAAACTTTTTAGTTAAACTTAATTCACTCAAGAACTCGAATAAAAAGTTAACTATTATAATAGCTGGTGAACATACAAATTATTCTGGATCTAGAGACATTATTAATGAATTTGTTGGGAAATCTGTTATTAATGATGACCTTACTGTTCCAAGAAATAATTCAGATTATTCTGGCTTTCTAAGATCTATTGATTTTATGGATTGGCCAAATAATTCAGTGTTTAATAGGGGTGCAAGTACTACTGTGGGGTTTTTTGATAAAACGATTTTATCCGGTGACTTATGGTTTTCTGAACCAAATATTAATGAATGGCTTTGGGTGGGCGATTATAAATGGCAGCCAACTGATAAAATTGGAAGGCTACCTTTAGCCACTCTAACTAAAAATAATAATCATACTTATTTAATATTTGGTGACAATAGTTTTTTATTGAATTCTCAAATTATAGCTGATCCAAATGCTTTAATAAGAGCAATAAATTTATCGAGCATTATTCCTTTTATGATTCATGATCTAATTATCTCTTTAATTATTATTTTGTCTATTCTAAGCATTAGTTTTAGTATAGTTATTTTAGGGATTATCTTTTCATTGCTTTCATTTCATTCACTAAAGAATGAATCCATAAATAAATGGAAATTTTTTTACAACGGTCAGTCTGGTTTCGATGAAAATAATTTTAATGAAAAATTTCTTGATATTAGCAAGGAGTTAGATGGTTATCATATTATTAGAACTAATTATCTGAATAAGGAGATTTTTATGGAAAATAATAATGCCATTATTTTTAGCTTAGTTGATAATGAGTTTAGCTTTATGAATTTAGAAATCAAGAATTGCTTTCGTACAGGCTCTATAAATTACAGCAGCATTAGAATAATGGATGGTCAATTTTGTAAAGTAAATGGGGATTATACAAAATTTATTGGTGATGACGATAAGGAGTTTATATTTTTGTATACATACAATAACTATAATAAAATTGTGATTTTAGATAGAAATTTTTTATCTACTAAAGCACCAAGTATCAATGTCAATTATATTAAAAAATTGATGCTCCAAATGAGTTTGAGTAAATCAGACAAGTCCCCAAATGGAAAGGACTTCTAAAAAATATACAATGACTCTGGTGAAAAAACTACTCCTACTCTTATTGTTATTACCTCATTTAGTTATAAGTAAAGAAATACCTCTAATCAAATACAAAGCTGATGAGGTTGCTTTATGTAAAAATAATGTAGCTGCTTATAATTTTCCTGAAGTTATTTATCAGAGAGTTGCAGAAACTTGCAATGGCTTAGAAGATTTCGCTGCTAATCATGGAGTAAGCTTTACAACATTTGATATTAACCAAGATACCAAAAATGATTATAAGATAGTTGTTGCAGGGGCTTTATTTGCTGGTTCCTATGGACCATTACATTTAATATATATATCTAATAAAGATGGGTTTAATCTAGCTTATGATTATTTAGCTCAACATATTGAGTATGATGAAGACAAGAAAATATTTATATTCTATTTGCATGGGATTCATTGTAATAAATCAGGGGCTTCTCCATGCAGACGCGAGGTTATTCTTGACGAGACTAATAGTGATTTGGTTAAGCCCATTTAAATAAATGAAAAAACTACTCAAAATATGTATTAGCTTCATCAATTTGCCAAGGCTTTAACATTTTGGCAAACCTAAACCTTACTTCTTCGTCCATGGAGCCTTGCTCTACTTTCTGGTTCATAGCTAATAATGTTAAAACTCCTAGTCTTTCAAAAGCTTCTTTTGCTGCGGCTGGACCGGTATCTTCTTGAACCATTGTTTTTATATATAGAGATTTAGCCATAACATGACTAGTCTGCATACCTAACCCATACTCGTACATTCGCCCTAGATTATATGAAGAATTTGCTAACCCTTGGTTCGATGCTTTTAAATACCAAAAGAAGGCTTCTGAATAACTTTGATTTAGTCCATTTAGTCCATTCTGATAAGTAAATCCTAGATTATGTTTTGCATACATAGACCCTTGATGATTAATATTGGCTACCTCCTTACAGGCATTGATATTTATAGTGGGATAACCAAAACAGTCCATTTGAAGCTGGAGAGCTTGCGGATATTCTGAAATCATTTCAACTACCTTTTTAGGTAAATTTTTGAGAATTTCATTCGTTGTTCCGGCAAGAGCTGCATTTGATATTAGAATCAGAATCACGAATAAGCGTTTCATTTTTATATCCTTATATATTTTAGATACCTATTAGACGAATCAAAGTTAGCTTTAGTCAGGTCGCATTCATTTGCCCACTTAATAGTCTGGGGGTAACCTGATTTTATAGAAAGCTCTTGAATAATATAAATTATAGGAGTAGTTTGGTTATATGGGAGCTCGTTCCGGTGTTGCCTAGACGTCTCTCCATGAAAAGCTAACAGGTAATGGTTGTGGTTAATCAGGCACTGTGTGATTATTCTTACAGACGATATCATTCCTCCTTGTAAGAAATAAACCTAATGTACCTTAGATCACTGCCGATATAAATCGTCCGAATGGACATGCTGCTCTAGGCAACACCAGAACGAATTTCCATGCACTTGCACTACTTATTATCAGACTTAGGTGCCTAGCTATCCATAATAAAAATATAATGAATGATGAATTCGAACCCATTATCAAGGAAGTGTTGGAGATATCAGGGCACAATAAAATCATGCCGGCAATATCCATGTTTGGAAGTGCTAGAACAAAGCCTACCGACAAGTATTACAAAATGGCTGAAAGTATTGCCTACAAATTATCTAATCTAGGATTCTCTATTTTATCGGGAGGTGGTCCTGGGATTATGGAAGCAATAAATAAAGGTGCTTTTGCCGGTAAATCACTTAGTATCGGCTTAAATATTCATCTGCCTAATGAACAAGCCCCTAACCAATATCAGGACATGAGCTTTAATTTTCATTATTTTTTTACAAGAAAGATTATGTTTGTTAAATATGCTTCGGCTTATGTTGTCTTTCCTGGAGGGTTTGGAACTTTAGATGAATTATTTGAAGTTTTAACATTGATGCAGACTGGAAAAATAAAACAGTTTCCGGTTATATTGGTAGGAAAAGAATTCTGGTCGGATTCGATGGAATGGATAGAAAAAGATTTATTAGCCAATAATATGATTAATACCAGTGACTTAAAATTAATCTCACTCGTTGATAGCGAAGATGAGATTAATCAATGTGTAGAAGAGTTTTATGCTGGTAATAAACATTATTATTGTTTAGAAGAACGCGATAATCTTTTATTAAGCAGGCCCTGTGCCAAGCCTGATAAATAAAAATCAGTTTACCCCCACACAATTATGTGGGCAAATTCGTGTACCACTTTTAACTTCGTGTACCACTTGACATGAGATTGCAATACACAACAATGACTACTATGGACTACGTAAGATTGTAAGTAGGGCGATTCTATTGGCTTAATACAGGATATGAGGGGATATGACAAAGCTGACCGATGCCCCCCAGCTCCACCAATTAGTCATAAAAAAACCACCCGTAGGTGGTTTTTTTATTGTCTTAACTTAAGATTTATAACCTAAAGCATTTTAAATTCCATCTATTTTTTAATTAGAAATCACCTGTAACACCTAACATAATTGACCTACCTCCCATTAAAGTTTTATCTTTTAAAAATGAAGTATGATCTCTTTTTTCTTGATCCAAAAGATTATCCCCTTTTAAATAAAGACTAATATCATTACTCATTGGAAGTTGATAATTCATTGTTAGCTTCATATTAGTGTAATCATCAGTTTTTAACTCATAGGGACCAATATTAGTCTGATTAAAGACATGCATTAAATCCAAACTACTGCTAAAAGTATTTCGCTGATAAGAAAGTCCAGTACCAATTCGAACAGGAGGAATCCTTGCAAGATTTCCACCATCTTTGTTTTTGGCTCTAACAAAATCACCCCATATATTTAGACCATAATTATTGGGTAAACTTAAACTTCCTTGAACTTCAAACCCATAAAATTTTGCTGGTATATTTTGGGTTTTGTAGACAGCTATTGCTTCACTTTCATCCTCTCCTTCATGGAGGTGATTCTGAGTTTCTCCAGAATTTAATAATCCAATATAGCTCGGAAAATCAGTGTAATAAGGGCTAAAAGTAAAATTAGTTTTTTGATTGCTCCATTTAAATTGAGCATCGATGGTATTTGAACGCTCTTTTTTTAAATCTCTAGAGCCTTGTTCAATCGTTTCTGTTGCATGATGATGCCCATAAGAATAAAGCTCATTATGCGCTGGTGCTCTTTCATTATGGCTTAAATTTAAGGATAGTTTCCATTGTTTATTAAGCTCTGATGTAGTTCCTAAGGTCAGATTATTACTATTGAAAGTTTTATTCGTCTTACCGAAGTTAGTTGAGAGCTCAGTACCACTTTCTGCTGCACAATCTGAACTATCAGTATAAGCTACAGTACAACCATCATCACTTGTGAAATCATTAGATCGATAACGATTAAAATCATGTCTAAAGCCAATACTGACTTTATGCTTACCAACGAAATAATCTTCAAGCAAATAAAAAGAAAAGTTATTACGCTGATTATTAGCAATTAATGGGGCGCCCTGACTTTTTGAAAAATTCGATTTCCCAAAATCAAATCCTAAAACCCCTGGTGATTTATTAAAGAATGAATGAACAAATTCTAACTTACCATCAGTGCCCTTATCAATAAATTCAGCACCCACCGCACCATCAGGCTCAAGCTCTTTATGATCGTAATCACTATATCCTAACTTGAATTTCATCTTACTAATAAGAGGCGATATTTTATTTTTTTCCAATACATAATCATATTTATTAGTATTTAGATCAAATTTACCACCAGCTTCAAGTGGATTACCATAATCTACTCGATGGCCTGAAAAAGCTAAGCCAGTGTACCCACTATCAAAAAAATGAGAGGCACCTAATGAAACACCACCAGATTTATTATCCGAACTTTGCAAGGTATCCTTGCCGTATTTGTCTCTTGTAAACTCTGAATCTGATTCAACTAGCCTTTTTGAAACAGAGAAGCCTGGAATACTAAGATTTTTACTATCTCGTCGGTATCCATCCAAATGAAACATAAGGTTATCGTTATGGCCGTAATCAACAGAAAAAGCACTTGATGATTGGTTATTTGCTCCGCCAAAACTTTGGTCATATTTTCCGAATAAACCATCTATATATTCACTATGTATTCGATGATCAACTATATTAATTATTCCTCCAACAGCACCACCTCCGTAAATAATAGATGCTGGACCTCGAATAACTTCTATCTGATCTGAAGACAAAGTATCGATCGCAACTGCGTGATCGCCTGACATGTTAGACACATCTTTAATCTCCATGCCATTATTAAGTATTTTGATTCGATTACTATCCATACCTCTAATCACTGGCTGACCAACGCTATCACCCCATGAATTATTTGTGATACCTGGGACACCATCAAATACAGCACCTAAAGATGAGTTCTTCCTATTTTGTAATTCTGTTCTATTAAAAATCTGAACAGGATTCGCTAGTTCATCAGCTGATAAGCCAAGTGGATTTGCTGTGACTGGTATTTCATTTATTTCCAACCTTTGTTCACCCTCTGCATGCACTATAGTGCATAGCAAAAGGACGCATAAAAATATATTACGCATAATAATTCCTTAAAATAATATTAAAAAAATTTAAATTTTATTTAAAGGAGTCTTTAGGGTGCGTTGGATTGGTAGGCGACAAAGATATAAGTAAAACTATCACTTAAATCATAATTGTCGTTAAGGTTGGAATCATTGAGATTATCATTATAAAAATCAGAAGTTAAATCAGTTGACTCAACTAAGTTTTGCTTTAAAAGACAATCCTCGCATTCAAGTGAACTTTCATGATGGCCATGATTAATATGATCAACGTCATGGGTAAATCCTAACTGTATGTTAAATAGTAGGCTTAAAAAAACTAGAAATGTGATTATACTTTTTTTGAACATCTATCTATTGTAATATAAAAATATAAAAATATAAAAATTTCAAAAAACTAGAACAGGGGCAAATAGCCTTTAAGCAAATTCGTATGCCACTTTTAAGTTCGTATGCCACTTCGTATGCCACTTGACATGAGATTGCAATACAAGATAATGACTACTATGGACTACGTAAGTTTTTGATTAGGACGATTCTATTGGCTTAATACAGGATATGAGGGGATATGACAAAGCTGACCGATGCCCCCCAGCTCCACCAATTTGTATAATTAAACCCTTGATTCTTAAGGGTTTTTTTAAAGATTTATTAGACTTCTTTCAATAGAAAAGGGTACTTATGCACCAATATCGTATTATAAGCTTTTCTAACAATGACAAAATAAGAAATCAATTTTAATGGGCAAAGAACCCTTTAAACCCATCCCAGTTCAAAGTAAAAATTTATTTTTACTTAATTTACGATGTTTAATAGATTTTCAATTAAAAACAATTTTCAATTTTCTACAATCTGAATTTATTAATTTGGAAGGTAATATTATTGATGTTGGTGCTGGGGAATCGCCTTGGAAAAGATTTCTATCAAATAAAAGTACTTATACTGGATTAGATATTGAGGGTGTGAATAATTTTGGAATGAAGCAAGTAGATAGTGATTTAATATTATATGACGGTAAAATCATACCTTTCGAATCAAATTTATTTGATGGAGCTCTTTGTATTGAAGTTTTGGAACATAGTAAAAACCCCAACCTTCTTCTTTCTGAAATATCTAGAATATTGAAACCTAAATCAACATTGCTACTAACCATTCCATGGTCTGCAAGAAGGCATCACATACCTAATGATTACCATAGATTTTCTAAAGAGCAATTATTCATTCTTTTAGAAAATAATGGATTTACGAAAATCTCAATACAAGAACGCGGTAATGATTATTGTGTCGTTACTAACAAATTGATTATTTTAATAATTCGCAACACCCAATTGATGAACATTACTAACTTTTTTTATAAAATCCCTTTCGTTATTTTTATTTTAATATTTACAACACTTATGTTGGTTATTTCACATATCACCCTTATCTTTGACGATGAAAATAATGAAGACCCTCTTGGTTATGCTTGTAAGGCAGAAAAGAAATAATCATTCGCATAATAGTTTGTGAATATACAAAAAGGCCTAACTATAACAACCTTTGAATTGGTGGAGGAAACTGGTGCTCCCCAGCTCCACCAATTAGTCATAAAAAAACCACCCATAGGTGGTTTTTTTATTGTCTTGACTTAAATCCAAAAAACTAGAATAGGGGCAAATAGCTTTTAATCAAATTCATATGTCAATTCATGTGCCACTTAACATTTAAACTGCATTGTATTCTAGTATGCGATACCCACTAATCATCTAGCTTAATAACTATTTATATACGACTTTAATTGAGTAGAATATAATTACATCATTATGAAAATTTTAACACTTTCTGAAAAGCGTAAGCAGATCGCTGAAGCAAAAAAAAGAAAAAAGGCTAAGAGCCCTTCTCAAGAGGAATTAAGTAGACTTCTTGAGCACTATCAAACTGGACAATACGATGATGCTGAAAAGCTAGCGGTATATATAACCCAAGAATTTCCTTACCATCAGTTTGGCTGGAAAGTACTGGGGGCAATATTAGGGCAAACAAGTAGGATATCTGAAGCAGTAAATGCCAATCAAAAATCTGTGGAATTAGCGCCACAAGATGCCCTAGCCCACTACAACTTAGGTATCACACTCCAAGAACTGGGAAGATTAGCAGAGGCTGAAGCAAGCTATACTCAAGCGATAGCATTTAAGCCTGACTAT
>CAJQTF010000027.1 GCA_905618945.1 uncultured Methylophilaceae bacterium
CGATAAATCAAAATTTGAATTATTTGGCTTTTCAGTTACTAAGAAAAATAATAGTGAAACAAGAATAAGAATCAAAAACACTTTCGATGAATTTATTGATGTAGAAAATCATTCTGATAAAGATGTTGCATTATTAGCAAGAGAGAAAAAAATTGATATTGCTATCGATTTGGGTGGATATACCCGGAGTAGTAGGTCAGGAATCTTTGCAATGCGTGCAGCTCCCATTCAAATTATTTATTTAGGCTACCCAGGAACGATGGGTGCTGATTATATTGATTATATTTTTTCAGATAAATTTATCATCCCAAAAGAATCCCGACAATATTACACAGAAAAGATTATTTATTTCCCTAAATCTTTTCAGCCTAACGTAGAAAAACTTCCTGTAAGTAACATATTTTCATGGTAACTTTCCCAATGCCCAGATTTTTCCCAAAGTCCTTTATCTAAAACTGTTGGTGTCTTGATTTCTTGATAACTATATTCTTTAAACATTTCGCGCATATAATTTTCTATTTGAAGCCATAGAGCCCACCCTTTTGGGTGCCAAAAGACCATCCCAGGTGCATTATCTTGCAAATGAAACAGATCAAGTTGCTTCCCTAATTTTCGATGATCGCGCTTTTCTGCTTCTTCTAAGCGAAGTAAATATGAAGCCAGGTCTTCTTTTGTTGCCCAAGCAGTTCCATAAATTCTCTGCAGCATTTCATTGTTAGAATCGCCTCTCCAGTATGCTCCTGCGACTTTCATTAATTTAAAGATTTTTAATTTTCCAGTTGAGGGGGCATGAGGACCTCGACACAAATCTGTAAAGTTACCTTGTGAATACAAAGAAACTTCTTCTTCTTTAGGGATTGATTGGATAATTTCAGCTTTATAATTCTCACCATTATCTTTAAAAAATTTAACTGCTTCATTTCTTGGAGTTATTTTCTTAGTTACTGATAAATTTTGTTTGACTAACTCCATCATCTTTTTTTCTATCAAAGTCAGATCTTCAGGCGTAAATGGTCTTTCATAAGAAAAATCATAATAAAAACCATCATCAATAACAGGTCCAATAGTTACTTGTGCTTCTGGATAAATTTCCTTGACTGCATGTGCAAGCAAATGTGCAGTTGAATGCCTTATAATTTCTAAGCCCTCGAGATTTTTTGCTGTAATGATAGATAAGGTCGAATTTTCTGAAATCTCAAAATTTAAATCAACTAGTTGGTCATTAACCTTACCAGCTAATGATGCACGAAATAAACCTTCACCAATATCACTAGCAATATTAGCTACTGTAACAGGCTCTTTATATTGCCTTATTGAACCATCTGGTAATCTTATATCTGGCATAATTAATTTCGTATATAAACCATTATTTTATAAGGTTTTAGTTAATCAAGATAGAGTTATTAAAGGAAAAATGGTAGGCGCGATTGGATTCGAACCAACGACCCCCACAATGTCAATGTGGTGCTCTAACCAACTGAGCTACGCGCCTATTACAATTTCTCCGACGCGCCATTCTATCCTAGCCTTAATCTTCAATCAATATTCTAATTAAGTTGTTTTATTTAATTTGGCAATCATCCGAGCATATCCAGTTTTATAATTAGGGTGTTTAAAAGAAAAATTTAGCCTTGGTAGTATTTCTGATATGAGTTTTTTTCCATTGATTTTCTTGGGAATGGGAGTTTTGTCTAGTGAGAGTCCAAGCTCAGATCTAATCCAATTAAGAACTTCATATAAAGAAACAGGATGGCTATCTGTTACTAAATATAAACTCTCAATCTCTTTTTTATTAAGTATTTGAGTAAGTAAAAAGCTAATAAAAGAAACGGCATCATCTTCATGTATTCTATTTGTCCAACGGTCTTCTGGTGGCCATTTCTTAATGTCTGAAGCAATTCCTAACATATGATGCCTATCATCTCCATAAATTCCAGAAAGCCTAAGAATAGTTGATTTAAATAATGTTTTTTTTAAACATTTTTCAGCGTCTAATAATGCCCTGCCTCCATAATCAGATGGTTGGGGCTTTATTGATTCAGATAAAAATTTTTCTGTAACTTGCCCATAAACACGAGTGCTTGATACAAAAAATAAATGTTGAAAATTATCTAATTGCCCTAATGCTTTTATACTAACTCTTAGGCCTTCAACATAGTTTTTTTGGTAACTTTCTTCTGTCTGAGAATCAGATGAAACGGAATAGATAACAAAATCTGGGCTAATAAGGCTAACATTGGCTGAGAATTTATCTGAGAAGATATCTAGAGCAAGTATTTCAAATCTTGGAGTGATTTTTGGTAATTTTCTTTTAATTCCAATAATTTCTATAGGCAATTCAGTAAGGTTCTTTCCAATTCTTTGTCCGAGCTTCCCGCAACCTATAATTAATAATTTTTTGATTATTTTTTCCAAATGATCTTATAAATAAAGCCAGGAAATGAAAAAACAATAAAGAGGCAAAAGGTTATCGCATAAAACTCCCAATCTTGGTTGTGGGTGTTTCCAATGATTTGTTTCTCCATTAACAGAAGAACACCTCCAAAAATAAAATAATAAAGAATTAATTCAACGAGTATTAGAAACATATTTTTTTTTGGCTTCTTAAAAAAAATCAAAAAATAATTAGTCGACCAAGGGAGGTTTGCAAACAAAATTGCTAAAAGGATAATTAAAAAAATTGTCATAATATTATGGTTGTTTATGTTAAATTATTTTCTATGTTACCTGATATCTATTTACCCTCTTATTTTGGACTAATTTTATTATTATTAATGATTTTTTCTGGGCAAGCTTTTAGGATAAATTGGAAAAATAAAAAGAATGGATGGATTTTAAAATCTTGGGTTTACGGGCTATTATCATCAGCTTCTTTTTTTATATTAGTTTTAGTACCCTTTGATATGCAATCTTAATAACTATTTATTTAACTTCTTTTTTGCAGTCTAATTGAGAAATCAATGGATTATTAGGGTCAATGTCTTTATTGCAAACAAGGCATTTATCTGTACCAGATACAGCATTTAATCCCCCACAACTTCCTTTAATATTTTTACCCATTAACATAACGCCTAGTGACATAAGAATGACTACTAGCATTAAAAAAATAAATGTAAATATAAAAGTTATCATTGGGTTTCCAACTGATTATAAATTATTATTCCTAAATTTCATATTAATATAAAATCCTGACTATTTTACCCATCATTAATGGAACTTATAGCTATGTTTTATGCTCTACAAGACTGAAATTAATTAAATTTAAAAGTATTTTGGTTTAACAGCATAAAAATTAACTTTTTTAATTTATCAAACGCGTGAACTAGAATATAATTCGTTAAACAGTTATACCCGAATACATGTATATATTAGGAATATATTTTTAATGACGAACTTTTCTTTGAAGCGTGGTTTAAACATCCCTATACTAGGCTCTCCAGAACAAAAAATATATGACGGTCAAAAGCCAAAAACTTTAGCAGTTCTGGGAACTGACTTTGAAGGCTTAAAACCTAAAATGTTAATTTCTGAAGGTGACAAGGTTAAAAGAGGTACTCCCTTGTTTTGTCATAAAGATTTTCCTGAAATTATGTATGTTTCCCCCTGTAAAGGACATATTGAAAGCATCAATCGAGGTGAGCGACGCATTCTTCTTAGTGTGGTAATCGCTATTGAAAATTTATCAGATAATGGCATCAATTTTATTGAGTTACATAACAAAATTAAACCGGAAGTAGAGTTTGTTAGAAAATGCCTTCTAGATAGTGGGTTGTGGTCTTCTTTTTTAACACGCCCTTATTCTAAAGTTCCATCTCCAAATTCAGAGCCGTCTTCAATCTTTGTAACAGCGATGGACACTGAGCCTTTGTGCCCTGATGCTGATTTAATAATTAATAATAATCTTAATGCATTTAAAGAAGGGGTTAAAAAAATCTCATTATTGACCAAAGGAAATGTGTTCACTTGTAAGAAGAAAGATAGCCAGATTGAAATAGAAAACTTTAAGACTTATGAGTTTAACGGCCCCCATCCAGCTGGTTTGGCAGGCACTCATATGCATTTCTTAGATCCGCCAAGTATAGAAAAAACTGTCTGGTCTATAGGTTATCAAGACGTTATAGCAATTGGGAAGTTATTTATATCTGGGTTTTTGGATATTGAGAGAGTTGTTTCAATTTGTGGCCCTTTGGCCAAGTCTCCAAGACTGATCAAAACATATATAGGAGCTTCTTTAGATGATTTATTAAAAAATGAATTTTTAAATGATAGCCCATGTAGGGTTATTTCAGGCTCAGTTCTATCAGGAAATATTGCTGAGGGTGAATTATCATTTCTTGGTAGGTATTCTCGTCAGGTTACATTAATAAAAGAAGATGAAGAAAAAATCTCATTTGGATGGATAAAGCCACAACCAAATAAATTTTCAATAATGCCTGTTTTGATATCAGCTTTTAGAAAGTCTAAGTTATTTAATTTAACATCTAATCTTAATGGTGGCAGAAGAGCTATGGTGCCAACAGGTATTTTTGAAACCTTAATGCCTCAAGATTTTTTACCAACCCAATTACTTCGGGCTTTAGTAGTAATGGATACTGATGTTGCGCAATCACTTGGAGCCCTTGAGCTCGATGAAGAAGATCTGGCTTTGGTTACTTTTGCTTGTCCTGCGAAATATGAATATGGGTCTGCTTTAAGAGATAGTCTTAAAAAAATTGAGAAGGAAGGCTAAAAAATGGCATTTAGTAAATTTTTTAATTCTGTTGAGCCGCTTTTCAAAAAAGATGGAAAATATGAGAAATTTTACCCAATTTTTGAAATGGTTGAAACAATTTTCTATACTAGTAATACAGTAACCAAAGCTGCTCCTCACGCTCGAAGCTTTGTAGATATGAAAAGAATAATGACATATGTAGTAATTTCTTTAATTCCATGTATTTTGTGGGCATTTTATAATACAGGTCTGCAAACAAATCTAGCGCTTGAAAATCTGAACCCATCTGACTTAGCAGGTTGGAGAATATGGTTGCTACAATTATTTGGAATACCTTTCAACTCTAGTAGTATTTTTGCCAATATGGCTCATGGTGCCCTGTACTTTTTGCCTATTTATATAATGACATTAATTGCTGGTGGCTTATGGGAAGTTTTGTTTGCGACAACCAGAGGCCATGAAGTAAACGAAGGGTTTTTAGTTTCATCCATGTTGTTTTCTCTAACATTACCAGCAACAACACCTCTTTGGATGGTTGCATTAGGTATCTCTTTTGGGGTTGTTGTAGGGAAAGAAGTTTTTGGAGGAACAGGGAAAAATTTCTTAAATCCCGCCCTAACTGGCAGAGCATTTTTATATTTTGCTTACCCTGCTTATATGTCTGGTGACTCTGTCTGGACTCCGGTTGATGGTATTTCATCAGCAACTTCATTAGGTATATCAGCTTCCGAAGGCTATGAATCTCTTGTGGGTTATGGAATTACATGGTCAGATGCCTTCTTTGGAACAATACAAGGCTCACTAGGTGAAACATCGACTTTGGCATGCATAATTGGTTTATGTTTTTTACTTGCAACTAGGATAGCAAACTATCGAATGATAGTTGGTTGCTTAGTTGGAATGATAGTATTTTCTTCTTTTTTAAATTGGGTTGGTTCTGATACAAACCCAATGTTTAGTATGCCATGGTACTGGCATCTCGTAATAGGAAGTTACGCTTTTGGTTTAGTGTTCATGGTTACAGAGCCAGTTTCTGGAAGCCATACAAATACTGGACGTTATATTTATGGTGCCCTAATAGGTTTTATGGTGATAATGATAAGAGTACTGAATCCAGCATTTCCTGAGGGAATGATGCTTGCAATATTATTTGGTAATGTATTTTCACCTCTAATTGATCATTTTGTTGTCAAAGCAAATATTCTTAGGCGGAGGGTAACGGCCAATGCCTAGCGAAAAGAAGGATAATATTTTTTCTAAATTTAAGAAACTGCCAATTGATAGTATTCCCAAAACAATACTTGTTGCAATAACGCTTTGCCTTTTTTGTTCAATGATAGTTTCTTTAGCAGCTGTAAAACTTAAATCCATTCAGCAAGAAAATCAAATTCGTGATAAACAGAAAAATGTATTGCAAGTTGCAGGGCTATATTCTGAGGGTATTAACATAGAAGAAACCTTTGCCTCTTTTGAGCCGAGGATTGTGGATATTGAAAGCGGTTTATTTACAGATAAATTTAATCCTAGGACCTTCAACGACCGTAAAGCAGCATCAGACCCATTATTAAGTATTGCCCTTAAAGATGATCCTGCATCTATTGGAAGAAGATCAAATTATGTAACTGTTTATCTATTAAAAAATAACGATGGAACTATCGATAAATTAATCTTACCAATACATGGGTATGGATTATGGTCGACTTTATATGGGTTTGTTGCTTTAGAGGAAGATACCAATAAAATTTTTGGTCTTCAATTTTATCAGCATGCAGAAACTCCAGGGTTAGGAGCTGAAGTGGATAATCCAAAATGGAAGGCTCAATGGAAAGGTAAAAAGCTAAGAAATAAAGATGGGGACTTATTGATACAAGTTGCAAAAACTCCTGGTCCAAGTGAGTATCATATAGATGCTATTGCAGGAGCAACCCTAACCTCAAATGGAGTTAATAATTTAGTTAGATTTTGGGTGGGTGAAGCAGGATTTAAAAAATTTCTTACAAATTTTAAAGATGGAAAAATAAATGTCTCAAACTAGAAAAAAGCTTCTGGTCGACCCGCTTATAGACAATAACCCTATTGCATTACAAGTGTTAGGTATTTGTTCAGCATTAGCTGTAACGTCCTCTTTAAAAGTTGCTTTTGTTATGGCTCTCGCTGTTATTGCGGTTACTGGTTTTTCATCCTTTTTTATATCAATGTTGAGAAATTATATTCCTACCTCCATTAGAATTATTGTGCAAATGACAATCATTGCTTCTTTAGTTATTGTTGTAGATCAATTACTTAAAGCTTATGCCTATGAAATATCTAAGACTTTATCTGTTTTTGTCGGATTGATTATTACAAATTGTATTGTTATGGGAAGAGCGGAGGCTTTTGCTATGAAAAATACCCCAATTGATTCTTTTGTTGATGGGATTGGTAATGGCCTAGGTTATGGTTTGCTATTAATGTGTGTTGGTGTGGTAAGAGAATTATTTGGAGCAGGTTCACTATTTGGAATTGTAATATTAAATCCTGTAGGCGATGGTGGATGGTACGTACCTAATGGCTTGTTGTTACTCCCTCCCTCGGCTTTTTTCATTATAGGTTTTTTGATATGGGGCTTAAGAGTTTGGAAAAAGTCCCAAGTTGAAGAGCCTGAATTTAAAATTCAAACGGTTGAGGATCATTGATGGAGGCCTTAATTTCATTAGCAGTAAAGGCTATTTTTGTTGAGAATCTAGCCTTGTCTTTTTTTCTAGGTATGTGCACTTTTATTGCAGTATCCAAAAAAATAACTACTGCAATAGGTTTGGGTATTTCAGTAATGGTTGTTCAATCAATTACAGTCCCAGCGAATAACTTAATTCTTACCTACTTATTAAAGCCAGGCGCCTTAAGTTGGGCAGGGTTTCCTGATGTGGACCTTACATTTCTGGGTTTAATTTCATATATAGGTGTGATTGCCGCATTAGTTCAGATATTAGAAATGGTTTTGGATAAGTACTTTCCTCCACTCTATAATGCCTTGGGTATTTTTCTACCCCTAATAACTGTAAATTGTGCAATTTTAGGTGGGTCCTTGTTTATGGTTGAAAGAGATTATAATTTTTCTGAAGCATTAACCTATGGGGTATCTTCTGGATTTGGATGGGCTTTAGCAATTACTGCTATGGCTGGAGTTAGAGAAAAATTAAAATATAGCGATATACCTGAAGGCTTGCAAGGTCTTGGGATAACTTTTATTACAGCCGGTTTAATGGCAATGGCTTTTATGTGTTTTTCTGGTGTTAAATTATAAGGATTTTTTATGGATACTTTTATTCTTGGAGTTACTCTTTTTACTTTAATAGTATTGTCTTTGGTGACAATAATTATCTATGCGAGAAGTAAGTTTGTGTCTTCTGGGAAAGTTAATATTACTATAAATGGTGAAAGAACAATAAAGGTTCCAGCTGGCGGGAAGCTTTTGCAATCATTAGCGGCAGAAAAATTATTTGTTCCCTCTGCATGCGGTGGCGGTGGGACTTGTGCACAATGTAAGGTAAGAATACATTCGGGAGGAGGATCTATTTTACCTACTGAAGAAGGGCATATCAGTAAAAAGGATGCGTCTTGTGGAGACAGGCTTTCTTGTCAGGTGGCTGTTAAACAAGATATGGAAATCGAGGTTCCTGAAGAGGTTTTTGGCGTTAAAAAATGGCAATGTAAAGTTTTAAGTAATGATAATGTTGCTACTTTTATAAAAGAGTTAATTATAGAGTTGCCGAAAGATGAAGATGTGGATTTTAAAGCGGGGGGCTATATTCAAATTGAAGCACCCATTCACACACTCTCCTATAAAGAATTTGATATCGCAAAAGAATATCATGAAGATTGGGACAGGTTTAAAATTTGGGATGTAGACTCATCAGTTGATGAGCCAATTGAGAGAGCCTACTCTATGGCAAATTATCCAGCAGAAAAAGGTATTGTGATGCTTAATGTTCGAATAGCAACACCTCCTCCTGGATCATCAGGTATACCTGCAGGCAAAATGTCCTCCTATATATTTAATTTAAAAAAAGGTGATGATGTCACAATCTCAGGTCCTTTTGGCGACTTCTTTGCCAGAGAAACACAAAAAGAGATGGTTTTTATAGGCGGAGGTGCTGGTATGGCTCCAATGAGAAGTCTTATATTTGACCAACTAAAAAGGGTTAGAACAGATAGAAAAGCTTCATTTTGGTATGGGGCACGCTCTAGAAAAGAAATGTTTTATACTGGCGAATTCGAAAAACTAGATAAGGAAAATGAAAACTTTTCTTGGCATGTTGCATTATCCGACTCAACTCCAGATGATAAATGGAAGGGGCATAAGGGCTTTATTCATAATGTGCTATTTGAACAATATTTAAAAGATCATCCTGCTCCAGAAGACTGTGAATACTATCTATGTGGACCACCTATAATGAATGTTTCAGTTACCAATATGTTATTAGAATTGGGTGTTGATGCTGAAGATATTATGCTAGATGATTTTGGCGGCTAATTACCAATAAACAAAAGCCTCTAACTCTTTTATTAGTTCTTTTTGGTAGGATATCATCTCTTTTACTAAATCGCCCTGCGAAACCATGCCTAACAATTCTTTTCCATCAATCACAGGCATATGCCTAATTCTTTTTTGAGTCATAATCTCAAGGCCCTTTTCAAACTTATCTCCTGCAGAAAGTGTTAAGACTTTTCTGGTCATAATCTCTTCCACTTTAGTAACTTTTGATGACTTACCTTCTAAAATAATTTCTCGGGCATAATCTCTTTCAGATATGATTCCAACCATCTTTGCCTCGCTCGTTACTATTAATGCACCGATCTTATATTTAGCCATAATAGTAAGTGCATCAATGACTGATTTTTTTGCATCGACTGTTAAAAGCTCTTTAATCTCTTTTTCATTGATTATCTCCAGCAACGTTCTTGTTTTTGTATTTGTTTTTTTCATAATATTTAATATTTTATATTTAATATATTTTTAGGATAACTAAATTTTAACTATTTCGCAAAATAAATAAATAAATTATTTTAATCTAATGTAAATTTTAGTTTTAATAGAATTTATATAATGAGAATAAATAGCATACTTAGAGTAAATTTATTTTGCGTGAATATGATCAGGAATAAAAGAGTTATGGTGTCTATCGTAAACTTGGCTATAACCTGATTCAATACTATTTGTATACTCATGAATATTAAAAACCGAAGAGCTATCAATATTTGAAATTAGTTTAAATTTCACCTCTTTCAAATACTCAGGAGATGTTGCTAGTTTAATTGCCAATTTTTCATAATCTAATTCAGATGAGGTTATGAGTTCAGAAAGACTTAAATTAAACAACATGCTTGAAGCAACCATATTGGGAATTGACCTTCCTTTTAAGGTTACAATAGGAATTCCATTGCGAAGGAAATCACTTGCAGTACTATGTCCACCATATGGATAACAATCTAAAAATATATCTGCTAATTTAATTCTTTCGTAATGATCTTTCCTATACTTTTCTATGGAAGAAAATATTAATCTTCCTGGTTCCATACCTAATTTTTTACATTCATTTCTTAAATTATTAATCGTTAAATCAGAAAATTCTGGAAACCATAAAACGCTCCCCGGAACATTAGAAAGCAATCTAATCCATAATTTAAACATCTTAGGTGTAATTTTTCCACTGTTATTAAAGCAACAAAATACAAAACCAGTACCAGGTAATCCTTGGGATTCTCGTGTAAAAAATTTGTTACTTACAGGAAGTTTTTCTACGTTAGGCTGAAAAGATTTAGGGAAATAAATAATCTTTTCTGTGTAATATTGTCGGGATTCTTTTGGGATGATAAATTTATCTGAAAAAATATAATCAATATAATCAGCACCCATCGTTCCTGGGTAGCCTAAATAAATAATTTGAATGGGAGCTGCACGCATTGCAAAGATTCCTGACCTACTACTCCGGGTATATCCACCCAAATCGATAGCAATATCAATTTTTTTCTCTCTTGCTAATAATGCAACATCTTTATCAGAATGATTTTCTACATCAATAAATTCATCGAAAGTGTTTTTGATTCTTATTCTTGTTTCACTATTATTTTTCTTAGTAACTGAAAAGCCAAATAATTCAAATTTTGATTTATCG
>CAJQTF010000028.1 GCA_905618945.1 uncultured Methylophilaceae bacterium
CGTAAAATATTGAAAAATATTGGAAGGCCAATGACAGAAGCTACATTAAATGCATTCGATTTATCAAGGCAATTTGGAGATAATTATGCCGTTAGAGACGTTTCATTTCATCTAAATAAGGGTGAAGTGTTGGGCTTTCTTGGTCCAAATGGTGCGGGTAAGTCTACAACGATGAGAATGTTGACTGGAAATTTAGCTCCCTCTCAAGGAAGTGTAAAAATTTGCGGTATTGATATTATTGAAAACCCAAAAGAAGCAAAAGCTTTAATTGGCTATCTGCCTGAAATTAGACCTTTATATAAAGAATTTACAGTTAATGAGTTTTTAAGTATTGCTGCTCGCTTTCACAGAGTAAAATCCTCTTATGTGCACAAAGCTGTAGAGGCCGCAAAAGACAAATGTGGTCTAGCCCATATGAGCAACCGTTTAATTGAAAATTTATCTAATGGATACCAGCAAAGGGTTGGGATTGCTCAAGCCATTATCCATAACCCTGAAATCGTTATACTTGATGAACCAACTGTTGGATTAGACCCAATTCAGATAAGGGAAATTAGAAAATTAATTAAGGATATTGGGAAAAAGCACAGTGTTATTCTTTCTACTCATATCTTGCCTGAAGTTGAAATGGTTTGCGATCGAGTTCAGATTATTGATAAAGGTAACCTTGTATTTCATGGCTCAATAGAAGATTTAAAGCAACACCGCCTTGGCAATAAGCTTTTAATTGGTTTTTCGAAACCACCTGCTTTGAACAAACTCAAAAGTATCAAAGGTGTTGAGAAAGTCGAAAAAGATGAGCAAGGTATGTTTATCATCAAATTCAAAGGTAAATATTTACCAGCAGAAGAGATTGTTATTATGGCTTCGAAAGAGAATTGGGGCCTGTATCATATAGCCCCTCACGTTACTAGTCTGGAAGATATCTTTGTACAATTAACACAAGTGCAGGCTTTAGATGGCCAAAAAACTGAGGTGAAAAAAACTTAATTATGATAATAAACGTTGCCAGAAAAGAATTAAAAAGCTTATTTGCATCTCCTATGGGGTGGATTATTTTAGCTTTATTGATGTTATCTTTTGGAAGTTTTTATTTGCAAGGCGTTAATAACTATTTTGAGGTGATGTCAGGGTCAATCAGACCGGCTGAAAGAGTTGGTGTAACAATATTTGTTGGCCAAACAGTTTATGGCATTGCATCATTTCTTATGCTGTTCGCAGTGCCTTTATTGTCTATGGGGTTAATTAGTGGGGAGAGAAAAAGCCAAACGTTACCTTTTTTATTCAGTGCCCCTATTTCACTAGCTGAAATTGTAGTTGGAAAATTTTTAGGGTTAATTATTTTTTTAAGTATTCTGGTTGGATATATTCTTTTAATGCTTTCTACTTTAAATATTTGGTCAGATATTGATTTTGGATATTTACTTTCTAACTCTTTAGGCTTGATTTTGTTGGCGGCGAGTTTTTCTGCTTTAGGAATTTATTTTTCCTCTCTTACTAGTCAGCCTATTGTTGCAGCAATCTTAAGCTTTATTGCTTTATTTGCATTGATGGGGCTTGATAAATTTTTTGGAAGCCAGCCCGATCATTGGTTCGGCTATATTTCACTTATGAAGCATTTCCAATCTTTTTCTAGAGGAATAATAGATAGTAAAGATATCATTTACTTTATTTTATTTATTACTACATTTTTGGTTTTAACTATTAGACGTTTAGATGCAGATAGGTTGAGGGGGTAGCTTCTATGAAAAATAACTCTAAAATTAGATTACAGATTTTAATTCAAAATTGGTTTTTTGTTTTGCTTTTTGTAATATTAGTAGTTTTATTTGGCTATTTATCAAATCAATTTGTTTTAACAAAAGATGTTACACAAGCAAACCGAAATACGCTTACACAAGGAAGTATTGAGGTTTTAGAAAATATGCCAAACCCTATCAATTTAACTGTTTTTGCTACAAAAGATGACGTTAATAATGGGGATACTTTTAGACAAGGTATTATAAATTTTATGTCTCGGTACCAAAGAACAAAGAGCGATATTAATATAAAATTTATAAGCCCTGTAGAAGAACCAAAAATAGCTCAAGAGATGGGTATTAGAGTTGATGGTGAAGTCATTGTGGAATACAACAAAAGATCAGAGCACATTTCCCCTCCATTTGCTGAGCAGGATTTAACAAATCTACTAGTTAGATTAACGCGAACAAATGAGCAGCCGATTATGTATTTAGATGGCCATGGAGAAAAAAATCTATTAGGCATAAAAAATAATGATTTAGGTGAGTTTGGTAAGCAATTAGAAAAAAAAGGTTTTAAATTTGCTAACCCAGATTTAACAGTTGAAAATGAAGTTCCTAAAGAGGGGGGGTTATTAGTAATTGCTAGTCCCCAGGTCAACGTTAGTAAAGTCGAGTCTAATAAAATTGTTAAATATTTGCAAAATGGTGGAAACATCTTTTGGCTGCTAGATGATGATAATCTTAAAGGCCTTGAAGATGTTGCTAAATATTTGGGCTTAAAGGTGTCAAAAGGTAAGGTCATTGATCCTTCTTCTTCTCAATTTGGAGCAAGCGAAAATGTTTCTTTCGCAACTTTCTATGGCGACCATCCTATAACAAATAGCTTTATGCTTAGAACATTGTA
>CAJQTF010000029.1 GCA_905618945.1 uncultured Methylophilaceae bacterium
TTGAAATACCTTGTAATGCGAATGATTCTCATTTAGTATTATGAAATACTATTATTTAGAGAAAACTTTAATTGAATACTAAAAACAATATAGCAAAAGAATTTATGAAAAAAAGTATTTTTTCATTCGACTTAGACAATTCTGAGGTCATGATAGTTTGGTCCTTAAGGCATTGGGCTAGTTGTTCCGTTACAGGAGAAAACCCTCAAGAGCTTTTTAAATTATGTAGAGAGCAGCATCAACTTCCTGACATATCTGTCTTAATTGAGGAAGTGGTATATGGAATAGCAGCAGGCACTGAAGAGAAGGGTCCAATTGGTTCAGAGTTATGCGATCATGTTCATTATGGTGAATTCAAAATATTAGAAGCATTATGTATGTTACAGAACGATAAATTCGATGAAGCCCAATTATCCCTCAATGGCTGGTTAAAACCAGAGCAAGGAAGAAGTCTTCACAAAATCTTAAATGCATTCGCTGCAATTTTGGAGAAATCAAACTTAATAATTCCAACTAGAAGGCAATACCATTCAAATTGGTCCACACATTAATATACTAAAAGGAAGCAATCATGGGCACTAGAAATCCTAGGCAAAAACCAAAAAATAAATTATCAAGACAAATGGGTGAAAATATTTGGGGAAAAGATAACTGCCCAACTAATAATCGAACTTATGGTCCAGGCCAGCATGGGCCAAAAGGTGTAAGAAGAAGGAGTGAATATGGAGTCCAGCTAAGAGAGAAACAAAAGCTAAAAGGTTATTATGGCAATATTGGAGAAAAGCAATTTAGAAATATATATAAAGAGGCTTACTCGAAAAAAGGTGATACCAGTGAAAATCTTCTTGTTTTTCTTGAATCTAGACTAGATGCAATAATTTATAGGTCTAATATAGTTCCGACTGTGTTTGCCGCAAGACAATTTGTTAATCATAAGCATGTTAGGGTGAATGGAATAGTTGTTAACATTCCTTCATATAGATGCAAGCCTGGTGATTTAATTGAAGTTAAAGAAAAAAGTAGAACTATTCCATTGATTGTTGAGTCAATACAGAGAATGGAAAGAGATTTACCAGAATATATTTCATTTGACGCAAAAGAATTTAAGGTAAGTTATATTAGGTACCCATCAACTGATGAGATACCATATGCAACAATTATGAGTCCTGCTTCAGTCGTGGAATTTTATAGCCGTTAATGGTCGGTTAGGTTAAATATTCCAAATTTTTAAATAATGTATAAGGAAAGTAAAATTATGTTAATAATCAAAAAGTTTGTAGTGCTATTACTAATTTTTTCTATTGGAAATGTATTTGCAAAAGAGCATCAAGTTAAGATGTTAAATGGAAGTGCTCCTGATATGTTTGTATTTGAACCAGCTGTTCTAAAAATTAACAAAGGCGATACAGTAACCTGGACCGGGGATGCAATGCACAATTCTGCATCTATAAATGAAATGCTTCCAAAAGGGGCTAAGCCATGGATGGGTAAATTAACCAAGAAGGCTGGAGAAAAATCAATCTCAGTTAAGTTTGATACAGAAGGTTTATATGGTTATAACTGCACCCCTCACGCTATGTTTGGTATGGTTGGCTTATTAATTGTTGGTGATACAAGTGGTAACTCCAAAGCTGCTAAAACTGCCGCTAAAAAGATAGAGGAAAAATTTGCTGCAGGGAAAGGTAGATTTACTAAATATTTGTCAGAAATTAAATAATTAAAAATCTTAGGTTGTGTCCACCTTTGTTTTAGATTGAAAGAGTAGGGGGCTAGAGACTTTTATGGACCAGCTTCTTCTTGAAGGCGGTTCCATCCTCTTTTTAGCTAATTTTTTAGTACATGGCCCTCAATACTAGATTTATCCACTTCATTGTTTTGGGGTAAGCTAGTCTTAAGAAAAAATTACTAATCAGCATTATTCAATGGCTTAATCTTATTTCCAGTGCTTTGAAACCCACTCAACATTAACCTCATCTGGATTTGGGCGCCCGTGGAAAACACATACCTTTCCTCCCTGTGGAATAACAGAGCCAAAATGTTGCGAATTATCAAGAGGCCTTCTACCACGAAGTGAGCCAATTTTGTATGACCATATCCAATCATCGGGGAACGGTTGATTAAACTCAGTTTGATTAAGATAGTTGCTTATAACATTTTGATCCCCAAAAAAAGGTATCTTTCGCTGTTCATTTTTCCAGCGCAATTCGTTGTTTTTAAAATGCTTCCAAAGCATCAGATCTTGCGAGAAGCGCATTATCGAAGAATTATATTCTTTTCCACCCAAAAGGCCTGTATCAGGATTTATAAAATCTCTAGTTATTCCAAAACCCTCAAATTTAAACAAGCAGTCAATATTGTCAACAATAACTACATCTAAATCAAAGTATAGATACTCCCCTTTTGGCAAGATGTCATCGCGAAATAATTGCATTTTATTCCACCAGCCTTCAAACCCAGCATTTAATTTGATAGGAGTTATCGGGTCTTCATAAATTTCTGGGGTGTCAGTTAAGCAAAACATTTTAAAGCTATACGATGTATTTTTTTTGATCATATTGTATAGTCGCATTACATAAATTGGAGAATATTTCGTTCCCGAATTAACACAAACCACATCTACTTTAGGCATTGCAAGCGCTCCATTATTAATTTGCCAAGCTAATTATTATACCTATCTTAAGAAATATTTTAAGAGATTATAGGGTGTTTAAAACCCTTTTTTTAGATAAAAGAGTAGGGGCTAGCGATTTTTATGTCCTACCTTCAATCTATTAAAGTATAAATTGCTTCAAATTGATTTCATTTTATTTACTTATAGTTTACGGTCCAATATAAGACTGTGAATTAGATTATGCGTTTTAAATTTCTTTTACTTCCCCTCTTTAATTTTTACTATTGTAGTAAACTTATTGTATGAAAAAAATGTTTGTAAATTCCTTAAATAATCGTAACTCATCTAATTATTTAAGTATGTTACTCCCGATTATTATTGCGTTGATAACTACTTTCTTAATTAGATTTCCAATGCTAATGGAGCTACCAAGTACAGACCAAGGAATTTATGCATTTTGGTCTCAAATTAATTATGCATATCTATCACAAGGGAGGGGGTTAGTTGATTTTGGGACCCTAATGCTTTACCCAGCTTTAACGTCATGGGTTTTTAGTTTTGATGGGAACCATATTATGCTTTTACGATCATTTGATTTATTTATTGCCGTTATAGCTTCAATAATTTTTTTCTACGTTATCAAAAAAGAAAGCGGTGGTAGTTCGGTAATTGCAACTATTCTTTCAATTGCGGCATTAAGTGTAATGAATCATAAGGTTTTTATTACTAGCGGTTTTAACAATCAATTTTTTGCTGCATACATCCCTCTTTTTATTGCATACCTAATGAGTCAATCACAAATAAAGAATAAATATTCTTGGTTCTATATCGGTGGCTTACTTTCATTAGCAGTACTTTTAAGAGAAACCTTATTACCTTTCTTTATAGTTGCTGGAGCCTCGATTTTATATACTCACGGAAAGAAAATTACGATTGATTTTTCTCTAGGCGCAGCTTGCGTCGGATTTCCGATATTAGTCCTAATTTTCTTTCTGAGGGGTGATTTTTTTGGACTATTTACTCAATATATATTTTCAAATAATTATGTTTATAACTATTATGATCCTTTTAAATTTGAATATTTTTTAAGGAATTTTCTAGGCTCTATTAAGATATTTTGGTTTATAGCATCTGCTGCATTTATAACTCTTTTGCTATCAATAAAATTTGAAAAAAAAGGTAAGGTATTATTTTGGGTATTAATCGCACTTGTTCCTTTGATCGAACCTTTATTAAAAGTTGGTTTTCCTTATCATTTTTCTGTATGTATTCTAGGCTTGACTGGATTAATTGCCTTTGGATGCTCTTACCTTCCTAAAATAAATACGAATCGAAATATTAAATATCTAATGACAATTTTTTTAATTGCTTCTTTATATAGCGCTTATCCTTCCTACTCCGATTCGAACATACCAAGAATAAAAGCAGTAATTCAAGATTTAGGTCAAATGCGTAATAAAAAATTTGAATCTGAAGCAAACGAATATTCACAATATTTAACTATAGCGGCTAAAATTAATGAAAACTATTCAATGGATAGTACCTTGGCATCTAGTGGGTTAATGCATGTCATTTACCCATTAACAGGACTCCTTCCTCCTAGCAGAGGATTTGCAGATATGGCAGAGTTGCTCTTTGATTTAGATTTTAATGAAGATTTATTTATAGAAAAATTAAAAAAAAGTTCGCCAGATATAATTTTATGCTCACAAAGAAATGACAGGCCTATTATGAAAGACTTAAAAAAAGTGATAGAAAAAAGTGGTCTTTATAATCGAGTATTTGATTTTAAGAAATCTGACAAACACTATGGTTGGCAGCAAGCTATTTTGTATGAAATTAAGGAAAAATAAATTTTATATTTTAATTTATTTTTAGCTTTCAAGAATTATAAGAGTGCGCTGATATCCACATTATTCAAAGTCTGGGCAATATTATAAGTAAATTGTTTTCATTGCTCTGACCTGGTTAAGTTTATGTAAAGTTTCTTATCAGCTAAATTTTTTATAATAAAGTGTAGATAATAAAGTGTAGAATAATGCCATGTTTAATTCTTTAATCACTGTTAAATTATTCTTTTTAAATTTGTTTGAAACAGATAAAGAAGAGAAAGAAATTTTCCTTAGATTAAGCCTCGGCTTACTATCTACAATCGTTATTTTAATATTAATAAATTTTATTATTTACTCAATTTATCCAAATAATAGCGAAGCTATAGCAATTCAAGCAAAACAACTAGTTGTTCAACAACAACAATTCTGGATATGGCCAGAACCAGTCGAACACTTCCAGATTCTCATATCAATTATTTGCATTCCACTACTCATCTTTTGTAGTATCAAAGTATTTTCTGCAAAGGCTTCCAGTCGAATTGTAATAACTGATTTTATGTATTATTTAAATATAGCTCTTTGGTTTTTGTTTTTAGCTGTTTTATTTTATTTGGCTTTTAAATTTGATGACCCTAATAATTGGCCTCCTAGGCTTAAGTATGGAATAAGGATTTTTTTTAAAACAATGACTAGTGAATTAAGGTTTTTTATAACTTTAATTATTTTCCCACTAATCACATACTTTATTTTTAATGGCGTGACTAATAAATATTATAAATTTGTAAATTGGGTTTTCTATTCATTAGTATTGTTCTTTTTATCTATTATGTTTCTTTTTTCCATATGCAATATGGAAACCTATTTAGGTACCGAACAAAATATAACTTCCGTCCTTTATTCAGTATCTCAGGTTCAGCAGGGTAGAGCATTATTAGCTGACTTTACTGCTCAATATGGTCTTTACCCCCATTTTTTATACCCAATTTTTAAATTAATCAATGTAAATGTATTGAGCTTTTCATTAATTATGTCTTTACTAACTGTAACAAGTTATAGCTTTATCTTCTTTGGGTTACGTAAAATTATAAATAATAATTTTGTCGTTTGTTTTTCCTTTTTTGCAATTATTTACTTTAGTTATTTTTATTCATTTCTTGATGGAGGATGGTTTGACCTTAGATATTCAGCTAATCCAATCAGGATGTTATTTCCTGCCTTGATTTTATTCTTGGTATTTACTTATATTTTAAATCCCAAAAAAATTCTATATTTATTCATTATTTTTTTATCATCTCTCTCGATATTATGGAATTTTGATAGTGGTGTTATTTGTTTTCTTTCATTTTATATTTATGTTTTATATGAAAAAATAGCAGGTAATAATTTAAGAAATTATGCTTTTACATTCATTAAGCATTCAATTATTACCGCTTCGATACTAGCACTAACTTTTTTCTTATTTTCCATCGTTATCTATCTTCAATCAAACAGTTTTCCAAATTGGAATTTGTTTCTTAAGTTTCCATCTTTGTTTGGAATGACAGGTTTTGGAAGTATGCCAATGCCAATTTTTCATGCTTGGAATTTAGTTTTTTTAGTATATTTATACGGAATCTATATTGGGTTGAATTCTGTTTTACTCAACAAAAAAATCGTAAAAGATAGAGTAGCTTTCTTTGTTGCAATTTTTGGGATTGGAATTTCATCGTATTATTTAAACAGATCTCATGACTTTAATCTCTTACCCGTTTCATATCCATGTTTTATCTTGCTAGCCATTTATTTAAGTAAGCTTCTTGATAGCGGCAGAGTAAATTTATTTAGAATTAAAAACTTCTTATCGGTACTGATAATATCTTTTGTTTTGGTGACTATTTTTGTTCAAATGCTACAACCAACTAGGCTACTTAATATTGTAGCTGATAGGACTCAACACATTATCAAAAATACAGTAAATAATAAATTTTTATCTGATGGTATCGAATTTATAAAATTAAATACTAATCCAAACGAGCAGATTGTTATATTGATTGCCGATCAAGATAAAGGTTGGATTCCAGGCCCTGATGCAACATTACACCTTGAAACAAAAACTTCCTCACCATTTATAATTCCAGGATCAACTGAGCTGCTTTTCCAAAGTGATTTGAACATATTAAATCAATCTTTAGCTGATAATATATCGCATAAAGTTTTCATTGATTTCACTGGTCAAACAAAATACCATCCTCTTATGAAAATAATTGATGATAATTATTTCCTTGGAGCTCGCCTTGGCGATTGGAGAATGTATTTACCAATAAGCTTCAAATCTAATATTGAACCTATCAAATAAAATATATATAACCAAAGGTATTTATTGTTAATAAATATAGTATGATTTTTAATTAAGTATTAATTTAGAGGGTGTCGAAATGAAAGTTGTTCTTCTTGCGGGTGGTTTAGGAACAAGAATTTCTGAAGAAACAATTCACAAACCAAAGCCAATGGTGGAAATTGGTGGACTTCCGATTCTTTGGCATGTTATGAAGATGTATTCATACTATGGAATTAATGAATTTATTATTTGTTGTGGATACAAGGGTTATTTAATTAAAGAATATTTTTCAAATTATTACCTCCAAACTTCTGATGTCACTTTTGATTTATCATCAAATCAAACCACGTATCATAAAAGCAAAACTGAACCATGGAAAATTACTTTAGTTAATACAGGTGACCAAACAGAGACTGGTGGAAGGATTTCAAAAATAAAAAGATACTTGGATAAAGATGAAACTTTCTGTATGACTTATGGTGATGGATTATCAAATGTTAATATCTCTGATGTAGTTGAATACCATAAAAAACATAAACTTTTGGCTACCGTAACAGCTGCACTTCCTCCTGGAAGATTTGGAGCACTATCTATAAATGATGATAACTTAGTAAATAAATTTTTGGAAAAACCTAAAGGTGATGATGCATATATTAATGGTGGTTTTTTTGTGCTTTCTGAAAAAGTAATTGATCTTATAAAAGATGACAATACATTTTGGGAAAGAGAGCCGCTAGAAACTTTAGCAAAAAATAATCAATTAAAAGCATTTAAGCATGATGGTTTCTGGCAGCCTATGGATACCTTAAGAGAAAGAAATTACTTACAAGCATTATGGGACTCTGGTAAAGCTCCATGGAAAGTTTGGAATGACAATGATTCAAATAGTTAATATCAAAAAAAATTAAAATGAATAAAATTTTTTGGAAGGGAAAAAAGGTTCTTATAACCGGGCATACCGGGTTTAAGGGGAGCTGGCTATCAATTTGGTTGGCTGAATCAGGTGCAAGGGTAACAGGTTACTCATTAAAACCTGAAACTAACCCAAGTTTATTTAAATCTTGTTTAATTGATAAAAAAATTAATTCAGTTATTGGCGATATAAGAGATGGGGAAAAACTAAAAAAAACAATTCTTGACGCTCAGCCTGATATAGTTTTTCATTTAGCATCTCAGGCAATTGTTTTACAGTCATATGAAAATCCTCTTGAAACATACGAAACAAATTTAATGGGTACTGTAAATATTCTAAATGCAATAAGGGATGCACCCTCAGTAAAAGCTTTTATTAATGTTACAAGCGATAAGTGCTATGCAAATGATGAAAACTTGAGAGCTTTTAATGAAAGTGACCCTTTGGGTGGGTATGATCCATATAGCTCCAGTAAAGCCTGTTCTGAATTAATTACAGCTGCTTATAGATCTTCCTATTTTAAAGACAGTGTTGCTATTGCAACAGCTAGAGCTGGAAATGTAATTGGCGGCGGCGACTGGGCTGAGAACAGAATTATTCCCGATTTTATAAAAAAAATTAATCATAAACAAAAATTGACTATAAGAAACCCAGAATCAATTAGGCCTTGGCAGTTCGTTCTTGAGCCATTAAGTGGATATCTGAGATTAGCGGAAAATTTATTTACAGAAGGATCTAAGTATGCAGAATCATGGAATTTTGGACCAGATAACCAAGATGATAAATCTGTTCAGTGGCTTATTTCTAAGTTTGACAAAGAATATGGAGGTGGTGAAAATTTCGAAATAGAATTTAAAAATAACTTACCTTACGAGGCAGGTTGTCTTAAATTAGATTGTTCTAAATCTATTAAAAGATTAAAGTGGGAGCCAAAGCTTTCAATTGAGCAATCAATCTCAATGACAGCTTCTTGGTATAAAAATTTTTATTCAGATAATCTTGATATGTACACATTTAGTGTGGATCAAATTAAACAATTCGAATCAATATAGAAAGTTAAATTATGGAAAAAATCTCTTATGCTCAAACTGTCTATGGCCAAGAAGAAATAGATGCAGTTGTTAAGTGTCTTAATGAGTCGACACAAATGGGTAACTACTCAAGAAAGTTTGAGAAAGAAATTGCTGGGTTATTCAATAAAAATGAATGTTTGTATGTTAATTCTGGATCATCAGCTTTATTTATTGGGGTAGAGGCATTTTCTTTTCCAAAAGGAGGGGAGGTTATTACTCCTGCTCTTACCTTTGGGACATCTGTTGGGTGCTTAATTAAAAATAACCTAATCCCAGTTTTTGTTGATGTTGAGCCACTTACATACTGTATTGACGCAAATGAAATTGAAAAAGTTATTAGCAACAAGACTGTCGCAATTTTAGCTCCAAACTTGATGGGTAATCTTTGTGATTGGCCTGAAATTAAAAAGATCGCTGATAAATATAACCTTATTGTTATTGAGGATTCCGCAGACACCTTAGGCGCCACAATTAATGGTAAAAGTTCAGGTTCATATTCAAATATGTCAATTACTAGCTTCTATGGGTCACATATAATAAATTGTGCCGGTAATGGCGGGGCGCTATTGTTAAATGATAAAAAGATAGCTGAGAAAGCTAAATTATTGAGGTCTTGGGGGAGAAGTTCTTCATTATTTGATGAAAAAAGTGAAGCCATTGAAAATAGGTTTGACGTCAATCTAGATGGGGTCGATTATGATGCAAAGTTCGTTTTTGAAGCAGTTGGTTATAATGTTGAAGGAAGTGAAATTGGGGCAGCTTTTGGACTTGAGCAATTAAAAAAATTACAACAAAATATTGAAGTTAGAAAGGATAACTTTAAAAGGCAATGTAATTTTTTCAATCAATTTAAGCAGTATTTTAGTAACCCAATAGAAACAGATAATATAAATACAGCTTGGTTAGCATTCCCAATTCTTATTAATAAAAGTGCACCTTTTAGTAGAAAAGAATTTCAAATATATTTAGAAAAAAGAAATATACAGACAAGGGTAGTATTTACAGGGAATATTATAAGACAACCAATGATGAAAGATATTGCACATAGGACTGTAGAAAATGGCTATCCAAATGCTGATGCTGTAATGGAGAGAGGTGTTTTACTACCACTTCATCACGGATTAACAAACAGTATGTTTGAAAGACTTCATGAGGTAATTACTGAATTCCTTGATGATTTTAAAGAATAGGTTTGATAAATATTACCCTAAAATTTAGAAAATATAGTTATACCACCTGCCCATTGCTCAGAAACTTGCTTAGTTGTTTTGGAAAGCATTTGCGTCATGCACCAAAATTCCAAATGTGGGCCATAGGCTTTGAGGAGTAGAACCAACCTCTCATCACGATGGACAAATGAGGACATACATAGAATTGGCGAGTAATAATCTTTATTTATAAGCAACTCAGGCGACCCGACAACTGCAGCCCCTATGTCCATCCCTCCACTTAAACACATCTTTACATCATTTATTTCTGGAAGTTTTGACATTTGATTTCTTTGTGAGTCTATATCAAATTCCTGAAATGCTTGTGGGAAAAACCAGCCTATAACACCCTCACTACTATCATCTAAAAATTGATCGTAGCGTGACTCCGGATGAACTTTAATATTACCCTGTAATTCGGAATTGCTTTGTAGAACAGCCTTAAAATGTGCCTCTGGAAATTTTTCAGTAAACGATTTCTTTAGAGCTGGAAGAATTGTTTCTTCTAGATTTTTCCCTAAATCAACTCCTTTGGAAGTATTACGGTAAATAAAAGGGATGTGAACTCCATTAGTTAGTAATGAAAATTCTTCATTGGTTTTTAATTTTTCAAGTAATAAGTTAGCCTTTGATTCAAAATCAGCAGCAGACAAATTATCTATAACCATTAAATTCTTTTTTGTTCTTTCTAGTATTAAATTAAAATCAAAATTTGGTTGGTTTATTTTGTAGTAAAAACTTGGCTCTTCACGAAAAACTCTATCGTTTACACTTGGTAAACGACGACCATGCTCATCAAACAGTTTCAAGAATATCTCCTAGTTAGATTGCTTTTATAGCAAAGATAGCTCTTCTATCTTTTGCTAAAATTTCTGGCGGGCTGGGTGGCTTATCATTGTTATCAATCTCAGGAGTTTTACCAAAGCCATGTTCGTATGTCACTGGGAGTAAGTGGCTTACATTTTTTTGGTAGTCAGCAACTGATTGGTTATGGAAGCGAATAAAGCCCATATGTTCACCAATTATGCACTCATCCCTATAGGGTCCAAGCCAACTATTCATCATCCCCCTACTAAGCACATCCTTAAGAGGCTCTTTAACAATATTACCGATAGAGAGGTCCATATAAGGACATGGAACAATTTCCCCATCATGGTTAACTGTATTAATTCCTTTTACCGTAATACACCTTCCAGGTTGACCGTACGAAGGGCTCATATGGGTAAAAATATCATATTTGTCTTCTAAATATTTTAACTGGTCTACATCTTCTTTGGTACAAACCCAGGTATCTTGCTCTCTAGCTGTTCCAACAGGTTTAGCTAGCGTTACGTAAAGAGGTATATCCTCATCTTTACAGTAACTACAGAGCATCTCAAATTCTTCAGAGAAAACACGATCCTTAATAATGCATGTTGATATAAGTAGTTCTAGGTTTGCAGATTTTGAAGCCTTTAAAGCGGTTAAAACTCTTGCATAAGAGCCTGGCTTACCCCTAAATTCATCGTGCTCTGCTTCAATCATACTGTCTAATGATATCTGAACTTTATACCCACCTAGCCCAGCAAACCATTTTGCTTTCTCTTCATCAAAAGTCCAGCCGTTAGTGTCTAAAATAATTAAATGTTTTTTTGGGTCTATAGCTGCAATAAGCTGGTCAATACTTGAGTCTAAAAGAGCTTCTCCCCCGGTTAGAACAAATCTAAATATTCCAGCTTCGTCCGCTTGTCTAGATAGCTCCCTATAATCGTCAAGATCCATCTGGTGTCTAGGATCTAATTTAACACCAGTTGCTTTTTTAATATCACGAGTCATGTAGGGTTCTTCGCAACAGTGCATGCAATGAAAATTACATAATGAACGATTTATTTTTATTCTTAAAATCGGACTAATCTCACCATCGAGCATATTTTTAAAATATTGTTGAATTTTTTCATGAACTCTTGGGCGGTGTATGCTTTGATCTTTACGTTTATTTTTTTCAACTAAAGATAAAGCTTCTTGGTCTGCTAAAATTTGAAGTGTGTCAGTCATAATTAGCCATGATTTTTGAATTATAATTGTATTGTTATTGCTACAAATTCTAGCATACATATATGTTTTAATATATTCTTAACGTTAAGCATAAGACGTAATCAAACCCACTTTTAAAGGCATATTTAAATTAACGAAAATACACTTGTGAATTTACCTAACAATAAGAAAAATAAATTTATTAAAAAAAATACTATCAGTGTAATTATCCCTGTTTTTAACGATGAAAAAAGAATAGCTCGTTGCATTCAAAGTGTTAAAAATCAGAAGTATATTAATCTTGAATTAATTATAATTGATGATGGATCAGATGATACGTCTGCTCAAATTGCTGACTTCTATGCATCGACTGATGGAAGAATTAAAGTAATTAAATCAAAAAATAGGGGGCCTGCTGCTGCGCGTAACATTGGAATTAGAAGTTCAATTGGGGAATTTATTTTTTTCTTAGATTCTGATGACTATTTAAAAAAAAATACCTTAGAGTATTTACTTGATAAAATTAAAATTCCCAATGTAGATTTATCTATTGGAGATTTTTTAATCTCTAACGACTCAATAAATGATGCAAAAATTAAATCAAAACATACATTAAAATTTTCTAGAACAGTAACACTTAACAAATCCATAATTAATGATTATATTAGTCTTTATTTAAGAAGGCCCAATAAGTACCCATTGTTTTCATACTCATGGGGTCGTTTATTTAAGGCCTCGATAATTAAGGAACATAAATTATTTTTCAATGAGAAGTTATGGACTTTTGAGGATGTTGATTTTAATTTTAGATATTTAGCTTGGGTTAATAAGGTTTCTTTTGTGAAAAAAAATATTATGAATCACACAATTAATAATATTTATTTATCAGCCAGTATGAGGCTTCCAAAAGATCCAGGTAGGTTTTTCGGATTTAAGCAAGCTCTTAACAGTTTGGGTATTTATTTAGATAAGATGAAAATTAATCAGAATATAAAGCATAATATTTCACATGCATATGTTTGTTACACAATCATTCAGTTGATACGCCTTGGTTTTCAGTCAAATAGAAGTAATAATAAAGTAATACTCAATTTAATTCGTGATTGTATTAGCGATAAAATGCTCCAGAATAGCCTTCATCATTACGCTCCACTGAGTGAAGATAGTAAAATAATTCCATTTCTTATAAAAATAAGACAGCCTTTACTCCTTTTTTATGCTTGTAAGATAAGGGGGAGGTTGAGGTATAAGGTAAATAACAGTCAACAAAAAACTTAATTTTTTGAAAAAACTTGATTTTTTGTTATAATTGTTAGATGAAATTATTAGCAAAACAGACAAAAGAAGAATTAATTGAGAAGTTAAGCATTGCAAAAGAACCGATAGTAATTTATGGGGCTGGAGTCTGTGGTCAGGTTTTGCTATTGGCATGCAAGGGTGCTGGAATTCAAGTCGAATCGTTTTGCGATAATAATATTAAGAAAAAAGGCAAGTCTTTGAATGGCCTAGAGATTATTCATACGAATGATATTGAAAATAGACATCCAGAAGCAATTTTTTTAATATCCGCAGCAGATATTAAAGATATTAAAAATCATCTAGTTGATTATGGATATTCTGAAAGTAACTTACATCCAGGCGGCTTAATTCTTAAAGATTTTGATTATAGTGAGTTTAGGAATCACTACGAACCTTATAACAATGAAGATAAAGATAAAGGATTCGTTGAATTTGCAATTGCAAGCACAATTGAATGCCATGATGGATATTTAGACCCTAAAAAACTCTTTATGAGAAGTGTTGATATTGTTGTAACTGAAAAATGCACAATGAAATGTGTTGATTGCTCTAACTTAATGCAGTTTTTCGAAAAACCAGAAAATTATGAAATTGATGAAATGAGTAAAGCAATTGAATTACTTTGCTTATACTCTGACCAAATATTTGAATTTAGAATTATTGGCGGAGAACCATTTGTTAATAAGAATGTTCATAATGTAATTGAGAGGCTAATATCAGAACCAAAAGTAAAAAGAATTGTTATTTATACTAACGGAAATGTGATCCCAAGAGAAAATCAAATTGAATGCTTAAGGCATAAAAAAGTTCTTATGAACATTACTGACTACTCTAGATCTGGTGAAAAATCTGAAGATAAATATACAAAAAAATTATCTAGATTTGTAAGGACTACAGACAAGCTTGAGCAACTTTGTATCGACAATAAGATTGATTACCGCCGACATCCGCCAGAAAATTGGACAGATTGTGGACGCATAGAAAATTTTAATAGGACAGTAGAAGAAAATCAAAGAGTATATGATGAGTGTGGTTGTAAAAACCTTACTACATTGTCAAAAAATGAATTACATCGCTGTCCTTTTTCAGCCCAAATAACAAGGCTAGGCGTATGTGATGAAAAAGAAGATTATGTTGATTTAACTGAGCATACAGACCCAATTGCCAATCGAAAAGCAATTAAAAGTCTTTTGGAGGATAAGGTTACTCTTAAAGCCTGTGATTTTTGCCCAGGGAGGGCGCTTCATGACCCACAAATAATTCCTGCAAAACAAATTAAAATGCCACTGCCATATAAGCGTAATATTGAAGCAACGAATTCTTAATACTTTTCCTATGAAAAGTACACCAATAAAATCTTATTTAAATTTAACTAAAATTATAAATTATTACCTTGAGTGGCTGCATGAAAATAATCTAAATAATTTCTCTGAAGAAAAAAAATTATTAAAATCTGATTTAGTCAAAGTTGTTCTAGGGCTAATTTGGATTAAAAAAGATTTAACAGATGTTAAGCATTTTCAAGCTAATAGATATTTTATGGATGCTATTGGTATTAATAAACTGCCAACGATTGAAATGTTTGAAATTTTTTCAGCAAAAAATGAGCTTAAAAATTTACCTATATTAAAAGAAAATATAGGTATCAATAATTATGAAAATATAAAAAACATAGCCTTAATCGTATTAGATAAATTTAACTCCAATTTAAATATAATATTAGCCCCAGAGACACAATGGGGCCCTGAGAAAAAAAAATATTTCGAAGATCATGGATATGTGGTTATTCCTGATGTGATGACATCCTTAGAATGTTCAGGTTTTAGGGAGATTGCATTAAATATTGCTCAAGATGAAAAAGAAAAAAAAGTAGGTTTTTTTTATGGTCATGAAAATAAGTTTCAAAGAGTTTGGAATTTAGTTAACAAATCTTTAGAGCTTGGGCAATTGTTAACTTTACCCATAGTTCACCAAATAATGAATGATCTGTTTGATAGGGACACATTCCATGAAAAATACTTGCTTAGTAGTTTTCATCTTAACATATTGCCACCAGAGGGTAGGGAGCAAAAATTTCATCTAGATTCTACAGTGCCTGACCCGCTACCTTCATGGTTAATAAAGGCAAATACCAGCTTTATTATTGAAGATCATAACGAAGATAATGGAGCATTAATGTGTTTACCTGGGTCGCATAAGTTTAATAGGAAACCATCACCCTCAGATGAAAAAAAATACAACAAAAACTTAATAAAATTGATTGCTCCCAAGGGGTCGATGATAATTTGGAGCGGCCATTTGTGGCATAAATCTGGCAATAATAAAACCACTAAAGAAAGAACTGGTCTTTTGGGCGCTTTTGTAGCAAGTCACCTTGCGGAAGTCGCAATGGAAGAGAATCATACGTTAGTAGTTGATAGTGAAAGATCAAAATTTTTCTCTGATGATCTAAAGAGAATACTAATGTTTGATCATGGAGTTAAGCAAGGAGCGTTGGCGAAATCAAATCATTTTTGGGCAAAAAAAAAGAATAACTAGATAGATACTTGCGATTGAGTTGCTATTAACAATTTATGTTATGGGGCAATGTGAATGACTCTAAATTAATCTTCTATCAAATTTTGATATTTTTCCCTTACTCTAGCAAGAATATCTTTGGCGTCGCTATCTAGATTATCTATATCACTATCTTCGTTTAGAGAGCATGTCGCGCATGGTTGAAATGTGTGTCTTTCCCCGTTCAAATGCTTTGTCTGTAGCCGTCTAACTACTTCACCATTCCATATGTCGCTAAGTGACATTGTATTAGCATCGCCTATTACATTTTCAACCTTCCAATCAATACAGCATGGCATTATTTTTCCATCATGATTAACTTGCATACTTTTAAAAATTTGGGGGCAAACCTTTACTTCTCTTCTTGGTGCGCTTACAAACCTATGGCCTGAATCAAGCCCAAGGTTCGATGTAACTCCTGGCCATAGATTGATAAGATTTTCAATATAAATTTCGTCAGCAATATCCGAGAATAAAGCATGAAATTTTTGTATCTTAGCCTTTGAATTAACTGCTGAGTTATGAATTTTTATATGAAGTTTACATTTTTTATTTTTAACTTTTGAAAATTTTTCTAAATTCTTGCAAAAATTGTCAAACTTTATTTTTCTATTAGTAAATTCCCAATATTGATCGTTGTTTAAACCCTCAATTGATATAATTAATCTGTCTAATGTCTTTGCCAATATAGGAATATTTTTGTCATTAAGAAGCAAGCCATTGCTAATCATTTCGAATCTTTCCGCAACTTTATTTTCAACCGCATGTTCAACAAATTCCGTAATTTTTTTATTCACTAGTGAGTCACCCAGTCCGCAAAATCTTAACAATTTTACTTTAGGAGTAAAGCTTAACAAATCAGCACACACTTTCTTAAAAAATAAAAAATCCATGGTGCCTTTCTCAAACTCATCGGGACTAATGAAATGAGGACAAAATTTACAGGCAAGATTACAGTAAGTTGTTGTTTCCATGTAGATAACAAGTGGAGATTGCAGGGGTGCTGATGTACCTAAATTTATTCGATTTGAATTTAGCTGTGATTGGTTAATATTTTTATTATCCAATATTTTTACTTCTAAATTTAGGTCTTTTTTCATATAAAATATTATCCTTTATTGTTATATAAAAGTCTATGGCTCAATAGCTTTGTAATTGGTTGCGTATAAATAATTTTATACAGTAAATTTAGTTGTTTTTAAAATTGCATCCTCAAGAGATGTCCATTCCTTAACTTTAAGTGCCTCTCTTATTTTTGTTGTATCTGGAAGATATATATCTCTTTTAAAATTACCTTCATGAATCTCATTTTCTTGGATAATAATTTTCTTTGAGGGATCAATAAGGTCTCTTACTATATTTGCTAATTCAATAATTTGTATTCGCCTTTCAGAGCCGACATTATAAACACCTTCTTCACTCCCAACTAGAAGCTTTATAAGCCAAATTATAGTATCTGATATATAAAGGTAGGATCGATATGGTAAACCATTACCATTAATTATAATTTTATCGTTGAAGATAGCATCATTAATAAAATTTCCAATAGCATAATGAATATTTAATGGTAAATATGGCCCAACAAATGAAAAGCACCTAGCAATCTTAAAATTAATATTATTTTTTAAGCTCAAATTCGAAATTACATCCTCCGCAAGAATTTTTCCCTTAGCTAATCCATTTCTTTTTTCTAATTCTATAGAATGACTTACATCACTTTCACTCTTCATATCCTTCGATGATGATCCATAAACAACACCCGATGAAGTAAACAAAATTTTCGAAATATTGTTTTCTATTGCAATTTCCATAATATTTTTTGCGCCATTAAATAAAGTACTAGTTTTGTTAGCATCTGTCTCACCATTAAAAGTTTCTGTAGCTGAGGTTGCAGCCATGTGGAGTAAGAAGTCAAATTTATGGTTAATCTTTTTAAGATCTAAAATATCTATTTTAATAATATTTAAAAATTTATTATTTTTGTAATGTGGATTCTCTAAGAAGAATTTATCTTCATTCCTTGTTATTATGGTGGTTAAGATATTTGTATTATAATTTTCATTAGCATAGAAAATTAATTCTAGAAACCATTTCCCAAAAAAACCAGTTCCACCTGTAATTAAAATTGACTTATTTGAAAGCAAATTGATTTCATTTTTACATTTATTAAAAATAAAATTCAAATCAGTCTCAATATTGTACTTAATCATTATTGTGTCCATTAATAAATGATTCATAGGATGCTTGTGGTTTGATAAGGTTTACAGGAGATTTATCATGCCAAGACCATTGACCATCTTGGGGTTCACCCCCATTATATTTTCTGCTTATATCAGGCTCACTTTCTGGCGAGCATTCATAAAGAAATGATATGAAATGACCTCTTACATCTCTATCTTTAGCAAATAATTCTTTTATGGTTATTGGGTCTTTGGTGTGGGTAACAGAGATACCTAATTCAGATTCTGCAACTTTATGGATTCTTGAAGAAAAAGTTTCTTTAAAGCGTATAATTCCACCCGGAATATGCCAGCCGGGACCATAGTATTCATCATCTCTCCATGTTAGCAAAGTTTGTTTTTTGTTATTTTTAATTAACAGGTCCACGTTTGCCATTGCAGTTATGGAGCTAGCAAAATAAAATAATTCTTTAGATAGCCCTTCGCGTGGATCCGAAATAATTTCTTTAATTTTTTTTATGTAGGATTCTAGTATATTAGTCACTCAATAATCTCAAGGTGATTTTCACGCACAATTGCAATATTTTTAATAAAGCTATATTCGTTGAATATTATTTTTCTCACTTCATCAGAGTAACCGGCTGCAATAATAATAACTGCATCAGGCTTATTAGTTTTTAATTGCTCTGGCGCTTCAATTTTGATATTAGTTCCAGAGGTATATTTATTTTGTTTGAAAGCAGCAGAGTCTACAATAAAGCTTATATATTTCCCTATTCCTGATAAAGATATAATAGCCAATGACTGATGACCGGCTCCCCATATAACAATATTTTTATTATCAAAATTTCTAATATAGCTAGTTAATTGACTATTTAATGAAGTAAAGCTATCTTCAAAATTACTGACTGGAAGGCGGGTTCTTTTCTTAACTTCAACAGATAAAATATAATCATGCCAAATAGATTTGATTGATATTATTTCAAATCCATTGCTTTGTAATAGTTGTGAAAGCGAGCTCTTGTCGAAATAAAAAATATGGTCAGTAATAAATTCTGAATAAAGCCCTTTTTTTTGAATCATTTCAAAGTTAGGCACCTCAATAATTCCATATGCTTCTTCTGCTAACAAATCCCATAAGATATTTAATGCTTCAGAGGGGTTAGGCCAATGCTCCATAAAGCTAAATATACCAAACGCATCATAGTTATGTTGGTGATGATCTTGAATCACTAAATCATTATCTAAATAACCTTTACTTACTTCTAAATTTTTTGTTTTACAAACAACAACATTTTTATCGGAGTACTCCAAGCCAAATGCTTCTTTGATGCCAATTTTTTTTATAATTTCTAGGTAATCTCCAGCACCACAACCAATTTCAATATATTTTTTATTAGTTAAATTATTTAACTCCGACCATTCTTTAAATTGTTCTATTCTAAACTCTTCCATTTCTTTTGAAACAGATACTGCCCGAATTACTTCTTTATAATATGAAACAGGAGGCAATATATGCTGGACTAGATTGCATTTTGTACATTGGTAAATATCAAGATTTACACTGTTTCCCTTCTGGTCAGGATCGTTATGAAAATCTTGTGCAGAAAAAGGGGAATTCTTGTAGCTTAGAAGAGGGGGGCTGAATAATGCCCCATCACAAGCTCTACATTTAGTTTTAGACCTCATTTAATTCTTAATTTTCTCAGAAGATGGATCTAGTGGATAAAGCATTTCAGTTCTTAATTGATCTCTAGATAATAGGGGAGACATGTCCTCTAAAGGCATTGACAACATTGAGCCATTCTTTTGAGGGATTGCGGCAGATTTTGGCCATAATACATCATCTGATTTTAAAGAAATATCGCACACAATTGATTTTTTACTTCTAAGAACCTTATTTACTCCATCAACCAAGGCGTTTAAATTTTTTACCTTGATAGCACTAATACCAATCGAATTAAATATTTTAGATATATCAGGTAAAAATAAATTTGATTTTGGATCAGTCGCAATATATCTTTCATTAAAATAATTTTTTTGAGTATTTCTTATTGATGCGTAACCATTATTATTAAGGATGAATAATTTAAATGGTTTCTTAGATATCTTTAGTGTCAAAATTTCTTGAAGGTTCATTAAGAAGCTACCATCACTTTCAATGCATATCACTTCTTTATATTTGTTAGAATTTAAAGCACCAATCAATGCAGGTATCCCATATCCCATCGCACCCAATCCTGAAGTCAAAAAAATCCTTTGGCCAGGTTTATTTCTGAATGCCATATAAAAAGATTCAATAGCCAAGCCTGAGCTTCCTGTAACGATTAAAGAGTTTTTTGGTAAGAGATCTGACAAAACATCAACTAATTGAAGATGGCTAATTTTTTTATGTTTAGTAAAATTCTCCCCATCGTTAATCGCATATCTTTTTTTCCAATCATTACATTTATTTATCCAATCAGAAAAACTTTTTATTACACTTTTAGCCGCCGTTTTATTTAAATTTTCTATAAACAACTTTGCATCTAAATTAATCTTGAAATGAATTTTCATTTTAAATTTATTTAATTCATTTAAATCAATATCTATAATTATTTTTTTAGCATTTTTAGCAAAGTTTTTTGGGTTGTATGCAGTTACAACATTATCTAGCCTTGCTCCTATTGAGATTAACAAATCAGAATTTTGAATTGCAAAATTAGGTGCCCTAAGAGCGACCGACCCAGGTTTTCCAATGTTTAATTTACTTGAATTTTCTAACAAATCCATGGCATTCCATGTTGTCACAACAGGTATTTTTAATATTTTGCACATTTTTGTAAAATCTTTAGATGCTCTAGATAATCTAACACCATGGCCAGCTAAAATAATCGGTCTTTTTGAAGAATTAATTAAAGTGATAATTTCATCGTATTTATTAAATAACTTGACAGAATTTTTGCTATTAAATAAATTTTTAAATCCAAGAAGCTTACTTGGCTCTATGGGTGCAGCTTGAATATCAAGCGGTATATCGATCCAAACAGGGCCTTTTCGACCTGTTGTGGCTAAATGGTAAGCTTTTTCTAGTTCTGATCTAATTTTTTTTGGGTCTTTAATAGTCGTAGCGTATTTAGTAATTGATTTTACAATTGTTACAATATCGACTTCTTGAGGCCCCATCTGCCTGACACCTGTTTTTCCTTTTAAATCTGATCTTTTAACTTGACCAGAAATAATCATTAATGGAACAGACTCTATCCAGGCACCGGCAACACCGGTTATGGCATTAGTTGAACCAGGACCAGTAGTAACTATAGCAACCCCAATATTTTCAGTTACCCTTGAATAAGCTTCTGCAGAAATTGATGAAGCTTGTTCGTTATGGTTTGCAACATAATCTAAACCTTTTTTGCATTGAATAGCGTCATTTAAAAACATAGCGCCGCCGCCAGGGACCATGAAAACGCAATCTACTCCAATATTTTTGATAAATGATGCTACAAAATCTGCAACTCGAATTTTTTGCATATAAGTTTTTAATAAACTATTATAAATTTTTATAAAAATTTATAATAGTTTTCCTATTTTTATTTTGAGTTATTTTATCATCAATATAAAATGAATCATTCATGTGATGCGTATCAGAAATCTCTTCAACAACAGAGCCCTTTAAACTTGTGAACTGATGAACCATTCCTTTTTCAATTGTTATGATCTCACCTAATTTCATGATTAAATCTTTACCATCAATTGTTAATGTTAAGTCTCCGTAAATTAAGCGAAATGACTCCTCTTTTTTCTTATGAAACTGTGCAGGATGAACTTGCCCAGGAAGTGACACAAGTAATTTCTTACAATAAGTTCGATTAACTAAAGTAAAAATAACCATCCCAAATTTATAAAACTTATCAAGACCATAATGATGTGAAATCTCCATCTCAACAGGGGATGGTAGGTGTATATTAGCCTCAGTAATTAATATATTAATTTTTTTAGTTATTCCCTCTAAAACAGACCTTCGCTCTATAATATTGGCATTATCATGAGAGATAACTTCATCCAATTCAATATTTGACTTTGCAACAAACGACGAATACTTTGAGTAATCATTTGCTGTGAATTGATTCTGAGAGGGAGGAAATGCAAAATAAATATCTTTTCGGGAAATAGCCTCACCTTTTTCAATTCTCCTATTTACAAACATACCCCTTCTTAGTGAAATTAAACTATCTTGTTCAGCTTTGTCAATTGGAGTTCTCTTGGAGCCTTGACCACAAACAATTAACGCTAATGAAAGGGCCTCTAGCCATTTTTCAAATTGAGCTGGAGTCACTGAATATTTATTAACTGGGTATAGATCAGTTGGCAAACCAATGTGTTTTTCAAAAATCTTAGCCCCTTTTGCAGCAGCCATCAAAACGAAACTAAAATTGCTAGGATCTTCATGTGTAGAATACCCAATTGTTGTATCTGGATAGCGATTAGTAAGATAATCTATTTGGGATAAATTTAATTTATGATTAGGTGTTGGGTACTGTGCAACACAATGCATAATTGCAAAATCTTTCCCTCTATTTTTAAAGAAAGAAATTACACTATCTATATCGCCTTCAGATGCTCCAGCTGTTGATGCAATAATTGGTTTATCTAGCTGAACCATTTCTTCTAATAATGGCCAATCAGTGAAAGAGCAACTCGCTACCTTTAATATATCGATATCTTGTCTTGTTATTAATTTTATAGACTTGTTATCGAATGGGGTAACCATAGATAGATAGCCATTTGATTTTATTGCATCTATAAGTTTGTTAAAATCTTTTTCAGCCAACCTGGTTTCCGAAAATCTTTTAACGTAATGATTATCAAAATCATTTTTTACTGACTTATGAATGAAGGTATCTAGGTCCCTGTATTGCAATTTAAAAGCAAAATTAAGATTTTGAAACTTATTGCAAATTTTTGAATAAGTATCAATTAGATTGGTACCGTGTTTCACATCTCCCATATGGTTATTTGCTATTTCAAGAACAATTAAATCTTTTAATATACTAGGCATTTTTAAAGATGAATCCCGAATGTAAATTTCAAAAAAATTATCTCATAAATTAATTTATGATTAATAGCTAACATCTGAATCTAGTATATTTTTTTTAACATAAATTGCAAGAGAATATCCCCATTGTTCAATTCATATATTAGTTAGACATAAACAACCACCAGGAGGCGGTCTTTATATTGCCTTAATTTATATTTATATTCAGTAAAATTAATTTATAGAATTACTTTAGAAGTTTATCCGTTCTGATTCAATAACTGAAAGCACATCGCGACGAACTCTGGTATGGATTGCAGCAATATATTCACCAATTAACCCCAGAAAAAACATTTGTATTGACCCAAAAAAGAATAAGCCAATTAACAATGGGGCCATGCCAACTTCGAAAGAGTCCCAATTTAAAACTTTTAAAATCAAATAGCTAGCTGCAAGAATAAAGCTTAAAATAGACAAAATAAATCCAAGTATAGATAAAAGCCTTATAGGAACTTTTGAGTGATCAGTAATCGCCGCCACAGCATGCTCATACAAGCCATATAAGCTATTACTTGTAATGCCTTGTTTTCTTGTAGATTGAGTAAAAAATACTCTACCAATCGGAAACCCTATTTGAACTAAGATGCCTCTCAAGAACGGAAGTGGGTCATGAATAGTTCTTAAAATATTAAGTACATCCCGATCAAGTAACCCATTGCCAGTTGAATTTTCAATGGGGGGGGTGTCTGAGATAATAGTTAGAGTTCGATAAAAAATTTTTCTTAAATAAAATATGAATTGGTTTTCCTTCGACGCATTTTTTACAAGTACTACAATTTTAAAACCTTCTTCCCACTTTTTTAGTAGATCAGGAATGACCTCAGGGGGGTCCTGAAGATCTGAGGCAATATGAATACATGCATCTGTTTTGACTTGTTTTAAACCATGTAGCACTGATGAAGGTGATCCGAAATTTCTAGCATTTACTATAACTTTAACTTTTTTATTTTTTTTAGCTATTTTTTTAAGCTTGTCAACAGTTCCATCATCAGATGAATTATCAATAAATAAATGTTCGAAATTATATTTAGGATGTTCTGCGATTACTTTGGAAACTCTACTAACTAATTCATCAACGTTAGATTCTTCATTCAAGGTAGGCGTAAGTATGGTTATTGTTTTTTTCATTTTTAAATACCCAATTTTCATTTAAATAATATTAATTAATTGTTACACAAGGATTAAATAACATTTTACTTACTGATTAAAACTTTTTAATCTGAAATGTCGTCTACTTTAATTTTGCATTATTATCTTTGTATTATTTTTTTCATTATACATTGGGGCTTTACTAAATAATAGACACCTCCTCATAAATAAAAACAAAATAAATAGTATTTATGGAAATAAAAAAAATTGTTGTTATAATTCTAACTAAATACATTATATAAATTACAATTGGAAATATGAAAAAAAGAAGTGATCGTTTAGTCGCAGAAATAAACCAGCTCATGGCGAAAGTTACAGCTGGGTGGAATACCAGTTCACCTTTTATGATGGATGAATATGCATGTTTAATTTGTAATGCTTATTTTAGAAAGGAAATCTTTAAATCCGACCTTGATGTAATCGAAGATTTAATCGTTTTCTTTACATCCCTGGCTAGCCTTAAAAATGCATCGATATTAAGGGAAATTTTAAAAACTACAAATAATTTATCGAAAAATATAGACAGCCTTCGTCTAGATAGTAAATTTTGTCAGGTACTTTCCGATGATTTAAAAAATAAATTAAGAGATACACATGAAACTAAGCTAACCAAAGATAGCCGTGTTCATCCTATTGAAGATTTGCCAGGTGAAGATTACGATGATTTTTATGGAAAATACGCAAGGGATTTAGATTCTAATTGGCTTAGGAATGCAGAAAGACTTTCTGCATTAAAAATTAAAAAGCCCTCAAGAATCTTAGATATTGGTTGCGGCTTTGGTTTTTTTAGTCATATTGCTAAATTCAATGGGCATATAGTGGATTCAATAGATATGCCAAATGCGAGCCCTATACTTAAAGCGGCATCTGAAATACTTAAAGTAAAAAAATATGATTTTTTAATCAAGCCAAACACACCCTTATTGAAGTTTAAAAATAAATTTGATCATGTCACTGCATTCCAAATTGTTTTTAATGGCCATGCCTCAAAAAGTCTTTGGGATGTTGATGAGTGGAAGTTTTTCCTTTTAGACCTTCATGACAATATTTTAAAAGATGATGGCCAGGTTACCTTAGTTTTTAATGGTGAGCATAAAGCTTTAAAACCAATTATGATTGATGGAGAGCATGTATATTTAGGCAAAAAATCAGTAGAACAATTCTTTAATCCATTCTTTGCTAACAAAGCTAAAATGGCTCAACGAGACAATAAAATGATAGCTATTTTAACGAAAAAAAATATAAAAGAAGCTTGCCATACCAGTATCTTTAAAAAACAAAGCTACTCCTTAGATCTGGTAGAAGGTAAATATGGATAAAAAATTCTATATTGATTACCCTCAAGAAAAAATCGAGGAGGGGAGTAATATTTATAGATGTTCTATTTGCAAAGAAAAGTCACTGACAATTAATGGTTTACTAGGTAATCATAAGCCTAGCTGTAAGTACCGAATAGATATAGAGGAAAGAAAATAATCAGAGATGATTTTAAGGATTGTTTGAAGGCAATTGAATTCGTTTTAGATGGTAAATGGGACTCAGCGCACGAGATAGTGCAAGAACTAAGTACATCTGAGGCTCAATGGATTCACGCAGTTTTGCATAAAATCGAGGGAGATGAAAGTAATAGCCGTTATTGGTATTCTCGTTGTGGTTTAGAAGTCTATGAATCTTATCTAGATTCAACTCAAGAATTAAAATCAATTAAAAAGAATTTAAAATAACTAATCAATTTTAAATCCTTTATTATAAAACAGAACTCGAATAGGAATAAAATGAATAAAAAAACAAAAGATGCACTTGATTATCATGAATTTCCGATTCCTGGAAAATTATCGGTAAATCCTACTAAACCTTGCGATACTGCAGATGATTTAGCTTTGGCTTACACGCCAGGTGTGGCAGAACCAGTTCTTGCAATTGCAAAGGACCCCTCTAGCGCTTATCGCTTTACAAATAAGGGCAATTTAGTGGCGGTTATTACTGATGGTTCAGCTGTTCTTGGGCTTGGTAATGTCGGAGCTTTAGCAGGAAAGCCGGTGATGGAGGGCAAGGGTGTATTGTTTAAGCGATTTGCTGATATTGATGTTTATGATATTGAGATTGATTGTTCGGATCCAGATGAATTTATTCAAACAGTTGTTAATATTGCTCCGACGTTTGGAGGTATTAATCTAGAAGATATTGCAGCTCCACATTGTTTTTATATAGAATCAGAATTGAAAAAACGATTAGATATACCAGTTTTTCATGATGACCAACACGGCACAGCTGTGATTGTAGCTGCTGGGTTAATTAACGCCCTTGAAATTCAGAAGAAGAAATTATCAGAGGTTAATATTGTATTTTTAGGAGCTGGTGCAGCCGGATGCTCTTGTGCGAGGCTACTAAAATTAATGGGCGCTAATAATATAGTATTGGTGGATCGTAAAGGAGTATTAAACAAAAAAAGAGTTGATTTAAATAAGTATAATCAAGATCTTGCAGTAGAAACAAAATGTAATACATTGGAAGAGTCAATGAATAATTCTGATGTGTTTATTGGGGTTTCTGGAGCGAATCTGCTTTCTAAAAATTTAATCTCTAAAATGAACCAAAATCCAATCATTTTTGCTCTTGCTAACCCAAATCCTGAAATTTTGCCTGACGAAGCTCATTCAGTTCGTGATGATATCGTTATGGCAACAGGGCGTTCCGATTTTCCAAACCAGGTTAATAACGTTTTAGGCTTCCCATTTTTGTTTAGAGGAGCGCTTGATGCTAAAGCAAAAGAGATTACTAATAAAATGTTAGTCGCTGCTGCAAACGCTTTGGCTAATCTAGCAAAGGAAGAGGTGCCTCAATCAGTATTAGATGCATATGAGGTTAAATCTATGTCATTTGGAAAAGAATATTTTATTCCTAAGCCCTTTGATCCAAGGTTAATAGATTGGGTTGCAAAAGCAGTTAAAGATGCAGCAATTAGTTAAATTTGAACATTTTAAGGACCAATATTGATGAAAAATAAAACTCGTATTGAAATTGACTCTTTAGGTCCTGTAAAAATTCCAATAGGTAAGTATTGGGGCTCACAAACTCAGCGAGCATTAGTAAATTTTGCAATTGGTTGGGAGAAGCAACCAAAATCGATTATCCATGCCCTTGGAATTATTAAAAAAGCTTGCGCGATAACAAATCGAGATAGTGGGGATTTGAATAAGAAAAAGTCTAAAGCAATTATTGAGGCCGCAAACGAAGTTATTGATGGAAAGCTTGATGATCAATTCCCTCTGACAGTTTGGCAGACAGGATCTGGAACACAATCAAATATGAATGCTAATGAGGTTATATCAAATCGAGCAATTGAGCTCCTAAAGGGCGTTATCGGATCAAAAAAACCTATTCATCCAAATGATGATTGCAATATGAGCCAATCTTCAAATGATACCTTTCCAACAGCAATGCATATTGCTATAGCTTTGAAGTTAAATCAATCACTCATTCCAGCTTTAGAGAGTCTTCATTCTGCATTAACTAATAAGTCAAAAGAATTTAAAGATATTATTAAAATTGGGCGAACACATACGATGGATGCAACACCTATAACGCTTGGACAAGAATTTTCTGGGTACGCTCATCAAGTGAAGATGGGTATTAGATCAATAAAATCGTCACTTCCAAGAATTTATGAAGTTGCACAAGGTGCAACAGCAGTAGGAACGGGCTTGAATACAAAGAAGGGTTGGGATAAATGCGTTGCAAAGAATTTGGCCACAATAACAAAACTTCCATTTATTACTGCACCTAATAAATTTGAAGCTATTGCTACTAATGATGCCATAGTTGAATTATCTGGGTCAATTAAAACTACCTCAATATCCTTATTTAAAATTGCAAATGACCTCAGATTGCTTAGCTCTGGCCCAAGAAGTGGTTTAGGCGAGTTAAATTTACCAGAAAATGAGCCTGGTAGTTCAATAATGCCTGGAAAAGTAAACCCAACCCAAATCGAAGCTCTAACTCAAGTATGTGCCCATATTCTTGGAAATGACACCGCTATAGGATTTGCTGGCTCTCAGGGGCATTTTGAGTTAAATACCTACAAACCAATGATTGCTTACAATATTCTTCAGTCTATTCAGTTATTATCTGATGCTTGTAGGACATTTACTCATAGATGTGTTGTCGGAATAACTCCGAATATAAAGATTATTGACAAATTGATGAGAGATAGTCTTATGCTTGTTACAGCTTTAACCCCCATAATCGGGTATGACAAAGCAGCTAAAATTGCTAAAAATGCTTACAAAAATGAAACCTCAATAAAAGAAGAAGCAATAAAATCAGGTTTTATTGATGAAAAGACTTTTGACAAAATTGTTGACCCAAAAACTATGACAAGTCCTAAGTAATTATTTTTTATGCTTGTATTGCTGAGGGCAGAAAGCTCTTGTTATGCCTTCAGGCCTTATAGACTCATGCCTTAAATTACTATTCTTCATTCTTTCACGCCATAAAGTATAACTTCTTGATTTTAATTCTTTCTTCATTAAAAGCTTTAATTCACTTTCATTTAGGCCGTAAACCCTTAGAATTGCATCCAACGATGTTCTATCTTCCCATGCCATCTCAATGATTCTGGACGTATCAGATTCGCTAAATTTTTTTTTACTAGCCATTTTTTTCCTTAAATCTATTCATTAACTCTTGATCTGATATTTTTTATAAGTGTTTGGATTCGAGTTTCTAAATTTAGTTTAATTTTTGAAGAGATAATAAAAAAATCTTCTGCTCTTTGTCCAAGGGTATTGATTTTAGCATTATGAACAGATATTTCTAATGAGTTAATTTCTTTTACAATTAATCCTAAAAGATTTGGTCTTGAAGCGCAAATAACATCCAACTGGTAGCGATTAGTTTTTATTTTTCTGCAGGTTATTTGGGAATCAATTTCATGATATGTTGCTTGTAGTGTTTTTTTATTAATAGGGGTGGTTAATTTAGAATTTTTATTTAACAAGTATTTTGTGAGTTCTTTTTCAATATGCTGAAAGTAATGTTTATAACTAATAGACTCATTTGGAATATCAATAAGATTAAACACATCTAATGCGTAATGGTGTTTGGTAGTTGTAATTGTAGCTTGAACAACCTCACACTTCATATTGTAGAAAAAATTTATAATTTTAGCAAAAAGGGCTTCAGCATCTTTGGTAAAAATTAAAACCTCTATGCCTTGACCATCTGCACCATGACGAACTTTTACTATTGGCGTATTGCTTTTGAAGTGGGGTAGAAGAGCTCTTGTATGCCAGGCGATATCTTTGCCATCAAAACGTAAAAAGTAATCTTTATTAAAATTAATCCATATCCTATTATAGTCTCGTAAATTAATTGAATATTTTGATAATATTTTATGTGCTATTCCTTTCCTTTCACTAATGACCTCAGATATATTCAAGTTATCTCTCATTAAATTATTTTTTGTTTCCAAATATAAAGTCCTGAGTAGGCTCGCTTTCCATTGGTTCCAAACATGAGGGCTTGTTCCTCTTATATCTGCAACAGTTAGCAAATATAAAGCATCTAATCTATTTTGTGTTTTAACAAAATTTGCAAACTCATTAATAATTAATGAATCAGCTAAATCAGATTTTTGTGCCACACTCGACATTTTTAAATGTGATTTAACGAGCCATGCAATTAAATTTTTATCTTCATTACTAAGCTGCATTATTCTGCCAAAATTTAAAGCAATTGCCTCCCCTAATTCTGAGTGATCGCCTCCACGGCCTTTTGCAATATCATGAAATAATGCTCCAAGATATAATAGGTGTGGTTTTTTAAAGCTTTTAAAGATTTCGTTGCACTCTGGGAACTCATGTTTCCATTTGTCGAGTGTGAAGCGCCTTATATTTTCAATTACATTTAATGTATGCTCATCAACTGTGTAAGTATGAAATAAATCATGTTGCATTTGGGCTACAATTTTGCCAAATGCCGGTATAAATTTTCCTAAAATATTACATTTGTTTAATAGTCTTAAAGATCGACTGACTTTATTCTTACTTCTAAAAATATCTAGGAATTTTTTTTGATTTTTCGTATCACTCCTATAACCTTTGTCAATTTTAGAGGATAGGGTATCCAGAGCTCCGAGTAAGTTTGGCCCAAAACCCTTAACTTTATTATATTGTTGAAATAGAAGAAAGACATCTAATATATAAGGCTTTATTTTAGTAATATTTTTTTGGTCTAATTCTATTAAATCGTTGTATATATAAAATGGTAATTGGTGCTTTATTTCCTTCTTATTTCGGATATTTGGATCTAATCTTTTTATAATAATTTCATTGAATAAAGTAATATAATTAACTGATTTATAATAACTTTTCATAACAATTTCGCTAGATTTTTTATTTTTTGTATTTTTAAACCCAAGCTTAGCTGCAAGTTTATTTTGAACGTCAAAAACTAGTCGATCCTCAGTTCTTTTAGCTAAAATATGCAAAAGTATGCGACGTTTTGTTATTTTGGTTTCATGAAGCTGTATTTTATTAAATTCAATCTTATCAATTAAATTATTTTCAAACATCTCCTTAAAGGTACCACCTTTTCCTTGGCTGATTGATAACCACCTAATCATATGTAAGTCTCTTAATCCACCTGGGCTTTCTTTTATATTAGGCTCTAGCTGGTAGGCTGAATCTCTAAATTTTCTATGTCGATTTGCTTGCTCTTGAAGCTTTAGTTTATAAAATCTCTTTACTGATAACGCATTATTTATCGCTTGATTCATTTTGTGAAATACTATTGATGAACCAATAAGAAATCTTGACTCAATTAGGTTGGTTGCAGTTGAAATGTCTGCATTAAATTCTTGCTTGGTTTGTTTAATATTCCTTACGCTATGGCCAATCTTAAGGCCTAAGTCCCAGCAGTTTGTTATAAATTGACTTATAGCTTCTTGATCGCTCGCTGTAATTTTTTTTTCAAATACTATCAATATGTCAACGTCAGAAAATGGAAACAATTCTCTTCTTCCATAGCCACCAACTGCTGCTAATACAATATTTTTATCAATAGATAAGTTTTGCCATACATTTATTATTAAACGATCAACTAAAAGCGTCTGGTTTCTTAAATACGCCTGACTGTTATGATTTTTTAGAAATTTTTCACAATAATAGGTAAATTTTTCTTTGTATGATTTTTTAAGTTGAGATAGTTCTGTTTTATTCATTTAAAAAATACTTTTAGTACCTAATTTTTTATAAAAGGCTTTGGAGTTCCTTGAGAAACAGTTAATACTTCATATGATGAGTCTGTGACTAATATTGTGTGCTCCCATTGCGCAGACAGGCTTCTATCCTTTGTAACCACTGTCCATCCGTCGGGTAGCATTTTAATATCCCTTTTACCTGCATTAATCATTGGTTCTATTGTGAATATCATTCCAGGCTTAAGCTCAATACCCGAACCTCTTTGACCATAATGAAGAACTTGTGGCTCTTCATGAAACACTAAACCAATGCCATGCCCACAAAATTCTCTAACTACACTGTAGCCATTTGATTCAGCATAGGTTTGAATTGCATTCCCAATATCACCAAGATGGGCACCTGGTCTAACTGCATTTATGCCTAGCCACATCGATTGGTAAGTTATGTCACAAAGTCTTTTGGCTTGAATTGATGGCTCACCAACGTAAAACATTCTACTTGTATCCCCATGGTAACCATCTTTTATAACAGTTATATCGATGTTAATAACATCTCCCTTTTTTAGAGATTTTGGACCTGGAATACCATGACAAATTTGATGATTTACTGAGGTGCAAACTGATTTAGGGTAGGGGCTATGACCTGGTGGAGCGTAATTAAGCGGGGCCGGGATAGTTTTTTGTTCGTTTACCATATAATCATGACAAATTTTATCAATTTCTTCAGTTGTTATATTGGGCTTTATGAACGGCGTAATAAAATCAAGCACTTCCGATGCTAATTTTCCAGCAACTCTCATTTTCTTTATATCTTCTGAATTTTTGATTGAAATTGACATTAAAAAAGCTCATATCTAACTAAATTATTAATTAAATATGTTATCATGCCACCTGTAATATTAACGAAAAATTTTCAACCATTAGGCTTAGTTAAGGGTGCTATTTATTGAATAATAGTCATTTTAAGCTTAATGAAGTGATTAACCCTTACAAGGAGATATACCACATGTCTATAACTATGAGACAAATGTTAGAAGCGGGTGTTCATTTTGGACATCAAACCCGTTACTGGAATCCAAAAATGGCCCCATATATTTTTGGCGATCGAAATAAAATTCATATAGTAAATCTTGAAAAAACATTACCTATGTTTAACGATGCCTTAAAGTACGCAAAAACTCTTGCGGCTAATAAAGGACGTATTTTATTTGTTGGGACCAAGCGACAAGCTAGAGAAATAGTTAAGGAGGAAGCAATAAGGGCTGATTGCGCTTATGTTAATTATAGATGGCTAGGTGGAATGTTAACAAATTTTAAGACTGTAAAACAATCGATAAAAAGATTGAATGAGTTAGAAGCTATACTTAGTGATGATGGAAGCCTTGAAAAGTTAACAAAAAAAGAAGGGCTTAATTTAAAAAGAGAGTATGAGAAGTTAGAAAGATCTATCGGCGGTATAAAAAACATGATTTCATTGCCTGACGCTATTTTTGTTATTGATGTTGGGTATGAGAATGGTGCTGTTGTTGAGGCAACAAAATTAGGGATTCCAATTATTGGGATTGTTGATACAAATAATTCAGTTGAAAATATTAGTTATGTTATTCCTGGGAATGATGATTCAAGCAGAGCAATTCGCTTGTATGCTAGAGGAATGGCTGACTCTATTCTTGACGGAAAAAATAAAGCTATAGAAGACCTTGCAAAAATGGTTGCAGAAGAAGAGGCGGACGATACAGAAAAGCCAGTTTTGATTGATGAAAAAACTAGTTAAATTTGAATAGCATAGGGGTTAATAAATAATGGCTGAGATAACAGCAAGTATGGTAATGGCGCTAAGAGGGCAAACAGATGCGCCAATGATGGACTGTAAGAAGGCTTTAACTGAAGCTGACGGAGATATGGCAAGAGCTGAAGAGCTTCTTAGGGTACGTTTTGGAAATAAAGCAAGTAAGGCAGCAAGTAGAATTGCTGCAGAAGGCGTGGTGAGTTCTTTTATTTCTAAAGACGGTAAATCTGGCATATTGCTAGAAGTTAATTCTGAAACAGATTTTTGTGCTAAGAATGAAGAATTTCTTAACTTTTCAAATAAACTAGCAAAAACCATTCTTGAACAAAATATTGAGGATATAGATTCAATTAGTAAGGCTGAAATTGATGGGGTTGCTATAGAGGAATTAAGAACGCAATTAGTTGGTAAAATTGGCGAAAACATTACTCCGAGAAGGTTTATCAGTCTTAGTGCTAAAGGCTCATTATATTCATATATTCACGGCTCCAAGCTTGGAGTAATTTTAGATTTAGAATCCGGAAGCGAAGAGCTAGGCAAGGATATAGCTATGCATATAGCTGCAACGAAACCAAAAGCAATAAATGAAAGTGGTATTGATCCTGAGATTATCGAAACTGAACGAAGGGTGGCGATAGAAAAGGCTAAAGAAGCAGGAAAGCCTGAAGAAATGCTTTCAAAAATAGCAGATGGTTCAGTTAATAAATTTTTAAAAGAAATTACATTACTTAATCAATCTTTTGTTAAAGATGAAAAAGTTACAATTGAAAAGCTTTTAAATAATAATAATGCAACGATACACTCTTTTTATATCTATATTGTTGGTGACGGTATCGAAAAGAAAGAGGAAGATTTTGCAGCTGAAGTTGCAGCTGTATCAAAAGGTTAGTAATAGCAATCGATGTTTAATTTTTTTGAAGAGGATTGTGATTACAATCCTTTTTTTTAAGCTAAAATAACAAATTATGGCAGACATTAAATATAAAAGAATTCTTCTTAAGCTATCCGGTGAGGCTTTAATGGGAAATGATGCCTTTGGAGTAAATCCGGATACTATAAACAAAATAGTAAAAGAAATACAGATCGCAGTTTCTATAGGTATTGAAATAGCAATTGTAATTGGTGGCGGTAATATTTTTAGGGGTGTAGCTCTCGGTGCTGCTGGAATGGATCGTGCAACAGCTGATTATATGGGGATGCTTGCCACAGTTATGAATGCCCTAGCACTTCAGGACGCCATGAAGCATGCTGGAATGAATAGCAGGGTTCAGTCTGCAATTAATATAGATCAAATAGTTGAGCCTTACATTAGAGGAAAGGCGATAAGGTACCTCGAAGATAAAAAAATTGTTATCTTTGCTGCTGGAACTGGAAATCCTTTTTTTACAACTGATACTGCAGCTGCCTTAAGGGCGATGGAAATTAATGCCGATATTATGATCAAAGCTACTAAAGTAGATGGTATTTTCTCAGATGACCCAGAAAAGAATTCTGACGCCAAGATGTATAAAACTGTAACTTTTGATGAAGCAATAAATAAAAATCTTAAGGTAATGGATGCAACAGCATTTACACTTTGTAGAGATCAAAAGCTTCCAATCGCTGTTTTTAATATTTTCAAAAAAGACGCATTAAAAAACCTTCTTCTAGGCAAGGAAGAGGGTACTTTAGTTACTATGAATTAAGATAAGGGAGATGCTAAAATGAATGAAGTTAAAGAGAATGCAGGTCTAAGAATGCAAAAAAGCATTGATTCCTTAAAGTTAGATTTATCAAAAATAAGAACAGGTAGGGCTCATGCTGGTATTTTAGATCATCTATCAGTTGATTATTATGGAGCTAAAACCTTATTAACACAGCTTGCAAATATTACAGTTGCGGATGCTACAACAATTAATATACAGCCATATGAAAAAACTATGATTCAAGCTATTGAAAAAGTAATTCGAGAAAGCGATATGGGCCTAAATCCTTCTACCTCAGGAGAGTTAATTCGTATACCAATGCCTGCTTTAACTGAAGAAAGAAGAAAAGATCTAATAAAAGTTGTAAAATCTGAAGGCGAAAATTCAAAAGTTTCAATTAGAAATATTCGTCGTGATTGCAATGAGGTATTAAAGAAAATGTCGAAAGAAAAAGAAATTAGTGAAGATGATGAAAAAAGAATGCAGGAAGAGATTCAAAAAATTACAGATGAATCTATCCTTGATGTTAGCAAGCTAATCGATGCAAAAGAAAAAGATTTACTGGTCATATAAACCTGAGGCTTTCACCTGTTACATTTTTTTAAAAAAAGATTCTTAAGTACATCAAAAATTCCTAAACACGTTGCTGTTATTATGGATGGGAATGGGCGTTGGGCAAAAAAAAGACTTCTTCCACGTATAGCTGGTCATAAAAAAGGATTAGAAGCTTTACAGAAAATTATTAAGTCGGCAATTAAGTATAATATTTCAACTGTCACCCTATATGCTTTTAGTACTGAAAACTGGAATCGACCGTCTGAAGAAATTAATGGGTTGATGAATCTTTTTTCTGAGTCAATTAATAGCGAGACAGACAAGCTAATAGAAAATAATATAAGCGTCCTAGTGTTAGGCGATATTACTATTTTCACAAAAGAGCTTCAGATCAAAATTAAATCTTTAGTAAAAAAAACATCTAAAAATACAGGATTGAAATTGAATATTGCATTAAATTATGGAGCTCGGTCAGAAATATTAATGGCAGTAAATAAAGCCACTAAAAAGAAAAGTGGGGTTTTATTAGAAAAAGATTTAACTGAAAATCTGTATACAAAAAATATGCCTGATGTCGATTTGTTAATCAGGACAGGGGGGCAGAGAAGATTAAGTAATTTTCTATTATGGCAAATTGCATATTCTGAGCTATATTTCATTGATACTTTGTGGCCAGATTTTTCCGAGAAAGACTTCGTTAATGCATTATATTTTTTTCAAAATACTGAAAGAAAATTTGGTAACCTTAAAGTGGATAAATAATGCTTAAACAAAGAATACAATCTTCAATTATCATGCTTGGATTATTCGTTGCCACTTACTTTTTCTTAGGCTATGTTTTTTTTGAATTTTTAGTTCTAGCTGTTGGTGGGTTTTTATTATTTGAGTTAAGTAATATATTAAAATTGAATAAATTGAGCTTAGTCTTTTTTTGGGTTTTGGCATCAACTCCACTACTTATATATTTTATAGCAACCTTCACGTCTAATTTTGGCAACCTCTTTAACCTTTCAGAATATTTTTATTTTACGAATACTTTATACCCATTAATTTCAAATTTTTTAATAATTTCAATTCCATTCTTAGCTGCTTTAAGCCTTATTTTTTGGTTACTTATAGTCCCTGTTGATATCTTTTATAAAAAAATATCTTCAAACCCATCAATTAATCTATTTTATGGTTTATTTTTAATTACACCGATGCTGCTTTCCACCATGTCTATGTTTGTGACAAATAAAAATATATTGCTAGTAATTATTTTAATGATTTGGCTTGCTGATACAGGTGCATATTTTTCAGGAAAAAGATTTGGTAGAATTAAAATTGTAAAAAATATTAGTCCAGGTAAAACTTTGGAGGGTTTTTTTGGAGGGTTTTTATCTAATGTAATTTTTATCTCGTTTCTTCATATTTATGGATTTTTAGATGTATTTGATGGCATGTTACTTGCATTTTTAGTAACCACTCTGAGCTTATATGGTGATATTTATGAATCATTTTTAAAAAGAATGGCAAAAATGAAGGATAGCAGTAATTTAATTCCTGGGCATGGTGGATTTTTAGATAGGATGGATAGTTTTTGTCCTACAATTCCAATTTTATACTTTTTGTTAAAAGCTTTCGAGTATATATAAATGAAAACAATTTCAATACTTGGGTCGACTGGGAGCATTGGCTGCAGTGCCTTAGAGGTGATAAAACTTCATCCAGACAAATTTGATATTTTTGCCCTATCTGGCTATGAAAATATAGATTTATTATTTAAACAAGCTATGGAATTTAAGCCAACTTATATTGTTACCAAAGACGAAGAATCCCAAATTAAGTTATCAGGTTTATTGAAAGAGAAAAATCAAGGAACAGAAGTTTTATTTGGTCCTGAGGGCTATAAATTTATAGCAGGACATGTAAAAGTATCAACAGTACTTGCAGCAATAACTGGAGCAGCGGGGCTAGTTTCAACAATGGAAGCAGCTGTTAAAGGTAAAAGAATTCTTTTAGCTAATAAAGAATCAATGGTTATGGCTGGCAACTTGCTATCTGAAGTTTCTGCAGAAAATAATGGCATCATCATCCCAGTTGATAGTGAGCATAATGCAATTTTTCAAGTTATTCACGATCAAAAAAATCAAAATGAAATTAATAAATTAATTTTGACTGCTTCGGGAGGCCCCTTTTGGAATTCATCATTAGTTGAGTTAAGCAATGTCAGTATTACTGATGCTCTGAAGCATCCAAATTGGAGTATGGGGAGAAAAGTAACTATAGATTCTGCAACAATGATGAACAAAGGATTAGAGGTAATTGAGGCTGCTTATTTATTCAAAATAGATTATAAAAAAATTGAGGTACTTATTCATCCACAAAGTATCATTCATTCGCTTGTTGAGTTTATTGATGGAAGTAGCCTTACTCAGCTAGGAACCCCTGATATGAAAGTTCCAATTGCTTACGCGCTTAGCTTTCCGGAAAGAATAGCTTCTGGTGTTAGAGGAATTGATCTCTCATTATCTAATGACTTACAATTTGAATTGCCAGATTTAGAAAAATTTAGATGTCTTAAGTTAGCATATGATTGCTTGGAGCAGGGTGGAAGTTATCCAATTGAAATTAACGCAACTAATGAGATAGCAGTTGATGCTTTTTTAAGTAAAAAAATAAAATTCACTCAGATATCAGAATTAATTGAAACAGCTCTTAATGAAGCGAAAAGCTCAAATATCGAAAGTATTGAGGATATATTAGAAGTTGATAAGCAGGCAAGAATCAAGGCTAGACTTTTATTAAAAGGATCTAAATTTGCATAGTATTTTATCTTTTATAATCACTATTTCTCTAGTTGTTATTGTTCATGAGCTCGGACATTTTTCGGTAGCAAAGATGTTTAAAGTTAGTGTTGAAAAATTTTCGGTTGGTTTTGGAAGGGTCTTGTATAAAAAAAAAATAGGCTTAACTGAGTTTAGCTTAAGAATTATTCCTCTTGGAGGGTTCGTAAAATTTTATGAAAAATCTAAGTCTAAAGATCTGAATTTATTTGAAAATATTTCTTTATATAAAAGATCGCTCATTGTTCTGGCAGGCCCTTTAATCAATTTTATATTTGCTTTCTTTTTACTGCTATTTCTAAATCAAGGGGAGCAATATAATGTACTTCCTAAAATTACTGCTGTTAAATCAGAAAGTGTAGCTGCAGAAGTTGGCTTTCAAATCAATGATGTAATCATTTCAATTAATGATAAAGAAATTAATTCCGTGATGGATCATAATAAAGCGCTTATTGATCTGGCAAACAAGGATTTGTTTTACATACTTCTCCGAGAAAATAGAAAAACTTCTATTACTATAAATAAAGCAAAACGGTTAGATTTGAAAATGAATAAAGTTAATAGGAATGACACCAATGGCTTATATTTTTTTCCTGCCCAAGAAAATTCTTTATTAATTGACGAGGTTGTTCCTGGATCTCCAGCAGAAATAGCTAAAATAAAAAAAAATGATCGAATCTTTAGTGTAGATAATGAGATAATTTATGACGCTGCAGATTTTGTAGGCTCAATTAAGAGTAAAGCTAATACAGCAATAATTATCAAGCTTCTTCGAGGCGGCGAGTTACTCTCTATTTCAGTCACACCAAAATTAAGTAGAGATAATATTAGAAATACGGGAGTGATTGGAGTTAAAATAAAGCCAAATTTAGAGTATAAAGATAATTATATTAATTATTTTAAAATCAATATTTTAAATAGTATATCTAAATCATTTTATGATGTTTTTGAGGGTATAAGAATTGTATTTAAATCTTTGATTCATATTATTACCGGAAATATAGATTGGCGACTGCTTTCCGGGCCTATTTCAATAGCTACACTATCCTCAGATACTATATCAATGGGTCTTGTCACTTATTTAAGTTTTTTAGTATTTTTAAATATAAATGTTGGTTTTCTTAATTTATTACCAATTCCAACATTAGACGGGGGTCAGTTGATGTTTTATGTGGTTGAGTGGGTTTTAGGAAAGCCTCTTAATAAGAAAAAAATGATTATTTCTCAAAGACTTGGAGTGATTATTTTATTTCTTGTATTCACATTAGCAGTATATAATGACATTTTTAATTTCATGTTCAATTGATGAAAAAACTTTTATTGGCAATAATTCTAATTCTAGCTAGCTTTTCTGCTTCAACGGCAGATCTATTAGTAAGTGATATTAAAATTGAAGGACTTCAGAGGGTTGAGCCTGGATTAGTTTTTAGCAACCTTCCTTTTGAAGTTAATGACCCAATAAGTAGTGTTGACGTTAGCTCAACTATAAAGCTTTTATACAAGACAGGACAATTTAAAGATATTTCGCTCGAACAAGAGGGCGGTAAAATAATTATTATTGTTAATGAAAAACCAATTATTTCAGATTTAAATTTTTATGGCGTAGAAGCTTTTCAGGATGATAAATTAAAGCTTGGTTTAAGTCAGATGAATTTCGCAGAAGGCTTAGTTTTTGATAAAACAGATCTTAAAAGGGTTGAGCAAGAAATTGCTAATCAATACTTATCTCTCGGAAAATATACTGCTTCTGTTAAAGCTGAGGCCATTCCTTTAGAGAGAAATAGGATGCAAGTCAATCTTTATGTTGAAGAGGGAAGTGTTTCAAGAATTAAAGAAATTAATATTGTTGGTAATAAGCTTTACGAAAAAAAGGTTTTGATAGAGCTCTTCAAGCTTAAAACAACAAACCTTTTATCTTGGTATAACAAGGACGACAGATACTCTAAACAGGTATTAAGTGGAGATTTAGAAGCATTAAAAAGCTTTTATATGAACAGAGGCTATTTGGACTTTAAAATCAATTCGTCGTTGATTAGGATTTCAGAGACTAAAAAGCATGTCTATGTCGATATATCAATAAATGAAGGCAATAAATACTTTTTCGGCGAAAGCAAAATTTCTGGAAAGATTACTAATGATGTTCCTAAAAATTCGCTAGAGGCACAAATTGGTACAGTCAAAGGAAATACATTTAGCAGGTCTGCAGTAACTGCAACAACGCAAAGAATTAATCAGATATTAGGTGATTTTGGTTATGCCTTTTCAAACGCAAATGCAATACCTGAAGTTAATAAAGAGACAAGAATTGTAGATTTTAATTATTTTATCGATCCTGGAAAGAAAATTTATGTTCGACGAGTTAATTTTTTTGGGAATGTGAAAACAAAAGACAGTGTTATTAGAAGAGAGTTAAGACAATTTGAATCCTCTTGGTACAGCAAATCAAGAGTTGATCGTTCAAAAACTCGGCTCTCCAGAACGCAGTATTTTGATGCCATTGATGTGGAAACTGTTAGCGTGCCTGGAATAACCGATCAGATTGATGTAAACATTCATTTGAAAGAAAGAAATACAGGTAAACTTATGCTCGGTGCCGGCGTTAGTTCTGGTGAGGGACTTGTCGGAACTTTTACTGTTAGTCAGTCTAATTTTTTAGGCACAGGAAATACTGTAACCACCTCTGTTAGTACGGGTAGTGTTAACCAGACATACGCCTTAAGTTATACTGATCCATATTGGACTGATAACGGTGTATCTAGAACTGTAGGGGCTTATAAGCGAGATGTTAACACCAGCGACTTATCAACAGCTACTTATAATACCTATTCATATGGAGCAAATGTAGACTTTTCGATTCCTACGTCTGAATTTAACGCCATAGCTCTCGGCGCAGTTTTGGATATAACTGAAATTAAGCTTGGCGCATTCGCTGCTCAAGAATACGTAGATTATTGTCGGGACTTAAGTGGAAGCACATCAACAAGCGATTGTAATAGTGATTCATTTTCAGGTTCAGTGGTATATGCAACAGATACAAGAAATAATGCAACCTTACCAACTAGTGGTGTTTACATTAAAGCACACGGCACTTTATCTGTGCCAGTTTTTGATATGCAATATTATCAACTTTCAACAACAGCAGAAAAATATTGGCCTTTATCTAATGATATGAGCTTTAAGTTAAAGGGTAAGTTGGGTTATGCGGATAGTTATGGAGATAAAAAATTCCCCTTCTTTAAGAACTTTTTCATGGGCGGACCAAAAACTGTAAGGGGTTATGATCAAGCCTCAATTGGGAAAAAAATATTTAATTCAGCCAGCAAAGAACTTGAAACAACTGGCGGTAAAAAAATGTTTTTTACTTCAGCGGAGCTTTATTTTCCACCTCCTGGCTTAAAGAATGTTAAGAGCTTTAGATTCAGTACATTTATTGATGGCGGAGGTGTTTATAAAAATGATTTTGATACGGATGAAGCAAGGTTTTCTGCAGGCCTAGCTGCTTTATGGCTTTCTCCATTTGGCCCACTAACGATAAGTTATGCAAAACCATTAAATGAGGGTTCAAATGACAAGGTAACTGAGTTACAATTTGGTATGGGCGGCACTTTCTAGATTTAGTTGGTTTAATTTTAAAGGAATTCAAAATGAAAAAATGTATAGCTTTAGTTTTATTCTTAATATTTAATATTAGTACTGTATCGGCAGAAGTTAAGATTGGATTCGTTGAAATTCAAAAAATATTAAAATCTGCACCTCAGACAATAAAAGCCAATAAAAAGTTAGAAAAAGAATTTACAAAAAGAACTGCTAAATTAAAAAAAGCAGTTAAAAAAATAAATGCTAAAGAAAGTCAATTGAAGAAAGACGGAATGACCATGTCTGAATCTGATAGAAATAAAAAACAAAAAGAAATACAAGGATTAAAGATTGATGCTCAAAGAACTGAGAGAGAAGTTAGGGAAGATATAGATCTCCGAAGAAGAGAAGAAATAGCAAAAGTTCAAAAACAGGTCAATCTTGCTGTTGAAAAAGTTGCAAAGGAACAAAATTACGATTTAGTTCTTTACCAGGGAGTTGCATACGCAGGAAAAAAAGTGGATATAACTGATATTGTTATTAAAGCTTTAGGTGATATCAAGTAAATAATAAACTGAGCATATAGGGTAGCACTAAAAAAATGGGGGACATAACTTCTGAAAAATTGTCACTTATTATCGATGGAACATGCTCAAATAAAAATATAATAATTGATAATTTTTCATCCCTTAAATCGTCTAATGAGTCATCAGTTACATTTTTCTCTGATCTAAAATTAATTGATGATTTAAAAAATACTAAAGCTAAAGTTGTTATCCTAAAGCAGGAAGATGTTGCCTTAAGGGATGGTGATTGGATAGTAGTTGACGACCCATATTTGGCTTTTTCTAAGGTTGCAAATTTTTTCCTTAAAAAGAATATTTATAAATTTGGTATAAATTCAAATGCAAATATAGATCCAGATACTAAGATATCGCAGGATTGCTATATCGGACCATTTACCTCAATTGGTAGTAAATCAATTATTGGTAATCACGCTTTTATTTCCTCAAATATCTCAATTGGCAATAATGTTTCTATTGGTGAAGGTTCAAAATTGCACCCAAATGTAACGATTGGTAATGATGTAGTAATTGGCAAAAATTGTGAAATTTTTTCTAATACCTCTATTGGTACTGATGGATTTGGGTATGCTCAAGATTTAAATAAGATATGGAACAAGATTCCTCAAATTGGCTCAGTTGTTATTCATAACAATGTTGATATTGGAGCTAATACAACTATTGACAGGGGTGCCATAGATAACACAGTTATATGCTCAGGAGTTAAAATTGATAATCAAGTTCAAGTAGGCCACAATTGCTATATTGATGAAAATACAATAATAGCAGGGTGTGTAGGAATCGCTGGCAGCACTAGAATTGGTAAGAATTGTAAAATCGGCGGAGCAGCAATGATTTTAGGGCACCTTGAAATTAATGACAATATAACAATTTCACCTGGAACAATGATTACAAAGTCTTTAAATAATTCTAACAACAAATATACTGCTATCATGCCCTTCATGGAGCATAAGGAATGGCTTAAACTAGCGGTAAAATTACGGGGAAAATAAAAATAAGATGACCACGAATAAATTGTCGATGGACATACATGAAATACTAGATCATTTGCCTCATAGATACCCTTTTATTCTTGTTGATAGGGTTATCTCTATGGAGCTTGGAAAAGAAATAACAGCTATTAAGAATGTGACCATTAATGAACCGTATTTTCCAGGTCATTTTTCATATCACCCTGTTATGCCCGGAGTTTTAATAGTTGAAGCTCTTGCCCAAGCAGCCGCATTACTATCCTTTAAAACGATGAATACAAAACCAACAGAAGATTCAGTTTATTATTTTGCTGGTATTGATAATGCCCGTTTCAAAAAACCTGTAAACCCAGGTGATCAAATACTTTTACACGTAAAAATAGATAGAGTTCTTAAGGGTATATGGAAGTATTCTGGAACGGCAACTGTGGATAATGATATTGTTGCAGAAGCAAATATGATGTGTATTTTAAAAGAAATTAAAAAAGTAGTGTAATGGAATTCGAGCAAAAAATTCACCCTACAGCTTTAATTCATCCTAAGTCTAAACTTCACTCAACAGTAAAAATTGGCGCTTATTCCGTTATAGGCAAAAATGTAGAAATTGACGAAGGATCTGAGGTAGGTAACTTTGTTACGATAAGTGGAAATACAATTATTGGGAAAAATAATAAGATTTATCACTACTGCTCTTTAGGCGAGGTTCCTCAGGATAAAAAATACAACAATGAGAAAACTGCTTTAAAAATTGGTGACAACAATACTGTTCGTGAGTTCTGTACTTTTAATATAGGGACTACTGGTGGTAATGGAATAACTGAGATTGGTAACAATAATTGGTTAATGGCTTATGTCCATATTGCTCATGATTGTCAATTAGGAAATGATATTGTTTTAGCTAATAATACATCGCTTGCTGGACATGTAGAGATTGATGATTTTGCAATTCTTGGCGGGTTCACTCTCGTTCATCAATTCTGTAAGCTCGGGGCTCATATTATGACTGCCGTTGGGACAGTTATATTCAAAGATGTTCCGCCATACATAAGAGCTGCGGGCTATAATGCAAAACCAAATGGCATTAACAGTGAGGGACTTAAAAGAAGAGATTTTTCTATTGAGTGCATATCAAATATCAAAAAAGCTTACAAGATAATATACAGAGAGGGCAATACATTAAACTCTGCCAAAGAATTATTGGAATCCCTTGCTAAAAATAGTGACGAACCTGGGTCTAATTCGGTAGGTTTATATATTGATTTTATAAGTAAATCAGATAGAGGAATTATAAGGTAAATGCCAAAGATTGCCATTTTGGCTGGCGAGGCATCTGGCGACCTAATTGGTAGCCATTTAATGTCTTATTTAAATTCTAAAATAAAAAATATAGAATTTATTGGTGTTGGTGGCCCAGAAATGAGCAAGAATGGATTAATTTCAAATTTTGATTATAGAGAGATAAGTGTACACGGATATTTTGACGCATTAAAAAAAATTTTCCGATTATTATCTTTAAGAAATCAGGTGGTAGATTACCTCTTAAAAGAACAGCCGGATATATTTATTGGCATCGATGCTCCGGATTTTAATTTTGGGATAGAGAGAAGATTAAAATTCAACAATATTCCTACTTTTCACTATGTAGCTCCATCAGTATGGGCTTGGCGACAGGCAAGAATATTCGACATCAAAGAAAATGTAAATCACTTGTTTGCAGTGTTTCCTCATGAGCCTAAAATTTTTCAAAAAGCTAAAGTTCCAATTACATTCGTTGGGCACCCATTAGCAAATAAGATACCTCTTAATCCAAATGTAAATAAAGGACGTGAAAAATTACATCTTGATAAAGGGGAAACAATTATTACGCTATTACCTGGAAGTAGAACCAGTGAAATTAAATATCATTTAGAGTTAATGATAGATACAGCGATCTTAATCAATAAAGAATTAACATGGCGAAAGTTAAAACGAGCAAAATTTTTAATCCCTATTAATTCTAAAGATAACTATACTAATATGACTAATACACTTAATTCTTATAGCAATAAGATTAAAAGTATTAAGCTTATCATTGGGCATTCTCATGATGCAATATGTTCGGCAAACATTGTAATAGCTGTATCTGGAACAGCAACCCTTGAGGCTGCTCTTTATAAAAAACCAATGATAATTGTTTATAAAACTTCATTGCTATCCTATCTTTTACTAAAAAAAATGTTACTGATCCCTTATGTTGGATTACCTAATATCTTATTAAATAGATTTGTAGTTCCTGAATTTCTTCAAAATAAAGCAACCCCTGAGAGCATTTCAAATAAAGCAGTTGAAATTTTGACCGATAAAAAACTTCAAAAATATTTAAATATTAAATTTAAAGACCTTCATATAAGGCTAAAAAGAAACAGCTCCGAACTTATTTATAAAAAAATAATTAAATATCTAAAATGACACTTATTTGCGGAATAGATGAAGCAGGCAGGGGTCCCCTTTGTGGTCCAGTTTATGCTTCTGCAGTAATTTTAGATTCTGACCTTGTTATAAATAACCTTACAGATTCAAAGAAATTATCTGAAAAAAATAGAAACATTTTATATGATGAAATAAAATTAAAAGCAATTGATTATTCTTACGCAACAGCATCAGTTGAAGAAATTGATAAAATTAATATTCTGCAAGCATCATTATTAGCAATGAAAAGAGCATTTGATCTTCTTAGTACTAAACCTGATTTTATTTATATAGATGGATTATATTGCCCAGATATAAAAATATTACCAATGGAGGCCGTTGTGAGGGGTGATTCTTTAATTAAAGCTATATCTGCAGCATCTGTTATAGCAAAAGTTGAGCGTGATAAACATATGATTCAACTTGATCAAGAGTACCCGCAATATAACCTCAAAAAACACAAAGGTTACCCAACAAAAGAGCATCTCCAATTAGTTAAGCAATATGGTATTAATAAAATTTATCGATCATCATTTAAACCAATTAAAGAACTAATTAATAAGAAAGATACATAGTTGCTTATCGATATCAATATCTTTTTTCAGATTCCAATTTTCAATCGAATCACAAATTATTTTCTCCTTACTACTAGTTAAATTTATAGCCAAACAAAGTCTAATTTGTTTATCTAATATTCTTAAGAGATCTTTTAATAGTTTTTGATTCCTATAAGGAGTCTCAATGAATATCTGAGTTTCTTTTTCTTCTTTTACAGATGCCATCATTTTTTTTACATACAATTCTTTATCAATTTTATCTATTGGGATATAGCCGTGAAATTTAAATTTTTGCCCATTAAAGCCAGACGCCATCAGGCTCAATATAATAGAAGAAGGTCCTACCAAGGGGTGTATTTGTATCTTATTTAAATGCGCATACTCAACTATTTTAGATCCAGGATCAGCAATGCAAGGACTTCCAGAGTCTGAAAGTAGACCCATATCATCTCCATTATAAATAGGATTAAAGTATTCTTTTAAATCATTAGTGCTTGTTTTGTTGTTGTGTTTTAAAAGTGTGACAGACTGTATTTCAGATTTTAAGTTAAACTCTTTGATAGTTTTTCTAGCAATCTTTTCATTTTCAACAATGAAATATTTTATGTTACACAGTTGTTTTTTTTGCTCATCTAATAAAAAAGTGACATTTTCATTTTGCTCAATCGAAGAGGGGATAATAAACAGAACGCCTAAATTATTAGTCTTATCTGTCATTAATTTTTATTCCAATTTTCTTAAGCATGCTAACTAAAGTTATTAAGGGTAGGCCAATTACAGCTGTTGGATCACTACTATTAATTTCATCTAACAGAGTTATTCCTAAGCCTTCTGATTTAATGCTACCTATGCAGTTAAAAGGCTTTTCTTTTTTTAGATAACCCTCAATTTCAGACAAATTTAAGTCTTTATATTTAACATCAAAACTAACAACCTTTTTTTGAAAAATTTTTTTCTTGTTGTAGTTAACACAAATAGCGCTATGGAAATTGACCCTTTTTCCGCTTAATTCTTGCAATTGCGATACAGCTCTTTCGTAATCCAAGGGTTTTTGTATTTGAATATTGTTATATTCTGCTGTTTGGTCACATCCAATTACAATTGCTTCTTTAAATTGATTGGAAACTTTTTGAGCTTTTTCTTCTGCAAGCCTATCAGCTGTTTCATATGCTGTTTCTGACTCATTTCTCACTTCTTCCATCTCTGGTTTTACAATTGTAAATTCTAGGAATAATCTTTCAAGCAATTCTTTTCTATAGACTGATGAAGATGCAAGGATGATTTGGGGCATGATTGATTGTTTAATTACGACTGAATCTCAAGCAACGTTTCATTTGGCGATACTTCATCGCCTTTACTGATATTTATTGCAACAACTGTTCCTGATTTTGCAGCTTGTATCTCATTTTCCATTTTCATTGCTTCAATTACAATTACACTATCACCCGCATTAATTTTATCGCCAATACTAACTTTAATATCAACAATTTTTCCAGGCATCGCAGTCGTAATACACCCATCATGAGTTGGTTTTGGCCTAGAGCCTTCTTTTTTATTGCTCAATTTCGGATCATTTGGACTTGATGAAGAATTTGGTTTGTTTACCAATACCTCATCCAATGTTTCAACTAAAACTTCTTCTGAAATTCCATCCACTGATACATAAAATGGTCTTTCTGCTTCACTTGGATCACCTGAGCCAGTTAAATTAATATGATACGTCTCCCCATGAAGTGTGATGTTGAATTCAGTTGGAGCGAAATGGTCTCCTTTTTTCATCTCTTCATCTTCATTTAATAACTCTTCTGGCTCTAATGAACCAGCGTTTCTCTCCTGAAGAAATGTTGTACCTACATCTGGGAACATTGCATAAGTTAAGATGTCTTCATCAGACTTTGCAAAAGATTCTGATTTAGCTTTGAGGTTAACAACTTCTGGCTTTAGACTATCTGCTGGTCTTGATGTAATTTCTTTTTGGTCCCCAATAGCTTTTTTCTTTATATCATTATTTAATTTTCCTGGCGGCATTCCATACTGGCCTAAGAAATAATTCCTTACTTCAGTTGTAATTGTTTTATACCTTTCACCTGTAATGACATTTAATGCCGCCTGTGTACCGACAATTTGAGATGTCGGGGTTACTAATGGCGGGTAGCCTAGATCTTTTCTAACCTCTGGTATCTCTTTTAAAACTTCGTCCATTCTATCTAATGCACCTTGGTCTTTTAATTGATTAGATAGATTTGAAATCATTCCGCCTGGAACTTGATTGATTAATACTTTAGGATCTAAACCTGTAAATTTAGATTCAAATTGCCAATATTTTTTTCTATTTTCTTTTAAGTATTCAGTTATTTCGTCGATTTTAGATAAATCAATATCGGTTTTATAGCCCATATCTTCGAGAGCAACAATAGTAGACTCGGTTGTTGGATGACTAGCTCCTTCGGAGTAACTCGAGTTACATGTATCAATTATTGTTGCACCTGCTTCAACTGCAGAGATGAGGTTTACAGTCGCGAGGCCAGATGTTGCATGACAATGCATATGAATTGGAATACTAATATTTTTAACCAATGACTGAACTAACTCTTTTGTTACATTGGGCGTTAATAAACCAGCCATGTCTTTAATTGCAAGGCTATCACAGCCAAGCTCTTCTATTTTTTTGGCTAAATCAACGAAGTATTCGATATTATGAACCGGCGATGTGGTGTAGCTTATTGTTCCTTCAGCATGTTTTTTATATTTTTTTACTGCTCTTATTGAAACCTCAATATTTCTAATATCATTTAATGCATCAAATACCCTAAAAATATCTACACCATTATCAGCAGATTTTTTAACAAACATATCTACAACATCATCTGAATAATGTCGATATCCTAATAAATTTTGTCCTCTTAGTAGCATTTGAATTTTACTGTTTGGTAGTGCTTTTCTCAACTTAGTTAATCGTTCCCACGGATCCTCTTTAAGGTAGCGAACACAAGCGTCAAAGGTTGCTCCACCCCATGCCTCAATGGACCAAAAATTTAATTTATCGAGCATTGGGCATACTGGTAACATGTCTTCAGTTCTTAGGCGGGTTGCAATATGACATTGATGCCCATCACGTAAAACAAGTTCTGTTATATTAATTTTTTTCATATAGTTTATATTCCTTCATGTGCCGCAATTGCTGCGCCTATAGCCGCCGCAATTACTTCTGGCGGAAGTTCGTCTTCATAATCTGTCAGCTCTGGATGTTTATCTACAAAGCTGGTATTAAAATCAGCATCAATAAAATTTTGATTTTTTAGTATTTCAAGATAATAGGGTATCGTCGTCTTAATTCCAAATAATCCAATATCGCCTAAAGCCCTCCTACCTCTGTGTATTGTGTCAGTCCAATTCATTGCCCATATTGTTAGTTTCGCACACATAGAATCGTAATAGGGAGGTATTACATAACCTGTGTATATTGAAGCATCTGTTCGAACTCCTGGACCACCAGCAGCATAATACCTTGTTATTTTTCCAAAAGATGGTAAAAAATCTTGCTTTGGATCTTCGGCATTAATTCTGAACTCAATAGCAAATCCCCTGTAAGAAACATCTTCTTGTTTATAGGTTAGAGTTTTACCGCTAGCTACTCTTATTTGTTCTTGAACAATATCAATTCCTGTAATTGTTTCTGAAATAGTATGCTCTACTTGAAGCCTGGTGTTCATTTCCATAAAGTAAAAATTGTTATCTGTGCCCAATAAGAATTCAACAGTTCCTGCATTTTCATATCCGACAGCTTTTGCTGCTTTGACTGCTAAATCACCAATATAATTTCTTTGGTCATCATTTAATTGAGGCGAGGGTGCAATTTCAATAAGTTTTTGATTCCGTCTCTGAATAGAGCAATCTCTTTCATATAGATGTATTACATTTTCATGGCTATCAGCCAATATTTGGACCTCTATGTGTTTTGGCGTTAAGACACATTTCTCTATAAATACTTCTGGCTTTCCAAATGCTTTAGTTGCCTCCGAAATAACTCGGTCATAATTAGAATTTAATTCATTGTCATCATCACACCTTCTTATTCCCCTTCCACCACCACCATTTGTAGCTTTAAGCATAATTGGGTAGCCAATATCATTGGCAATAACAATTGCTTCATCCAAGCTGGTTACGTTGCCCTCACTCCCAGGAATAACCGGTATACCTGCTCCAATCATAGCCTCCCTGGCTTGAATTTTATCCCCCATACGCTTTATTAACTTAGAATCTGGGCCAATAAATTTAATATTTCTTCTCTCACAAACTTCTGCTAATTCTGGGTTCTCAGATAGGAATCCATACCCAGGATGAATTGCATCACATCTTGCAGTCACTGCAAGGTTAACAATTCTATACGGACTTAAATAGCCAGATAATGGGTCAGAACCAATGAAATAGGATTCATCTGCTTTTTTCACATGTAGCGAGTGCCGATCTGCTTCTGAGTATATAGCAACGCTAGTTATACCCATTTCTTTACATGCTCGAATTATGCGGACTGCAATTTCGCCGCGATTAGCTATTAAAATTTTCTCAATCAAAAATAGAATTTCCTTGAATTATTTCTTGGTTGCTGTTGATTTTTATCTTATCAATCTTAAGTCTAATTATAACATGTGGGTTAGGGCATTTTTCATACTTAATTAAATTGCGAAATATTCAATAAAGTGCTAATCAGATTGAATTATTTATAAAATTTATGATTTTATGCTAAAATTTCGCTTTAAATTTTGAGCAAAACTTCTTAACTTCCAAGTAGTTAGAATTTTAAAGTTCATTATTATATTAAGGAGTCATTATGGCCGTTCAGAAAAGTAAAAAATCAACCTCAAGAATAGGTATGCGTCGCTCGCATGACAGCTTATCGAGCCCAGCTTTAGCAATAGAGCAAACAACTGGCGAAACTCATTTGAGACATCATGTTAGCGCTTCTGGTTTTTACAAAGGTAAAAAAGTTATAACAACCAAAGGTGAATAAACTTAATATAACTATTAATTAAATTATGCAACATTCAATTGCTATTGATGTAATGGGCGGTGACCATGGAATTAAGGTTACAGTTCCGGCATCAATACAAATACTCCAGCAGTTTTTAGAAATTGATATCATTCTTGTTGGAAATGAGGTCGAAATAAAAAAATCTCTTTCTAAGTTAAAGGCAAGTAATCATCCTCGTATAAGCATTCTTAATACAACAGAATCAGTTGGAATGGATGAATCACCACAATCTGCCCTAAAAAATAAGAAAAATTCTTCGATGAGATTGGCTATTAATCTAGTCAAAGCTCATGAAGCCTCTGCGTGCGTAAGTGCAGGCAACACCGGGGCTTTAATGGCAACTGCTCGATTTGTTCTAAAAATGCTTAACGGGATTGAGAGACCAGCTATTGCCTCAAACTTTCCAAATAGAGGTGGAGGGGTTACTTGTGTTTTAGACTTGGGCGCCAATACAGACAGCACTCCTGAGCAACTACTTCAATTTTCTGTAATGGGAGCCATGCTAACTAGTGCTTTAACTAAAAAGAAAAATCCGTCAGTAGGTCTTTTGAATATTGGATCTGAGGATATTAAAGGTAATGAGGTAGTTAAAAAAACTTTCATACTTCTTAAGGAAAGCCATTTAAATTTCTATGGTAACGTAGAAGGGGATGATATTTTTAAAGGCACGACCGATGTTGTTGTTTGTGATGGATTTGTCGGAAATGTTGCATTAAAAACAACCGAAGGAGTGCTTAGAATGTTCGGTAATTTTTTAACTGCTGAGTATAAGAAAAATTGGATTACAAAAATTATTGCATTAATTTCCTTATCGCTTTTAAAATCTTTTAGAAGAAGGCTTGACCCAAGAAGATATAACGGGGCATCCTTTTTGGGATTAAATGGCATTGTGATTAAAAGTCATGGGGGTGCTGATATCCTTGCTTTTAAAACAGCAATAATTACAGCCATCGAAGAATCTGAAAATAGAGTGCTTGAGAAAATAAAAAAACAAATTAAAATTGAATCTAACTGATTGAAGATAGGAAAAAAATGATATTTTCCAAAATAATAGGCGTAGGAAGTTACCTACCAAAAAAATTACTAACAAACAAAGATCTCGAAAAAAGTCTAGACACAACTGATGAGTGGATAACCTCAAGAACTGGGATAAAAGAAAGGCATATAGCTAGTCCTGAAGAGCAAACTAGCGACTTAGCTTTTGAGGCAGCTAGAAATGCAATAAATAATGCCAGCATAAATACTGAGGAAATTGATCTTATTATTGTTGCCACCACAACACCGGATAAAATTTTTCCAAGCACAGCTTGTAATGTTCAAACAAAACTAGGAATTAGAAATTGCCCTGCTTTTGATATTCAAGCAGTGTGCAGTGGTTTTATTTATGGGCTATCAATTGCTGATAAATTTATCAAAACAAACTCAGCGAAAAATATTCTAGTTATTGGTGCGGATTCTATGTCAAAAATAACTGACTATACCGATAGGAGCAATGCAATTTTGTGGGGGGATGGTGCAGGGGCAGTCGTTCTTTCGGCATCAAAAAAACAAGGTATTTTATCCACTCATATTCATGCTGATGGTCAATATGAAGAGTTACTTCATGTTCCAAAAAGAAATGTTGGGAATAAAATCCAACAAACGATTGAAATGCAAGGAAGCCAAGTATTTAAAATTGCAGTTAATACCCTGGATAAAATTGTTGATGAAGCACTAATAGCAAATCAATTACAAAAAGAAGACATTGATTGGCTTGTGCCTCATCAGGCAAATATACGAATTCTTGAAGCAACTGCAAAAAAATTAGAAATGAGTATGGATAAGGTTATTGTTACAATAGATCGGCATGGTAATACCTCGGCAGCATCTATTCCTCTTGCACTAGATGACGGCATACAAAGCGGTAAGATTAAGTCAGGACATCTGCTACTGATGGAAGCTTTCGGAGGAGGATTCACTTGGGGCTCAGCGTTAATAAGATATTAGATGAGTAAATATATTATTACATTTCCTGGTCAAGGTTCTCAATCAATTGGAATGATGAATAGTCTCGCACATATTCCCATTATTCAAAAAACTTTTACTGAAGCCTCAGAAGTTCTGAATAAAGACTTTTGGGCAATGACTTCGTCTGAAAATCAAGAAATCAATCAGACAATAAATACCCAACCCTTGATGCTTACAGCTGGGGTCGCAACTTGGAGGTATCTGCAAGAAAATAATTTGGATTCACCTAGTTTTATTGCAGGACACAGCTTGGGCGAATTTACAGCACTTGTAGCTAGCGATTCATTAACTTTTAATGATGCCTTGAAAGTGGTTACAAAAAGAGCTGAATTAATGCAAAATGCAGTCCCTGAAGGCGAGGGGGCTATGGCTGCAATTATTGGCTTAGAGGATCAGAAGGTGATAGGAATATGTAACGAAGAACAAGGAAATGATACTTTAGAAGCAGTTAATTTCAATTCTCCAGGCCAAGTTGTTATCGCTGGAACAAAATCTATTTTAGATAAATCATTACAAAGTTTTAAAGATGCAGGCGCTAAAAGAGCAATGCTACTTCCCGTAAGTGTTCCTTCTCATTGTAAATTAATGCGGCCAGCATCAATTTTGTTTGATGATTACTTAAAATCAATTATATTTAATCTACCGAAATTTCCTATTATTCAAAACTATGAAGCTTTGCATTATAATGAAATTGATAAGATTAAATCAGCTCTTGTGAGTCAGATTTTTAATCCAGTGAGATGGACAGAAACAATAAAATTACTATCAGCAGAAGGTATAAACTTATTTATTGAAGCTGGTCCTGGTAAAGTTTTAACAGGTTTGAATAGACGAATCAATAAGGAAGCTTCACATGTTTCAGTTAGTAATGAAGAAGCAATAGATGAAATTTTATTAAAAATTAAGGAACTAAAACAATGACTGAGCAACATACTATTAAAGTTGCACTTGTTACCGGTGCAAGCAGGGGCATTGGAGCAGCAATCGCATTAGAATTAGCAAAAAAAAATATGCTTGTTATTGGAACAGCAACATCAGATAAAGGAGTCGGGGCAATAGAAGAAAATTTTAAACTCAACGATCAAAAAGGAATTGGGTTGGTTTTAGATGTTAATGATAATAAGTCGATTGAGTCTTTAATAAAACACGTTGAAGAAAATTATGGAAATATTAGCATTCTAGTCAATAATGCAGGAATAACTAAAGATACTCTTTTGATGAAAATGAAAGATGAGGATTGGGATGAAGTTATGAATACAAATTTAAAATCTGTATTCAAGTTAAGCCAGTCTGTAATTAGAAAAATGATTAAAAATAGATATGGTCGCATCATTAATATATCTTCTGTAGTTGGGCACTCAGGAAATGCTGGGCAAACTAACTATACTGCAGCAAAAGCAGGTATGTCTGGCTTTACAAAATCTCTTGCCCAAGAGGTTGGGAGTCGTGGAATTACTGTTAATTGTGTCGCACCAGGATTCATAGATACGGAGATGACACGGTCCCTCCCTGAAGAGTATAAAAATCAACTAATACGTAATATTCCACTTGGAAAGCTAGGAAGTCCAAATGACATTGCTAATGCAGTAGCTTTTTTAGCTTCTGAGAATGCTAGCTATATAACCGGTGAAACACTTCATATTAATGGTGGAATGTTGATGATTTAATTATTAATACCTATATAAATCATATAGTTATTAATTTTTTAGTAAAATATTCAAAATAGTTTTATAAAATAAGCATTCATTTGATAAAATAGCGAAAGTAATTTATTTGTTTTTAAAAAAAGGGGTTTATACATGTCAGATATCGAGAAAAGAGTTAGAAAAATTGTTTCAGAACAATTAGGAACAGATGACGATAAAATAAAAAATGAATCATCTTTTATTGATGATCTTGGCGCAGACTCACTCGATACTGTTGAGCTTGTAATGGCTTTAGAAGAGGAATTCGATACTGAAATTCCTGATGAAGAAGCTGAAAAAATTACAACAGTGCAGCAAGCAATAGATTACATAAATAAAAATCTTAAATAATCAACTAACCTAATCAAAACTGATTAGGTATATCCATGACTAAAAGAAGGGTTGTAGTTACAGGACTTGGTTTAATAACACCTGTTGGTATTGGGGTTAAAGAATCATGGAAGAATATCCTTAACGGTGTTTCTGGAATTACTAATATTACTAAGTTTGATGCATCAAATTTCAAATCTCAAGTTGCAGGCGAGGTTAAAAATTTCAATCCTGATCTCTATCTAAATCCAAAAGACTCAAGAAGGATGGATACCTTTATTCAATTTGGCTTAGTTGCCGGTATAGAGGCAATTAAGGATTCTGGGCTTGAAATAACTGATGAAAACTCGGAAAGAATAGGGGTATCTATTGGCTCTGGAATTGGTGGAATAAACCTTATTGAAACTACTAGCGATAATTTTGATCAAGGTGGCCCCAGAAAGGTGTCACCTTTTTTTGTGCCCGGCACAATTATAAATATGATATCTGGTAATTTATCTATAATGTATGGCCTAAAAGGACCAAATATTTCAATTGTAACTGCTTGCACAACAGGTACGCATTCAATTGGTGACGCTAGCCGAATGATTGAATATGGTGATGCCGATGTTATGATTGCAGGAGGCTCAGAAGCGGCAATTACAGAACTAACCGTAGCAGGATTTTCTGCAGCCAAAGCATTAAGTCAGCGTAATGATGACCCAACAAAAGCATCACGGCCTTGGGATAAAGATCGAGATGGATTTGTTATCGGCGAAGGTGCAGGAGTCATGGTAATTGAAGAGTACGATCATGCTTTAAAAAGGGGCGCAAAAATTTACTGCGAACTGGGCGGTTATGGAATGAGTGCAGATGCTTATCATATAACAGCTCCTAGTATAGACGGCCCAAAAAGGTCTATGATTAATGCAATTAATAATGCCGGTATTAACTTAGATGAAGTGAGCTACATTAATGCTCATGGGACATCGACCCCACTTGGTGACTTAAATGAAGCTAACGCTATTAAAGAGACTTTTAATAAGCATGCCTATGATTTAGTTGTAAACTCAACAAAATCAATGACAGGGCACTTGTTAGGGGGTGCAGGCGGAATAGAATCAGTATTTACGGCTTTAGCGATTCACCATCAAGTATCACCACCAACAATAAATATTTTTAATCAAGATCCAGAATGCGACTTAGATTTTGCTGCGAACGAAGCTAAAGAAATTAATATAAAAGCTGCACTAAAAAACAATTTTGGTTTTGGTGGAACAAACGGTAGCTTAATCTTTAAGAGAATTTAAAGAAGTATTATCTGAAGTGAAAAAAAATTTTTTAATTAATGGCAACCCTTTAAAAAGCATCAACCCATTCGATAGGGGTCTTTCTTATGGGGATGGAGTTTTCAGAACCTTTTTAGTCAGGAATGGATGTCCAATAAATTGGGATATGCATTATGAAAAACTAAAGAATGATGCAAGAATTCTTAAAATAAAAGTACCCAAAAAAATAGACTTACTTCTTGATATTAAAAAATTATTTAGCTTGAATAAGTCTTATATTGGCAAAGTAATTATCACTCGTGGGGTATCAAATCAAGGGTATCAATATAAAAAAAATATTGAAAGTACTCGTATTGTATTAAAAATTAATTATAAAAAAATTAACCATTCACATTATTTGAATGGAGTAAGGTTGCAAGTTTGTAAGACCAGGGTTACTCATAATGAGATTTACACTGGAGCAAAACATTTAAATAGAATAGATAATGTTTTAGCAAAGGCTGAACTTAAAAATGCAGTATTTGATGGGGTGATGCTTGATAAAAATGGTTATGTTAATGAATGTGTGAGCAGTAATATTTTTGCCAGATATGGGAAGTTTGTAACTAGCCCGAAACAAAAAAATGGAGGGGTATCTGGAGTTTGCCAACAAATAATAATTAAAAATGCTAATTCTCTTGGATTCAAGTTCAAATATCAAGATATCAAACTTGAAAAATTAAAACAGGCAGATGAGGTTATTATTACCAATTCAGTTTTTGGGGCTTTTTACGTAAATCAAATTGAAGAGACAAAATGGGAAGAAGGTATCTTTACTTCTTTAATTAGAGATTTTATTATCAAGCCTGAGCCTAAATGAATTTAAAATTATCTAAAATCTTAACCTTCATCAAAAATAAAAAAATTCATATTATTTTTTCTTTTATGGTTTTTTGGTTTATAAGTTACTTATTTTTGCCTTTAAATGTAACGGAAGAAAATTCAAGCTTTGAGGTTATTGGTGGTAGTAATTTAAATGAAATTACTGAGCAACTTGTAGAGGTTAAGGTTTTAAGAGATTCATTTAGATTTAAATTACTCACATTTATTTTATCTGAAAGAGAGGGTTTAAAAAAAGGGCATTACAAACTCGAATCTAATGCAACAGCCCTTGATCTTCTTGATATGCTTATTAATGGAAAAGAGGCTTTATATTCTATTTACTTTCCTGAGGGATCTACTTTTTTAGAAATGGCCGATAAAATAAATTCTAATACTAATATTAAAAAAACATTAAACTCATACAGTCAGAAAAATATTTTAAAAGTTATTTCATCAAATAAAAAATATGTAGAAGGTTTATTCTTCCCTGATAGCTACTATTTTTATAAAAATACTTCAGATATAGAAATATTTCAAAATTCTCATAGCGTTCTCATGAGGAAGCTTGAATTTGAATGGGATAATCGCGCTCATGAATTGCCTTATAAGGATATGTATGAGGCATTAATAATTGCATCGATAATAGAAAAAGAGGTTGGTGTCACGGAAGAGGCCCCAATTATTGCTGGAGTTTTTGTAAATCGCATAAACATAGGCATGCCCCTTCAAAGTGACCCAACAGTAATTTATGGCATGGGCAAGAAATTTACTGGAAACATCACAAGGAAAGACTTAAAAAAAGATAATCCTTACAATACTTATACTCGAAAAAAACTTCCACCATCCCCAATTTCACTCCCTAGTTTGAATTCAATAAAAGCAGCGCTCAACCCAGCAAAAACAAATGCTTTATATTTTGTAGCTAAAGGTAACAGAAGGCATCATTTTTCAGCTACACTTAAAGAACACAATAGAGCAGTACGAAAATATCAAAAATGAAATCAGATCCAAAATTTATAACTCTTGAAGGAGTTGACGGTGCTGGAAAAAGTACATGTATCAAGTTTATTAAAAAATACCTTGCAGACAAAAACTTAAATTATTTGTTTACAAGAGAGCCTGGTGGAACAGCTTTAGGGGAAAAATTAAGAGAAATTTTACTACATGATGATATGAATCCAGAAACCGAAACCCTATTAATGTTTTCAGCTAGAAATGAACATGTATATCAAATTATAAAACCAAATCTTAAGGATGGAATAAATGTAATCAGCGACAGGTTTACTGATGCAACATACGCCTATCAAAGTGGTGGTAAGAATGTTCCAATGGAAAAAATTACCACACTAAAAAATTTGGTCCATAAAGATTTAAAACCAGATTTAACTTTACTTTTTGATTTGCCAACTGATGTAAGTTTGTCGCGTCTTAAGTCAGATGGTAATCTTGATAAATTCGAAAAAGAAGCAGCAGATTTTCATAATAGAATTAGGGAATCATATTTAGATCTTGCAAAAAAAGAACCTAAAAGATTTCAAATAATAAATAGTAATCAAAATATAAATATTATCGAAAAAGAAATTTATTTTGTATTAGATAAGCTTTTTTTATGAATATCTATCCTTGGCATTTGAAGTCATGGGCTGAAGTTTTTTCAAATAAAGTTAAAATGCCACATGCATATATATTTTATGGCGCCCAAACTCCAGAAATTAATAAATTTGCTGATGAGGTAATTAAAGCAACTTTATGCTCTATACCAACTAAAGAACAATTTGCATGCGGGGAATGTCAAGATTGTTTATGGTGTGAAATAAGTCACCCTGACTTAAATAGAGTAGTTAATACCTCAGAGGGAAAAAATTTAAAAACTGATATTCTTAAGGTTGCTGACGTAAGGGAGGCTAAAGAATTTTTACAAACCACATCTCACCAGACTAATGGAAAAAAAATTGTAACAATATACGGTGCGGATAGATTAAATCATTCAGCTTCAAATGCCATATTAAAGATTGTGGAAGAACCACCAGCTGATTGCTTAGTTATTTTTACTGTAAATAATCTAAATGATTTACTCCCAACAATCATAAGCCGTTGTAGGCTAATATCGCTTGCAAAGCCAAGCATAGATGATGCAATAGAGTTTCTCAAGCAAACAGATAATATTGACCTTATTGATAATCTATCGTTATATAACAATTTACCCTTGGAGCTTATTAATGATAAAGAAATGCTAACCATTATCAATGTTGTCCTAGGTGAGCTTAAAAAGGGTAACAAAATAAATCTAATGGAAGTAAATAGTATGTGGCTCAATAATGGCCTTGGTTGGATTATTAATATATTTCAGAAATGGGCTTATGAACTCTTATTATGCAAATTATCGGATGAGCATAATTACTTTCCTAATGACACAGAGGTAGTTAGTAAGTTAGCATTAAGTGCAGATTTAAGTAAATTATTGACCTATCAAAAAAGTTTGAATACTATAAAATCATATGCTCATACAGCGGCTAATAAAGAAATTAACCTTAATTCAGTTATGATTGAATATAAAAATATTTTTACTCATTAATTATGTATATAGACTCGCATTGCCATATAAACTTTCCAGAGCTTAATCAAAAAATTGATGAGGTTGTTAAGAATATGGCAAGCAATAAAATCTCTCATGCCCTATGTGTGAGTGTGACACTAGATAAAATTAACGAAATTTTAGGTCTAACCAGAAAATATTCTAATATTTACGCTTCCGTTGGTGTACATCCTGATTACGAGGATATACAAGAGCCAGATATTGATACTTTATTTAAATACTCTAAGGATAAAAAAGTTGTAGCTATAGGTGAAACCGGCTTAGATTATTTTAGACTAAAAGGGGATTTAAGTTGGCAAAGGGATAGATTTAGAACACATATTCAGGCGGCCATTAAGTCAGAACTCCCACTTATAATTCACACAAGAAATGCTCAAGATGACACAATAAGTATTATGAAAGAGGAGGGTGCAAGCTCTGCAACTGGAGTTATGCACTGCTTTACAGAGTCATATGAAATGGCAAAAAAAGCAATTGATTTAGGATTTTATATTTCCTTCTCAGGAATTATTACTTTCAAAAATGCTGAAACCTTAAGGGAAACTGTTAAAAATATACCTATCGAAAATATTCTAATTGAAACCGATTCTCCCTATTTAGCCCCTGTTCCGAATAGAGGAAAACTAAACGAGCCAGCAAATGTAATATATGTTGCCGAAAAAATTGCAGAATTAAAAGGCATAGCAGTCGAAAGAGTTGCCGAAATTACTACTAATAATTTTTTTACATTATTTAGTAAATGCAAAACACTTTAACTATACTTGGGGCAGGATCGAGTGCAGGGACGCCTGTCGTTGGCTGTAGATGCAAGACTTGCTTATCAGTAAATCCTAGAAATACAAGAACTAGATGTTCGAGCTTAGTAACTCTTGAAAATGGTAAAAATATTCTTATTGATACTAGTCCAGATTTAAGAGAGCAATCCTTAAGAGAATCAATTACAAAGGTTGATGCAGTACTTTTTACTCACGCACATGCTGACCATTGCCATGGTATCGATGATTTAAGAGCTTTTTGCCAAATCAATAAAATTCAAATTCCTCTGTATGGCAATCAAGATGTTATCGACCAACTGTCCATTAAATTTAAGTATGCCATGATTGAACCAAAAAATTTTTGGGAAATACCAGTCCTTAAGCCAAATATAGTTGATGCACCATTTGAGATTTTTGATGAAATTATTACCCCTATACCCGTTATGCATGGCAATAGTAATATTAATGGATATCGGATTGGAAATTTGGGCTATATAACTGATGCCTCTGAAATATCTGAGAATTCAATGAAACTTTTAGAGGGTGTTGATACTCTACTTCTTGATTGTTTAAGGATGGAACCTCACTTCACGCACCTTTCTTTTTCAGAAAGCATTGAAATTTCGAAAAAAATTAAGGCAAAAAAAACATATTTGATTCATATGACACATAGTTTAGAATATGAATCTTTGAAAAAGATGTTGCCAGAAGGTATTTATGTTGGGTACGATGGTTTAAAATTACAAATCTAATTGAAAATAAGGGTTAATATGAGATATAAGTTGAAATTTATTACTGTTCTAGTAATGCTGATAGGATTTTCTTTTAGCACTTATGCAGATCATCATGCAGAAAAGAAGAGGGTTTTTACTGAGGATGAATTCATATCTCTTTTTAGTGGTAAGCCAAAATCTAGAGTCCTAAAATATTTAGGCAAGCCTGATAGTAAAGATATTGCTATTAAGCCAAAAGGAGCAAGCGCGATTTTGGGTCGGCCAACAGTTGATAAGAAGAATCCAAACAAAAAAAGTAAAATTGAAATGTGGTATTTTAAACATATCGTTGAATATTCACCTAAAAAAACTTATCTTAAAGTTGAATTAACCCTTATTAACGATCGAGTTGTAAATATAGGCTTCTTTAATCAATAAAAAAACCACCCATTAAGGGTGGTTTTTTAATATTCCTTTAATTACTTTTCTAACCTAATAAGCCAGCTACTTTTTCTGATGCCAATCCTGCGATTGAACCAAGAATGAAAGAAACAGACATCATAATTACAGGATTAGAGAAATCCATTGCCATAACTTCCATATTGCTTGCTAGAAGCATAAATCCGAACGTTGCTGCATAACCGAATACGTTAGCAGGAATATTTGGACATTTTGGAAGAGCAGTTAAGCCCCATACTGTAACACCTACAGCTACTGGCCAAGCAAGATCTCCAACCACTCCAAGGTAACCATAAAGAATAACCGCAACAGCAGCCAATATTGAGCCGTAGATTGTTGCAGTTACTGTTTTAGATAAAGCATCTTTACCTACTGTAAAGTATGCACCCCAAGCAATAAATCCAGCCCAAACTTGAACAAAATCACCCAATACAAAAAGTGCTATATAGGTCCAGACTAAAGCACAAATACCTAAACTTACTCCTAAAGCGTTTTTCATTCTACTTCCTCCTGTTGAAGTTAAATAAACATTTAACCATCATCGATTAAAAATTTAATTTATATTAAATAAACTATTACCCGATAAAATTAAATGATCTTAAATTACTAACTTTGTACTCACATCTAAGCCACAAAAATAAGTAATTTAACTACAATGACTCACCATTTTTTTACTGTCAACCCTTTTTAATATTTATATAATAAATATTGGGCAATTCTTGCGACTTGCTTATCATTAAAAAAAGATTTAATGTGTATTTAGAATTGGAAATTGTGTTTAATATTTTTATCTTTACTTCAAATTAAAAGGATACAAAATGGACGATATTTCTTCAGGCGATACCAAATATTTTCATGGTGGATGTCCCCACGATTGCCCCGATACTTGCTCAATGGTATATGAAGTTCAAGATGGAAAATTAAGAGGAGTTAAAGGCAATCCAGACCATCCAATGACTAGAGGTGGGCTTTGCGTAAAGCTTAAAGATTATGAAAAACGCCACTACCATCCTGATCGAGTTTTATACCCTCAAAGAAGAATCGGACCAAAAGGAAGTATGCAGTTCGAAAGAATTACTTGGGACGAAGCCTTAGACGAAATAACAGAAAAATGGAAAGCAATTATTGATGAACATGGTCCCCAGGCGATTATGCCTAATAGCTATTTGGGTAATCAAGGATTGGTACATGGGCTGAATGGTGGGGATTCTTTTTTTGCAAGGCTGGGCGCAACAGTTACTGAAAGAACTTTCTGTGGTGAGGGATCAGCTACAGCTTGGTTGTTAACAGTGGGTCCTACGGCAGGAGTAGACCCAGAAAGCTTCATACATTCGAAATACATTATTGTTTGGGCATGTAATTCAGTCAGCACTAATTTACATCACTGGCACATCATCAAAGAGGCTCAAAAAAAAGGAGCCAAGGTTGTTGTAATTGATTCTTATGCGTCTAGAACAGCTAAAGAAGCAGATTGGCATATTGCTCCGAAACCAGGTACAGATGGGGCTCTTGCAATGGCAATGATGAACGTAATTATTGAGGAAGGTTTAGTTGATCAAGATTATATTGATAATTACACAGTTGGTTATCCAGAATTAGCTGAATTAGCAAAAAAAAGGACGCCTGAGTGGGCAGCAGAGATAACGGGTATAACATCAGACGATATTCGTAAATTTGCAAGGGAGTATGCAACCTCTCAACCATCTGCAATTAGAATCGGTGTTGCCTTAGAAAAAAGCTGGGGTGGTAGTCAGACAATTAGAGCCGTAACATCTCTTCCAGCATTAACAGGAGCATGGCGACATGTAGGGGGTGGCATTCTTCAGTTTCCAGTATGGGAGCATCCTTATAAGTTTGATGTCATCTGCAGGCCTGACTTAATTCCTAAAGGAACTCAAGTAGTTAATAATCTTAAGTTGGGTAGTGTGCTTACCGGAGAACAAAAACTTAAAGTACCCATTAAATCAATGATGTGTTGGAATACCAACCCTGTTACGCAATCAACCGAAACTGAAAAGATAATAAAAGGCTTACAAAGAAAAGATTTATTTTTAGTTTCGGCAGAGCACTTTATATCCGATACTGCAGCGTATGCCGACATAATTTTACCTGCTTCTATGGGTGCTGAACAGGAAGATATGATACTTTCATGGGGACATTTATACCTTACCTATAATACTAAGTGTGTTGAATCTCCGGGGGAGGCTATTCCAAATAATGAAATTTTTAGAAGGCTAGCTAAACGACTTGGCTTTGAAGAAGATAATTTCAAGTGGAATGATAGTGAATGTTTGGAGCATTATGTTGATTGGGATTCGCCTGCTTGTGAAGGCATTGATTTAGATTATATGAAGAAAAATGGTTATGCTAGGTTGAATGTAGGTACAAAAGATAATCGCGCACCCCATAAGGAAGGCAATTTTCCAACTCCATCAGGAAAATGTGAGTTTAGGTTGGTCGGAGCTAAGAATTTTGTAGCTGGACCATTTAGGCAAATGTATGATGATTTCCAGCCTGGGCAAGATATACCTGAGCTACCAGATTACATACCTTCAAAAGAGACAGCGTCAGCTAACCCAGAACTATTCAAAAAATATCCATTGAGTATTCTTGCACCCAAAAGTCATGGTTTTATAAATTCATGCTATGGAAACATAGATAATAAACTTAAGGGGCAGGGCGATCAATTTGTTTTAATAAACCAAGCTGATGCAATGGAGCGAGGCATTCAAGAAGGCGAAATGGTAAGGATATTTAATGATCGAGGATCATATGATGCAATAGCTAAAATAACCTTAGACGTTAATAAAGGAATTGTTGTCACTACTCTTGGTTATTGGAGACAGCTTAACAATGGTACTGTGAATTCAGTCAGCTCTAGTGCTTTTGGGGATATGGGTAATGCACAAACTTCCCATGACTGTTTAGTTGAGGTCCAGACTATTTAATGAATAATTTAGACGAAATAAAAATCACATGCACGGATAATGGAAAATCTGTCATTGGCTACATATTAAACTTTCGCCCTAAAGATCATTTAGAAGTATCTTTAAATACAGTTAAAATTTACCTTCAGTACAGAAAAAGTGCTTATGTTGGCTCAATGTCAGGGATGGAATTTACAGTAGAAGAAAGTGATTTACCTTATGAGCATCAAGAATACCAAAGATAAATATGAAAAAACTTCTACATGTGGGTTGTGGCCATGATAGTTTAAATTACATAAAAATAATATGATACAAAGCCTTATGGATAGATTGCTTCTTTCTTAGTAAGTATCAATATTTTAAATAATTATGGTGGGGGATGCGGGGGTCGAACCCGCGACAAATTGATTAAGAGTCAACTGCTCTACCAACTGAGCTAATCCCCCAAAATCGATTTACCCATTAATATTATACATCGAGTCTTAATAAATTTTTCTGGAGCCATAACAAATAGTTAACTTTATTTACTTTTTAGTCAAAACACTTAGTATCTCATTTACTGACCAAGAAATATTGTCCGGTACATAGCCGCCTTCCAGCATATACAAAGTTCTTCCAGAAGAGTATTTTTTAGCAATATCTTTTAATATGAGGGCTACTTCCTTATATCCATTCGAGGTGTACTTTAATTGCCCCAATAAATCACCTGCATGAGCATCGAATCCTGCAGATACAAGAATAAATTCAGGCTTAAACACATCCACAGCTTCATTTAACTCATTCTTAAAAGCATTTACTAAATCAATATCCCCTGAACCCTTCGGGAGGTCTACATTTAATGTAAAACCTTTTCCTTTGCCGCTCCCAATTTCACTTGGCCGGCCACTTTGAGGGTAAAAAGGATGTTGATGCACACTAAAGTAAAAAACAGAATGGTCTTCGTAAAATATATCTTGTGTGCCATTACCATGATGTACATCAAAATCTACGATCAATATCCTTTTAAGCCCATATTGTTTCTGTAAATAGCGAGCGACGATAGCTATATTATTGTATATACAGAATCCCATTCCCCTTGTGGCTGTTGCATGATGGCCTGGAGGTCTAACCAGTGCAAAAGCTGAGGATATTTCTTTGGACATAATCATATCCACCCCCTTTATACCTGCACCAACCGCAAGCCTTGCAACATGGTCAGACTGTTTAGAAATAACAGTATCACCAGTACTTAAATAAGTGGTTGAGTTATTTGTTAATAAGCTAGTTTCATGCTCAACTTTTTTAATATAATTCTTTGAATGAATTAGTTGTAGCTGCTCTAATGAGGCAGGATTAAATTTAGGCCAAATAAGAGAGTCTTTGAAAAGAGGGTTTACGATTAAATTTTCAACTACAGATATAAGCCTATCTGGATTCTCGGGATGATTTTTACCTGTATCGTGCAGTAAAAATTGATCGCTATATATAACTGCTACCTTATTTTGTTTGTGTAAATTGTTAGCAGTAAGGTTATTTGTAGCAAAAAATAAAATTAAGCTTAATAGTAATTTTTTCATCTCAATATTTTATAACATGCTTATAAGTAATTATAGGTTACTATTTCTTCTTATTTAATACTTATCAAATAAGAAGGAGAAATTATGCCGTTCGTAACTGTTAATATTTTAGAGGGAAAAGGTAAGGAGTACATAAAAAAAGTTTCTGATAGTATAAATGAGGCGGTTATTGAAACGATGGCTTTTCCAGACGACGATAGATATCAAGTGATAAACCAATTATCTGATGATTGTTTACAATATCAAGGTAGAGAGGGTGATAGGGTGATGATGCACCTAGTAATGCGCTCTGGGCGTTCAAATAAAGCAAAACAAGCTTTTTATGCAAAGGTAGTCGAATATTTAAGTAACAGGATACAAATAAAGCCTGAAAATGTTTTTATTACTATCACTGAAAATCATGATGTTGATTTTTCTTTTAAGGATGGCGTAGCTCAGTTTGTTGTTTAATATATAATTATTTACTTCATTAACTTTAACTTCATTAACTTTATTAGATTTATATTTTAAATAACTGTTTTTTATAATTTTTATACATTTGTTAGAAGAGGTATCATTAATATCTAATGCATATTACTTCGTATAATGTATATTATGTAAAATAGAATATATTACTTAATTGATAACAAGTCACTAGCGCCAATAATATTAGCAATGGCAATACCCTTTTTAAATGCTTCATTAGACTTCAATATATCTCCTTTACTTTTTGCTACTAAAGACTGTTGAAGTAATGCTTTGGCTTCATAGTATTGGCTACCATTATCAACAGCAAACTTTTCAAGTTTAATTAAGATCTTTAATGCTCTGTCAGAAGCACCGTCTTCAAGGTGATAGATCGATAAAATAACTTGTAAATCAGCATATTCATTTAAAGCACCAGTTTTAAGATACATATTTGAAGCTTTTAATGCATACTCGATAGACTTGTCTAGCTTCTTTTTGCCATAATAGGCTTTAGAAAGGCCTTTGTAACCATCAGCTCTGTCATCATCATTAAACGAAGTAACAATAGATTTTGAAAAATAATCTACTGAGTCATCATATTTCTTCTCTACTAGATTGCTTTCACCTAACTGAAATAGAAATCTATGCTCCATTTCAAGGTACTTGCTGTTGCCTAGCTTTGCCGTTTCAAGCCCTCTGGTAAAGGTTTTAGACGAGGTGCTTACCTGCCCTGAATCTCTTTCAGTTATTCCTTTATAGAGTATTGAAAACATTTGATCTGCTGCTAAATCAGCATGTTTTTCGCTTTCCTGAAATGCTTTTATTGATTGTTGATGCATGTTTTCTCTGTAGTACGCTTTACCTAGACAAAAGTTTTTATCGTATTGGTTTGTAATTTTATTCCCCGCATCAATCGCAGCTAGATTATCACCACTATCAATTAGTTTTTCACATAAGTTATCTGAATTATATGAATAAATATTATTTGAAAACAATAATATAATTATAAAGCTTAAAGTATTTTCTATTTTCATTACGTCCCAATTTTTTTAGTTAATGTTAATAATTCTGACTCGTTGATAATTTTTACATCTAATTTCTCTGCTACATCTAATTTACTTCCAGCATCGGCACCTGCAATTACGTAATCAGTTTTCTTCGATACACTTGCTCCAACCTTACCGCCACAGCTTAATATCAAACTTTTTGCTTCTTCTCTTTTAAGTGTAGGTAATGTCCCAGTTAAGACAAACGTCAACCCATCTAGTTCTTTAGATTTTATGGTATCAGAATGTATTTGTTCAAACACTAGCCCCATATCTAATATAGCGATTAATTGCTCATATCTACTTTTATTATTAAAATATTCATTAATTGACTTTGAAACAGTTGGACCTATATCCGGAACTGCTTCAAGCTCTTCTAATGTTGCTGCTTTAATCCTTTCTAAGGATTTGAAGTATTCAGCTAAGTCCGAAGCTGTTGACTCCCCTACATTTCTGATCCCTATCGCATAAATAAACTTGCCCAATGTTGTATTTTTTGATCTCTCAATGGCCTCAACAAGGTTTTCTGCTGACTTTTCTGCAAATCTTTCCAGTTTAATTAATTGCTCTTTTTTTAGTTTATATATGTCTGAAAAGCCATCAATAAGTTTTTCTTCTATTAGTTGGTCAACAATCTTTTCTCCTAGCCCGTCTATATCCATTGCTTTTCTTGAGCAAAAATGCATTAATCCTTGTTTCTTTTGGGCACTACAGGACACCCCATTAAGGCAGCGTAAAACTGCTCCATCTTCATCTTTTGATAATCTTGATTCACATACAGGGCATTTGCTTGGCATATTGAATACTTTGACTGTATCAGTTCTTTTTTCTTGGATTACTCTTACTATTTCAGGAATAACATCACCTGCCCTCCTCACTTTGACGTAATCTCCAATATGTACATCCTTCTTTTTAAGTTCATCCTCATTATGTAGTGTTGCGTTTGTTACTTGAACTCCTCCAACGATAACAGGCTTTAATCTAGCTACAGGGGTAATTGAGCCAGTACGTCCTACTTGGACTGTTATATCCAACACAAATGTTTCTGCCTCTTCAGCTGGAAACTTGTGGGCAGTAGCCCATCTAGGTGCTTTGGAGATAAAGCCTAATTCATCTTGATGGTTTAATGAATTCACTTTGTATACAATTCCATCAATATCAAATGGTAAGTTGCTACGCATTTCAACTATTTTATCGTAATAGTTTTGAAGGCCATCAACTCTTGTGGTTACCGATGCTAAATCCGATGTCGGAATCTTAAAATTTCTTAATAGTTTTAAGCCTTTTGAGTGAGAGACTAATTGGTACTGATCTTCGAACAGAAAAATACTATAAGCAAAAAAGCTTAAAGGTCTTTTTGCAGTTGTGCTTGAATCAATTTGACGCAAACTTCCCGCTGCTGCATTTCTTGGGTTTGCGAATAACTTCTGGTTTAGTTCTAGCTGTTTTTCGTTAAGCAATTTAAAATCTTTAGTAAGCATCACAACCTCCCCCCTCACCTCAATTTTTTTTGGGATGTTCTTGCCTTCCAATTTTAAAGGGATAGACTTTATTGTTTTAAGATTATGAGTCACATCTTCCCCAACAAAGCCATCACCCCTAGTAGCACCAAGGGTAAATTTTCCTTCATCATAAATTAAAGAAACAGCTAGGCCATCGAATTTAGGCTCCGCGGAGTATTCAATATCTTTAACCCCTATTTCATCACATACTCTTTTATCAAAAGCACTTAACTCATCAATTGTGAATACGTTGCTTAATGAAAGCATTGGTTGTAAGTGTTTTACTTGCTTGAAAGCTTGGTTTGTTTCAGAGCCTACTCTTTGAGAGGGTGACTCAGGGGTTATTAATTCAGGAAATTCGGTTTCAAGTTTAACTAGTTGTGCATATAAAAAATCAAACTCTGCATCCGAAAGCGTAGGGTCATTTTCAACATAATACCTATAAGAATGGTCTTGTATTTGAATTCTTAACTTCTCTATTTCTTTTTTTGCTTGGATTTGCATTTTATGAGAATAATTTTTTTGCAACAGCACTACCAGGCATAATATTTTTTTTAATCATTTTATCCTCAATAGTTTTTAATGAAACATAAATTTTACTTACCTCGTCTTTGTCTAGCTCATTACTTTTAACGTCGACTAAGGTACCATTTAGTTTTTTCTTACAAAGATCAATGAGCTTAATCATTTCATTAAAAGAATAGGTAATATTTTTAGTGTTTGGAATATCCATCTTGAATAAAATACCCTGTAAAAAGGTGTCACGATTAATATCAAGTTTTTTTCCAGATAAAGAGAGTAATTGGCAAATATTTTCTGTTCCAGAAGTTGAATTTCTTAACTCATGCAATCCATTTTCATTAGAAACTATTTTAGGATCTTCAAAAAATTCTAATAAAGCACCTACTTGAAATGATGAATCTGATTTTGGGATAACTTTAATGAATAAAGATTGGTCTACTTCAACTCTAAACTTATTCAACTCTATTGCCTCTTCCGCAATATCTTGATTTGCTAACCAAAAAAGAGAGCCATCAACAGTCTCTTTTATATTTTCAACAAAGGATTGGAAATTTTTAATTTCAAGCTCACTCTTAATCCCTTTTCTAGATGTCAATAATAAAACTATTAGGATTTGATTGAATCTGATGGTTTCATCAAGAGCTTCACCAGTTGCCCATATCTCATCTCCATTACGGACGTAAATTCTTGCATCTGCTATTTTAGATAATTCATCTACCAATAAACTTTTAGTGCTATTTTGAACCTCTTTAGTCGTGATAGAAGCAACAGCTTCAATTTCCCTATAAATGCCATTAGGTAAATTTTCTCTAATGAGTTGTTCAGACGCGTATCCTTCTAATTCTGGGTTTAGCGCCCTCTCATTTTCAAAGATAGGATTGGCTGAATTGAACAAGGGATCATTCTCATCTGTGATTTCTGATTTCTGAGAAGTTTTGCTAGGTTTATTTTTGTCCTTATTGTGCTTTCTAAGTTGAATCCAATTATGGATAAGCATGATTATAATTACAAACAAACCAAGTGATAAAAGAGTTAATTGAACTTCGCTCATAGTCGATAGTTTAGTTTGTTACTTCCACTTTTTCAACACCTTGTAAGCTGACCTCAACAATCCGAGAAACACCTTTTTCAGCAGAGGTGACACCAATTAATTGATCAGTCATTTCCATGGTTGGCTTTTGATGGGTTACCAATATAATCTGAGTTGATTCTGACATAGTCTTAACGATATCGCAGAATAGATCTACATTCCCATCGCTTAATGGGGCATCAACTTCATCCATTATACAAAATGGTGCCGGATTAAGTTTAAATAAAGCAAATACTAAAGCAATACCTGTTAGCGCTTTTTGCCCACCTGAAAGATTAACAACTGTTGTGTTCTTTAAACCTGGGGGTTGAGCTACCACTTGAAATCCAGAATCTAAGATTTGTTCACCTATCAGCTCTAATTGAGCACGGCCACCACCAAATAACTTCTGGAAATAAAAATTAAAATTTTCATTCACAGTGTTATAAGTTACTGCCAATTTTTCTCTAGTTTCAATATCAATTTTTCGTATTGCTTGTTCAAGCGTATTAGAAGCTTCAATTAAATCATCCATCTGCTTTTGTAAATAGCCTTCTCTTTTTTCAATAGCATCTAATTCTTCAATAGCAGCTAGGTTCACTGGCCCTAATCGTTCTATTTTTTGTGAAATTTTTATACACTTTTCCTCAATATCTTCAATGCTATCTTCAGCATTAAGCTTATTCAAAAGATCATCCTCACTCAGTGATGATTTTTCTAACTCATTGCAACATTGCTCAAAGATAATTTTAACTTCTCGCTCTTCAATTTTTATATTCTGTAAACCTTCTTGAAGCGGAGCAAGTGAGTGCTGCTTTTCTAAGCGAGAAGACTCCAATGTTTTTAACTTTTCTTCTTTTGTTGTTAACACTTCTCTAATTGCAGTTAAATCATCTGCAGCTTTTTCTTTTTCAGCTATCTTAATTTTTAAGTCAGATTCGAAGCTTTCAATACTATTATCTTTTAATTGAGCACTAGTATCTTCAATTATCCTCTCTAAATCTATTTTTTCACTATTTACATTTTTAATTTTTTCCGACAAATCCCTACTTTTATTAGTCGATAGTTTAATATTAAATTCAATTTCTTGTTTTAACTTGTCGGACTCAAAAAGATTATTCCTTTCATTAGCAAACTCTTCTTCTTTTGACTTAGATTCCTCTTGAATTTGACTTAGCTCTTCATTCGCTTTCTCAAAAGATTTTTTAATTAATGGTAAGTTAGATGATAATTCATCTAACTGCTTTTTTCGAGCAAGGACATTTATATTAGCGCCATTTTTTGAACGAATGATTTGATATGTTTTTCCATAAATATCACCATTTTTAAAAATTAACATGTCTCCGTAATTCATAGTCTCTCTATGAGCAACCACTTCACTTTGATCTGATAAGTAGACATTACAAAGCCATTCGCTTAGTGAATTACTAATATGCTTATCTTTTGCATTGACCACGCTTGTTGCTGAAATTAATTTTTCATTTAATTTGAATACATTTTCTTGCGAATTCTTATTTATTAAAATGATAGATTTATTTGGACGCTCATTTAATGTATTTATATCAAAATTTGTGACTTCGTATGCATGTATATGTTCTTCAAGGAAGTAGCCAAATGCAGTATCCCAACCTTCTTTAATATTAATCTGATCTATAATTGGTTGATTTTTTTCAATGGCTGAAGTGTCTAACCATGAGTCAATATTATCTATACTTTTATCCTCATTAATAAAATCATTAAGTGAGCTAATTCTAATTTCAGTTTCCTGTAATTCTTTTGATTTTACATCTCTCTCATTTCTCGCTTTTTCAATCTTAGATAAAGACTCCTCATGTAACTCTTTCGATTTTACATCTCTCTCATTTCTCGCTTTTTCAATCTTAGATAAAGACTCTTTACGCTTCTCATCAAGACTGTTAAATGCTTCTCTTTTCTCTGTATTTATTTTTGTTTGATTTTCTAATCGACTTGATTCAGCCTCAAGTTTCTCCTCATTTTCTTTGGTCTCGATACTTATTCGATCTTCCAACAATTTAATCTCATCTATTTTTTGCCTACTATCGGCCTGAGACTTTGTTAATCTTTCGATATTATTCTTAATATTATTTAAAGCATTTTCAGCATTCGATACTACCGAATTTACTTCATAAAATTTAGCTTGAACAGTATTAATTTCATCAGTGGTTTGAGCATGCTCTTGCCTTGCAACCTCTACAATAGACTCAATCTCCCTTAGCTTAGCAATAAACTGATCTAATTCCAATGTTTGATCTTCTATCTTCTTTTTTATGAGCTCCCAGGATGTGTTGTTCGTGCACTTTTTTAGCGCCCATACTTGCGCTTGTTTAAATTTAAGGTTTTCTTGTTGTTTGTGATATCTGTTTGCGGTTTCGGCCTGGGACTTGAGCTTAGTTGCTTGAAGCCTTATTTCATGGATTAAATCTTGAACCCTAGATAAATTTTCTTTTGTATCCCTGAGTCTAAATTCAGTTTCTTTCCTTCTTTCTTTGTACTTAGATACCCCTGCAGCTTCCTCCAAAAACCCTCTGAGGTCTTCCGGTTTCGCTTCGACAATTTGAGTAATACTATTTTGAGCAATAATCGCATAACCTCTAGCACCCAGGCCAGTCCCTAAAAATAAATCGGCTACATCCTTTCGTCTTACGACTGTGTTATTGATGAGGTAGGTAGAGCCTTTTTCTTTTTCAATAATTCTTTTAACTGAAATTTCTGCATATTTTGACCATTCTTCAGGCGCCCTATTCTCAGTGTTATCAAAAATAAGTTCTACATTGGCTCGACTAACAGCCTGTCTAGTCTCAGAACCATAAAAGATCACATCATCCATCGTGCTTCCGCGCAGTTCTTTTGCTGAAGATGATCCTAGTACCCACTTTACTGCCTCAGAAATATTTGATTTACCGCAACCATTGGGACCTACAATCGCACTTAACTTATCATTAAATTTAATCGTAGTTGGGTCTACAAATGATTTGAATCCAGCGAGTTTAATTTTTTTTAATTTCAATTTAACTTTCTTTAGTTTATTTAAGGAAGTATTTCATCAAAGCAGTATAATGTTCTCTTTTTTAAAATATTTAATTATGACAACACAATCAATAGGTTCAAAACCTACAGCACAACCTACAAAGGAACTTGAAACTTTTGAGAATCCAAACACTAAAAGAGATTTACATATTCATATGCAAATCCCAGAATTCACATGCCTTTGTCCTAAAACAGGGCAGCCAGATTTTGCTACTCTGTACCTTGATTATATCCCTGATGAACGATGTGTGGAACTAAAAAGTATAAAACTATACATATGGTCATTTAGAGACGAAGGATGCTTCCATGAGGCAGTTACCAACCAAATTCTTAATGACTTAGTTAAGGCTACACAGCCAAGATTTATGAGGCTTACAGCTAAATTCTTTGTTAGGGGTGGTATATTTACCAATGTCACCGTAGAGCACAAAAAAAAGGGTTGGAAAGCAGATCCTTATATAGATATAAATAGATTTCCGTCAGAGACAAATTATAGAGATTGATTAAATTTTGGGGGTATAGCTCAGCTGGGAGAGCATCTGGATGGCATTCAGAGGGTCAGCGGTTCGATCCCGCTTACCTCCACCAATTTACAGTCCAAAT
>CAJQTF010000030.1 GCA_905618945.1 uncultured Methylophilaceae bacterium
GACAATCTGATGATTGGATTATCAATGAAGCAGAATTTTTTGCTAGTAGTAAAAACTGGACAAAAGCGATAGCATACCTTGAAGCTGGTGAAAAAAGATTCCCTAATTCAAAATTGGCGCCTCAATTCAAACTAAATCTAGCTTACGCTTACAAAGAATTCTATAGAACACCTGAGGCATCAACTATGATTAATAAATTCATACGTGTACATCCAAATCACCCAGCTATGGATTATGCCTATTATTTTAGGGGGATAATTTTATTTAAAGACAAAGGTTTTTTTAAGAAACTATCTATGCAAGATATTAGTGACCGAGATATTAATCAATTAACTCAAAGCTTTAATGCATTTAAAGAATTAACTATAAAGTTCCCTAAGACTAAGTACTACGATGATTCAGTAGATCGTATGACATATCTGATGAATAAAATTTCAGAATACGAGCTACATGTGGCTCGGTTCTATTTGAGAAGAATGGCATATGTTGCAGCATTAAATAGGGCTAAATTTGTAATCGAAAACTATAATCAATCAGTTCACCAAGAGGAAGCACTCGTTCTTATGGTTAGCTGTTACGAGCATCTGGGTATTGAGGACTTAAGAAATGATACGGAAAGAGTTTTAAATGAAAATTATCCTAACAGCAAATTTAATGCGCAAGATATGCTATTCAAAAAGAAAGAATGGTGGAAATTTTGGGATAGCCTTACTAATTAAACTACTTGCTTCTTCTTCTTCATTTTTTCACGAAAAGCTGTTTCTATTCTCCTTCTAGAAACAAGGCCTGTTTTTTTATTTGTAGTCTTAGATTTTTCATCAAAAGGATTAGTAGAGTTCTTAAATTGTATTCTTAATGGGGTTCCAATCAAATCGAATGCTTTGCGATAAAATGACTCTAAAAATCTAACATAGTCTTGCTTCAAACCTTCTAGATGATTGCCATGAATAATAATGGTTGGCGGATTCATACCACCCTGATGAGCATATTTTAATTTAGGTCGAATTCCTTTTATTATACTTGGCTGATGACTTATTAAAGCATTTGATAAAACAGAATTAAGTTGCGGGGTAGTAAATTTAGTTAAAGCAGACTTATGAGATTTAATGATTGCTTTCATCAAAACTGGAAATCCTTCTTGATGAAGGGCTGATATAAATACTTTTTCAGCAAATTTAACAAATGGTAATTTTTTATCGATATCATTTTTTAATTTTTCGCGCTCATATGAAGATATAGAATCCCACTTATTTAAAGCAATAACTAATGATTTGCCACTTTCTAGGATAAAGCCAAGAATGTGCATGTCTTGAGCAGATATACCATCATTCGAATCAATAACAAGTACTGAAACATTCGAAAAATTAATAGCATTTAAAGTCTTAATGACTGAAAATTTCTCTACAGATTCAAAAACTTTACCTTTTTTTCTTATGCCTGCAGTATCAGTTAAGATAAATTTATCCTTACCCCAATTAAAGTCAACAGAAACTGCATCCCTCGTAGTTCCTGGCTTATCAAAGGCAATAAAGCGATCCTCACCTAATAAAGAATTAATTAGGGTAGATTTTCCAACATTCGGACGACCAACAATAGAAATTTTAGGATCTTTGTTGTTTATATTTTGATGAGTATCTGGCGTATTATCTTGCTCGACTAGAAAGTCTTTAAGCTCAGAAATTCCATCACCATGTGCTGATGAGATTTTATGTATGTTACTAAAGCCAAGCTTATAAAATTCAGCTAAAGCACCATCATTAAGCATGCCCTCAGCCTTATTAACTAATAACATTTTTTGCTTGTCATTCTTTCTAATAATTTCAGCAATATGTTGATCTATAGAATGTAGGCCAGATCTTGCATCAACAATTAATAAAACAATATCACTTTCATCAATTGCTAATTTAGTTTGAGTAGCCATTTCTTTTTGTATACCAGTTTTCTTATCTGGTTCAAATCCGCCAGTATCAACTAGAATATACTCATGCTCACCAATAGATAATTTTCCGTAATGCCTATCTCTAGTTAAACCAGGCATATCTGCTACGATTGCATCACGAGTTTTAGTTAAACGGTTATATAAACTTGATTTACCGACATTTGGTCGCCCAACAAGCACAATGGTTTTCATCTACTTTCTAATCCTAAATTTAAAACAGCCAATCTAAAATACCTTTTTCTTCATTTTTTTTATCGAATACTCGATGTTTTTTTAAATTATTTTGCTTTTCTTCGACCTCTTCTTCATCAAGATCTTCTTCTTGATTACTTTCTTCTTTATTGAATATTCGGTGCTTACTGAGGCTGTCTACTTTTATTTGTTTATTTTTTGGGTTATTATTTAAAACTGAATCTTCGTTATCTTCAATTCCAGGCTGGTTAATAAAAGTCCTCTCCCCTACCTCTAAACAGATCAGATTTCCATCCGCAGTCATCATAACAATAACTGCATCATCTATTTTAATTATATTATTTAATATCTGAGAGTCTTCTAGCTTTATTCTACCTATAATTGATCCATCATCAACATTTAAGAAATGAACATATCCGTCATAATCACCAAATGCAATATAGTCATTAACTAATGTGCCAACTCTAATTCTTCTATGCTTTAAAGCAGCTTGGCGCCATTCAATCTCCCCATCGCTCTTATCTATAGAATAAATAGAGCCAGTATCATGTGTAACAAACAAACTAGAGCCATTAAAAGCCATGCCATAAAAGCTTGAAATTGGCTCAGTCCAAATACTTTTTCCATTTCTACGGTTTAGGGCAGCGATATCTCCATTTGTAGTGACACCATAAATCACAGCGTCATCTATAACTGGGTGGCTTGTTATATCGTTAGCTCTTTCAATATCCGTAACCCCTTTAGCACGAGAAATATTTGATTCCCAAACTAAACCACCAGTAGGGCTATCAATTGCAATCAATTTTCCACCGGGTAAGCCAAGATATACAACACTATTTGACTGGACCAACCTTCCTTCAGACTTAAATGTTAACGGTGGAATGGCTGCCTGATATTTCCATAGTACTGATCCGTCCTTACTGTTAAGTTGAACAATTTTATAGCTATTAAGCTTTACAACAACTTTTGAATTATAAGTAATTGGTAATGAATTAATCACTCCACCTAATAATGTTTTCCATATCAACTCGCCATCATGGTCCATACACCACAAAAAACCATCAGATGTTGAGAAAAATAAATTTTCACCGTCACCAGCAATACCAGAAGTTAAAGTAACATTAAATTTCTTTTCCCATAATTGATTGCCACTTTTACTATCTAATTTTTTTATAGTTCCATCAGATGTGGCAACATATAAAAAATCATCAATATGGAATATATCTAAATTATCTCCATTATGTTCCCCAATATTTTCTTGCCAAATTACCTCAAGGTCAATGCTGCTTTTTAAATCATTTAAAGGTGTAGGGAGCTCTTTAAACTCACTACCAAAATAAGTTTCTTCAATTTGATCATGAAGCTCTTGAACAGGGCCAAAAAAACAGCCTGTTAAAAAAAAGGTAGCTAAAAAGACAAATCTCATTGACCAATAGAATCTATTTTATTTTGTATAACTTTACGAATATCTCCTTGGCCTTTGTAGAGCTGTAGCGCCTCAATATAAGATTTTCTTGCCTCTTCTTTATTGTCTTGCTTTAAATAAATATCACCAATAATATCTTTTGTAAGAGTTTGAAAGCCTATCGTATCTATTTTTACAGCAGCCATCATTGCATCGTCAAATCTATCAGTTACAAGGTAAATATTTGCTAAGAGATAGTTTGCAATTGACTTAATTGACTCTTCAGGTGTATTTTCGCTTGCCCATATCAATTCTTTAATAGCTGCTTCATTATTATTATCTTGAGAATAC
>CAJQTF010000031.1 GCA_905618945.1 uncultured Methylophilaceae bacterium
TCTTTTACAGAATATTTATAAGAACATTCGGTATGTATACTTTCCTCTTTTTCAAAGGAGAACTCTTTATTATCAATTTTAATAGCCTGCTTAGTATTGCTAACAAGGTGCATTTCAACTCTTCCAAGTTTTTCGTTATAAAAGGCTTTATGAGAAAATTCAGAAATATTTATATCAGCATCTAGTTCATTTTTCATTCTATGTAGAAGGTTCAAATTAAAGTCAGCGGTATGACCTTCTGCATCATTATAAGCTCGATTAAAAACCTCAGCATCTTTCTTCATATCTACGCCAATTAAGAATGTACCCTCATCACCGACCAAATGTCGGACATATTTTAAAAACTGACTAGCTTCACTAGGTCTTAGATTGCCGATGGTAGAGCCAGGGAAAAAAGCAAGTCTCTTTAAAGATTCAAAAGAGGCCCTTTCTGGCCATTCAATCGGTTCCATAAAATCTGCACAAATTGCCGCAACAGAAATATTATTATAATTCGAAGCTATTTCTTTCGCGGTTAAAATCAGATGAGATTTTGAAATGTCTATTGCAATATAATGTGATGGCTCTGGCAAAGCAGATAAAAGTGCTTTGATCTTAATACTTGATCCACAACCATATTCCACGACTGCTGAACCAGGCTCAACAAGAGAATGAAGCTCTTCTTGAATATCATTGAGTAATGCTATTTCGGTTCGAGTTAAGTAGTATTCTGGTGTATCGCAAATTTTATCAAAGATCTTGGAGCCGCGCTCATCATAAAAAAATTTAGGAGATATTGTTTTCTGAGGTAATGATAACCCCTCTAAAACAGCTTCATAAAATTCTATTTTTTTCTTAGGTTGAATATCGACAAAATAGTCAAGTTCCTTAATATTTTCATCATCCATAAAATTACATTCCAAAAAAATTACTCTTTGATTGATATTATTTTCGACCGTCTCATTATTAGAGGATTTAGTAGACTGTTAAATCTAACCTAACGCCACATAATACACACAAGTTATAGATGCAACTAATTGTGATTTAAAACTGTCCATAAAAGATTGCAAGCAATTAAGCTGTCTAGATATTTTATTTTAGGAAACTAAGTTATTAATAAAAAAATACTTTCTAATGATTTACTTGTAGGGCCAAATGCACTTGGCGAAGACTTAAGCCAATACTGGGAGCAAGACAATCAAGCTTGGTGGGATTGGTATGTAACGCTTGCTGATAACAAGCGTAAAGACAATGCAATTAATTACGTCGATATAGCGCCTATTCAGCATTTTGACACTTCGTCCGATAGTGAACTAGAAGATGAGCTTTCCACTCCATACAAATTAACAGAGGACCATCACCTTGCTTTTCGCCGGGATGGATCCATCAGACTACCAAATGTTCTGTCTCCAGCAGCTGTAGCTCGCTTGCGCGAGGAGCTCGTACGCCTTCTTAGCAAGACGTTTCCAGAAAACAATAGAAGTAACCGCTTCCTAAGCCTGGAAATGATGTGGATAGAGAGCCCCATCATCAGGCGATATGTCCTCAGTCCACGCATTGCAAAGATTTCAGCGGACCTGCTAAGCGTAAAGAGTGTTCGCCTCTACCATGACAATGCACTTTCAAAAGAGCCCGGTTGTGGTCGTACACCTTGGCATTATGACGATCATCATTTCCCTTTAGAGACAAATGATGTTGTGACGGCATGGATTCCAGCACAACCAATACCGGCAGCTATGGGGCCTTTATCATTTGCAAAACCATTAAACGTTTTTAATCTCGTCAAAAATATCAATTTTAATAAAAATGACACAAGCTATGATAAAAAAGTCGCGGAGGTTTTTAAGGCAAACCAAGTGGCTATTAGCAGTGAGCCGTTTGAGATGGGTGAGGCCAGTTTTCATCATAATTTGAGTTTTCATACAGCAGGTGACAATAGGACTTCGCAGAGCCGTATAGTTCTAGCTAATACATATTTCGCAGATGGAGCGCGCGTAGTCAAGGAGCCGACAATGGTATCAGGTGACTGGCAAAAATTCATTCCTGGCGTCGGCCCAGGAGGCATTGTGGCTAGCGAACTCAATCCAGTTTGCTGGCCCGCAATACAGAAAAAAAAGATATAGGACAACATAGGAATGTATTGGACAATCTTGCCTGGCTCCACCAATATAGTTAAATAGAGTTCTAGGCGCTTCATTCACCAATAAACCCACCACTCTGGTGTTGCCATAATTGATAATACAATCCCTTTTTCTTCAGAAGTGATTTATGATTTCCCTCTTCAATAATTTCTCCGTTATCCATTACAATTAATCTATCCATTGCGGCAATAGTAGATAACCGATGAGCTATAGCAATTACGGTCTTCCCTTGCATAAGGATATCAAGGCTATCTTGAATAATAACTTCCACCTCTGAATCTAGTGAGCTTGTGGCTTCATCTAGCAATAGTATAGGAGCATTTTTAAGGATCACTCTTGCAATTGCAATCCTTTGCTTTTGCCCACCAGAAAGTTTAACCCCCCTCTCACCAACTAAAGATTTATATCCAATATTGCCGTATTGATCTTTTAGACCCATTATGAAATTATGTGCTTGGGCTTTTTTTGCAGCAGCAATAATTTCTTTATCAGACGAGCTAGGTTTACCGTAAGCAATATTATCCTCAATGGAGCGATGAAGTAGAGAGGTGTCTTGAGTAACCATTGCAATATTGGATCGCAAGCTATCTTGAGTAATTGAAGTGATATTTTTATTATCAATTAAGATTTCACCTTTATCTAAATCATAAAACCGTAGTAAAAGATTAACTAATGATGATTTACCAGCTCCAGATCTTCCTACTATCCCAACTTTTTCTCCATGTTGAATATTTAAATTAAAGTTAGAAAAAAAACTATCATTATTTTGGTATGCAAAATAAACATTTTTAAATGTAATTGGAGCATTTTTTATATTGATCGTTATGGCATTAGATTTATCATTTATTAGCTGTTTCTTAGAAAGCATATTGAGTCCATCCTGGCCGACACCAATTTGCTCATATAAGGATGTCATCTCCCACATTACCCAATGTGAGATTCCATTTAATCTTAAGGACATAGCAGTTGCAGCAGCCACGACTCCAACAGCAATTTCGTTGTTTGACCATAGAAAAAGAGCTGTTCCAGTGGTTGATAGGATTAAAAACATACTTAGAAAATGATTAATAATTTGAATTGCAGTAATCTTACGCATTTGAAGTTTTACTGTATATAAGAAATCCTTCATTGCATTTTTAGCATATTTAGACTCTCTACCAGCATGAGAAAAAAGTTTAACAGTATTTATATTTGTATAAGCATCTGTTATTCGACCGGTCATAAGAGAACGAGCATCAGCTTGGTTTCTGGAGAGTTTTGCAAGTTTAGGAATGAAATAAAATAGGGTTACAATATAGATGCTTAACCATATTAAGAATGGAAAATATAGTAAGGTATTTAGGCTTCCAACCAAAATAATCATGGTGGTGATGTAAACAATTACATAAACTAAAATATCAGATAATATAAACCACATATCCCTTAGAGCCAATGTGGTCTGCATTACTTTTGCAGCAATTCGGCCAGAAAATTCATTGTTATAAAAATCAATACTTTGTTTTAGTAATAGTCGGTGAAAATTCCACCTCATCCTCATCGGAAAAGAACCCGCCAACGTTTGGTGTTTTATCATTGTCCTAATAGCAACAAAAAACGTGCTACCAATTAATATGGCTGCTATCAAAAGCAAAAAATTCATGTGATTATTAAAAAATTGACTAGGGCCGCTCGCTACCATTAAATCTATTAACTTCCCTAAAATAGCATAAAGAATAGCTTCAAAGCTTGCTATAGCTGCAGTTAAAATTGCCATTAAGCCAATATATAACTTGATATCTTTAATGCATAGCCAAGCAAATTTAAATAAAGATTTAGGAGGTGTTCGTATGAGGTCCTTTGGAAAAGGACTAATTAAATTTTCAAACCATTTCAACATCTAAGTCTCATACTCCTAATAAGGAAATTCTAAATTAAAGTTAAACCTAATTTAAGATAATATCGGATAAAGAATCAAAAATTCAAACAAATAAAAAATGGAAAACAGCAAGTATCAGAGTGTAAATTTAGTCCGCTACAAACTTTAATACAGCACTGTTAATACAATATCGTTTTCCGCTTGGTGGTGGGCCATCATCAAACACATGGCCTAGGTGAATGCCTGAACTAGCGCTCAATACCTCTACCCTATTTCCATCTTCTTTAAAAACTAAAGATCCTGGAATGGGGTCAAAAAAACTTGGCCAACCAGTACCACTCTTAAATTTCGCATCACTTCGAAATAAGCGCTCACCCGTGATTGGGTCAACATAATATCCTGGGTCTTTATTGTCCAATAATGAACCACTAAATGGCAGCTCTGTTCCACTTTCAAAAGCAATTTTCTTTTGCTCAGGGCTTAAGGTTTGCATTCCAAACCAACGCCAAAATTCTTGTTTGTTTCCATCATAACCTGTGTACCGAGAAGTCTCTTTACCATCTTCAAACATGACAATAGTTGGGGTAGCCCATACCGACTCTTTTAACTCCCATCCAAGTGGTACTTGCATACTATAAGTTTTTTTGATTGAGAAAGGTGATTTCCAATTAGCCATCACATCTTTTTCAAATGCCTTGCAGGAAATACAAGTTTCTGACTCAAAGGCTACGAGTTGAGTTTTAGCTAGCATTTTCCCATCTAAAGTTTTATTAGTGTCATTCAATTTTTGATCTCCAGCATGCGATGTTAATGAAAAAATTAATAAAGGTAAAACAACTAATAATTTTTTTTTAATCTTAAACAACAAAGATAATGCTTCCATAGTCTTCCTTAAATTAATTATGCAATCTTACTTATTATGATGGCAATCATCAAACAAAGTTCTAAAAATTTATAGTTATTATAATTATAAGATTTTAAAAATAAATACTCGCTATATACCCTATAGGGGTATATAGTATAAACAATAAATACTTAAGGAAACGTTATGGCTAAAAGTTGTGATTCTAAGCACCCAAATTATGAAAAACATATTCCAAGAATAAACAAAGTCGTAGGCCAATTAAATGGAATAAAAAAAATGATTGAGGACAAAAGGTATTGTCCAGAAATCATAACCCAACTAAAGGCAGTGAGCTCAGCCTGCCAGTCTCTAGAAATTATTATGCTTCAAAAACACCTTGAAACCTGCGTGATCGAAGCATTTCATTCAAAAGATAAAAAAGCTCAGTCGGAAAAAATTCAGGAACTTACTAACTTATACAAACGATGATAAAAATAATTAAAATTTATCTGGTAGGTATCCTGCTCTTAGTTAGCTACCAATCAAGACTTCAAGCAGCACCAATGAATTATAAGGGCTCAATCACCAGCATGACTACGATTGGTAAAAATCATTCTAGTGTTGAATCAAGTTATGCAATAACCTCAAAAGACTCATTGGGGATAAGAGCACACAAGATCAAAGGAAGGGGTTACCAGATAAAATCAGGTGGAATATTTCATTTGAGGAAGTTGATGAGAATAAATGCAATTAACTCGCAAACTAACCTATGGGCTTTTACTGAAGTTGGAACAGTGAGTATTAAAAAAAACTCCAAGGAGAAAAGAGATTCTTATTTAAGTCCTAAATTCCAATTTGATTATGAAACAAAAAGAATCTATGGATTAATCTCACATAAATTTTTAAGAGTTGGACATGAGAATTTTGATACGAGTAAAATTGAAGCTGGTTTTTCTTTTTATGAGACAGGCTATAAAAAAATACAACCCTGGCTTATTTTAAAAGCTAAAAATACTAATAGCCTATTCAAAAAAGTTGAATACACCCCTACCCTAAGATTGATTAATAATGCAATATTTATGGATGCTGGGGTAACAACGGATGGGGATCCATCCATTCACTTGATGTATACATTTTAGGAGATTACGTTATGAAAAAGTTAGCATTATTAACAATTTTATTGTTTAGTTTAAATAGCAATGCAGTGACAAAAAAAATTGAGGTTCTTGGGATGGTATGTGCTTTTTGTGCGCAAGGCCTAGAAAAGAGTTTTAAATCATCGAAAAATGTAAAAGATGTTTTTGTTAATCTAGAGAATTACTTTGTCGCAATAGAATCAAAGGATGGCAAAGGTATTGATGACAAACTAATTACAACAATCATTACTGAGGCGGGTTACGATGTTAAAAAAATTGAAGTCGTTTCTGACTCTGTGATTCAAATTAGGGATAAGTATGACTCTGAGTAAGAACACTCAAATAATTAAGTCAAATAAACTAGTAAATTATCTAGCTTTATTTACAAGTACTGGCACTATTTTTTGTTGTGCGCTACCTGCCCTATTGGTTTCAATTGGTGCGGGAGCAGCGCTAAGCTCTTTAATTTCCATATTCCCAGAGTTAGTAATTCTTTCTGTGTATAAAACTCAAATATTTATTGGTGCTTTTATAATGCTTATTATTTCTGGAATGATGCAATACCGTTCAAGAAGTTTACCTTGTCCTGCAGATAAAGAACAAGCAGATTCTTGTATGCGAACCCGAAAAGTATCTATGATTATTTACTTTGCATCTGTAGGAATATTTATAGTTGGGCTTCTCTTTGCCATAATTATCCCCTTCTTTATGGAGACCTAGTTACAAACCAACTTACTCAATGATTATAAGTCATCATTAATAAATTCATCATTCAAAAATTTATTAAGACCTCCAAACTCATACCCACATGATTTACATTTATTTTTAGGAGTGTCGGGTTGAGCTATTTCATCATAGATAATATCTATAATCATATTAGATTTACATTTTGGACAAGTCTTCATAATGAATTTACGCTTTATTAAAAAATTTAATACTCTCTGAGTTTAAAGAAAAGCAATATTATCTAAATGTTCATTTGCTTTTTTATTAATCTCTTTCTTTTGATTTTGATCCATTTTTTTTAATTGGCTATTTACAATTCCCAATCTCGGATTTTTTGATAACTTGTCTTGATGTCTGTCAAAAAAATTCCAATATAACGAATTAAAAGGACAAGCATTATCTCCGATTTTTTCTTTATAGTTATAACTACATTTTGAACAATAATTACCCATCTTATTAATATAAGCAGCTGAAGAAACATAGGGCTTGGTTGCTAACAAACCACCGTCAGCATATTGACTCATACCCAAAGTGTTTGGTAGCTCTACCCATTCAAATGCATCTATATAAATACCTAAATACCAATGATGAATCTGCTTTGGATCTATCCCTGCTAGCAAACTAAAATTACCAATAATCATCAATCTTTGAATATGGTGAGCATAAGAATTTTCAAGTGACTGAGATATGCTTTTAGATAAACATCTCATTTTTGTTTGACCAGTCCAATACCAATCAGGAATATTTTTATTATGATTAAAAAAATTATTATTTTCATAGCCAGGCATTTGAGTCCAATAGACCCCTCTTATATATTCTCTCCATCCAAGTATTTGTCGGATAAAACCCTCGACAGATGCTAGTGAAAGTTTATTCTTATAGAGTGCTTCTTCAGCTTTATTAATAACTTCTAGCGGACTAAGCATTTTCGTGTTGAGTGAAAATGATAAAAAAGAATGAAATAATCGCCAATTCTCATCGTGCATAGCATCTTGAAAATTACCAAAATTACATAAATCTTTATCAATAAATTGTTCAAGAAGTGTTAATGACTCATCTCTATTAATGGGCCAACGAAAATTGGTAGCTTGATTTTCTCCAAAATACTTAATACCTTCAGCATCAATGGCTTTTAATAAGCCTTCATGGTTATGAGAAGGCCTAAAATCTATTGTTGTCTTAGGCTCACCATTCCATTTTTTACGATTCTCTGCATCATAATTCCATTTACCACCAACAGGCTTTTCATCACCAACTAAAATTGAATATTTTTTTCGCATATGCCGATAAAATTCTTCCATCCGCCACTGTTTTTTTTCTTTAAAGAATTCTTTTACGGAGTCACGGGATGTTAAAAAATGTTCTGAACTTACTGAATTGACTTCAATACCAAGTGATTTAAATTTTTTAAACACTGAATCTAAACGATACTCATCTGGCTGTTGATATTCAAATATATTTATATCAAATTTATTAATAATTTTTTGAATATTTTTTTTAAAGCTATGCTCATTATCTTTATCGTCAATTTTTATGTAAATCACATTAAAATTATTTTCTTTAAGCTGTTCGGAGAATGAACGCATTGCTGAAAAAATTGCTAATATTTTTTGGATATGATGAAGAACATAACTAGTTTCATCTTTAATCTCCATCATTACATAAATACATCCCTCCTCTGATCTATTGAACCATGAATGTTTAATATTTAATTGGTCACCTAATATTAATCTTAATTTTTTCATCAATGACTCCAAAAATTTTCATACTGAGCATGTGGATCATGTGTTTCCCTTTGCTTCTTAACGTTAAAATATCTGCCCCCTCTTGGATCAGTTCCACAACCAGCAATATAGGCCCAATTGCAATGGTTACTATAAACATCGTAATCAATTAATTGAGACTCAAACCATGCAGCACCAGCCCTCCAATCACAAGATAATTCATTAATTAAATAGCTAGCTACTATCTGGCGCATTCTATTTGAAAGAAACCCTGTTTCTTTCAATTCTGTCATACCCGCATTAATAAATTTATTACTAGTCTTCCCGTTTTTCCATAAATTAAAATTTCTAGATGAATGTTTTATTTCTGCTTTAAAAAAATTAAGCCCTTGTTTATAGAAAATCTTTCTTTCAAATTTATCAATAATAAATCTAAAATAGTCTCTCCATAACAACTCAAAAAAAATCCAATAAGTACTTTCATTTTTGATCACTGTATTTTCATATTCATCTAAAAAATAGAATATCTGCCTTGCAGATATATAACCCAGTGATAGCCATGGAGAAAATTTAGTTGAAAAATTTACACCCATTAACTGATTTCTTGTTTTTTTATATACCCCTGGTTTTTCAGTTTGAAAATATTTTTTTAAATATGAAATACCTGATTTTTCACCTCCCATAAAATTCTTATGAGTAATTGGAAATGAACTTTTATTATAATCAAGCGCATAAGTATCAAGCACAACTGATTGATTATCTTTAATAGGCTTTATATTAAATATTCTTTTTGAAAGGTATACAGGCTCAGCAGGTTTGATCTCTCCTAACTCAATAGCTTTTCTGAAATCAGTAAAAGCATTAGGTAGCTCTTTTACATTAAAAGGTAACTGATCTTGCATAAATAATGATGAATGCCAGAAAGGCAAAATATTAATTTTCATATCTTCAAGTAATTCTATTTGTTTAATCTCATCAGGAGCCCTAATTGACTCACAATAAATAGTATCAATTTGATATTTTTTAACTAAATTACTTAAAATTATGACTGAATTATCTGTATATGTATTTAACTGGTGCCCGTATTCTATTAAATTTTTTTTTAACTCAGTGAGGCCTTGAGATAAAAATAACTTCCGGTGCTGCCCAATTCTTAAAGGCCCCCAGGAATATTTTGTTTCATTAGTAATATCATGAATATATACAAATAAAATTTCATCACATTTTTCAAGTGCTAAATTTAGAGAGAGATTATCATTTAACCTTAGGTCATTTCTAAACCAATATATAGCTCTCATAGAAACCTCAAAATTATTTAATTTTCTGAAGTTCTATTTGACAATGCTTAAGTTTTTTGAAGCGATACTTGGCAAATTTTTCATAAATGAAAATAGCAAGTTGATAAATTCCGGGAAGCGAAATAACATAATTTATATACTTGAAATATGGAAGATTACTCCATATCAATATAAAAGCATCTACCCCTACATGAAAAATACCTTTAGAGTCTTTTACATGTAAATACATAAGTGCATCAACTCGGTTTATTTTCGCAATTTTTAACTCTTTCGAGGAAGATGAAATGCCTAGCCAATTTAGGGAAGCTTTTGGAGCAATTTTTTTGTAAAAATTAATTTCTCGAGAACATAAGCTACATTTGTCATCATAAAAGACTGCAATCATAAATTTATCCTCATCTTCTATAATTTATTATGTAGGGTCGTATGGGTTTTTAATTTGTGGTTGCTGACATAATCCAATAAAGTGGTAAGGCTTACTCCACCCCCTTATTATCTCAATTTTTCCTGTTTTCCTGTTTATATTAAGAGAAAAACCAATTGATCCATCAGTATCCATCTCTTCATAACTCACATTATTTTCATCCACTTCTAAAAATTGGTTACCATGAATTTTATGAACTAGGGTATTGCCAGCAATTTTTATAATTTCTACAGCAGGCTCACTTCCACATTTTTTTGAATCTTCACAATAAATAGCAGACTCACCTTCACAAATTAAATCAACGTGAAGCACTTCTGCTGACAGAAGAGTAGGAATTAAAAATAAAAATAGGAATAGATTTTTCATTTAAACGGTTAGCGCCTTTATAGAATTAAGTAAAAAGATATTTAATAAAAGAAGCAATGCCTAGAATCAAAAAAAGGGCTGACATGTAGCACAAAATCATAAAAGGTTTGCATTTATGCGCTGGGCATTCTTCTTTTTGATTATTCTTTGTCATTAAAATATTATTCTTAGTTTTAAAATTATCTGACTACGATTAAATTAAATAATTCATTTTTTACTTACTTTATTTGTAATTATAGCCCTCTCCTTTAACCACATAAAAGAGTTTTAATGAATTAATCTAAACATACTGGCTCTTATTGGTTTAACGTCCTTTGGATACTCTAAATAAATACATCTTCATTAGGGTTCATTTTCATACATCAACTATATTCTTAAATAATATTTAAGTTAGAATATAATTATGCGAATTATTATTTTTTCATTTCTTACATTATTATTATTTTCAAATTACCTTATGGCAGTTGATGAACCAGAATTTAACTCAACCTTTAAAGATGAAAACTTAGAAATAAGGGAATATGCACCTAAAATTTTAGCCCAAGTTTCTGTGTTAGGTGACTTTGATGAAGCATCCTCTAAAGGATTTAAACTGCTTGCAGACTTTATATTTGGCAATAATATTAGCATTGATGGAAGCTCAAAAATAGATATGACAGCCCCAGTGGTTATAGTGCCTGTGTCTGAAATAATTAATATGACAGCACCAGTTATAACCGAGGGTGTCAATAACGAATGGGTTGTATCTTTCGTAATGCCAAAAGAATACTCATTGAACACTCTTCCAAAACCTAATAATAAGAATATAACTATTACTAGCTTGCCAGCAGAAAAGTATGCAGTTATTGTTTTTTCAGGATTAGTTAGAAAATCAAACTACGACGAACAAGTTAACCTGCTTGAGAGATTTATTCTTAAAAAAAAATTAAAAACTATAGGACTGGTTCAAATAGCTAGGTACAACCCGCCATGGACCCTACCTTTTTTTCGACGTAATGAGCTAATGATTAGAATTAATTAGCCTTTTGGGTTGCTAGTGTAAATTTAAATATATAAGGGGGTTTTATGGATTGGCTATATCTTGGATTAGGAACAGTATTTGGAACAAGTCTTATTGGCTCAAGTTTTTTAACAAATATTTTATTAGTTTGGTTAATATGGGAATTAAGAAAGATTGGAAGAAAGCGACGAGATAATTTATAAACCTGATAGATTATTTAGTCTATTAAAGTATTTTAACTTAATAAATCATTTTTAAATCTATTTTAAGCTTTTTAAATACACTGTCCCAATCATTTATTTTATCTTGTCTGTAAAGCTTTGCTGATGGATACCAAGGGCTATTATCTCCATTTAATAACCAGCGCCACTCAGCCACGTAAGGTAACAAAAGAAATGATTTTTTTCCCAAGGCAGATGATAAATGAATAGTTGAATTGTCAATTGTTACAACAAAGTCGCAAGCATCAATTAGGCTTGCAAAACCATCTAAATCATTAAAGTTATCAATAGAATCGTATTGGATAAGTTTAATACCAGTCTTCGACTTTAAATAATCAATGTCTTTCGAAACATCTCCATATTGTAAATTAACGAGGCTTATTTTTTCTAGGTCAAAAATAGTTGCTAACTTTTCTAACGATATGCTTCTTACAGCCCCTGTTTTCTCACTCTGACTTTTCCACGAAAGACCACATATTAGTTTTTTTGAAGCTGATAATTCTTGCCGAATAACTTGAG
>CAJQTF010000032.1 GCA_905618945.1 uncultured Methylophilaceae bacterium
GTCGAGCTGGTTCAATTATTACTAGAGCTTCAGAGGATATAGGATCCTTAACCATTAATGATAAAAGCTATAATGATTTTGTCACTGAAGTAGACCTAGCTTCTGAAACAGAGATTATAAGGGTCTTAAAAGCATCTTATCCTGACCATGCTTTTCTAGGCGAAGAGACAGGCCTTAGTCATCAAGCAGATAATATTTGGATTATTGATCCCCTAGACGGGACTACTAACTTCCTTCATGGATTTCCGCAATATTGTATTTCTATTGCCCTAGAAGAAAAGGGAGAGATTACTCAGGCTGTAATTTATGACCCCAATAGAAACGATTTATTTACAGCAACAAAGGGGCAGGGTGCTTATTTAAACCAGAGACGTATGCGTGTTTCAAATAAATCTAAATTAAAAGAATCTATTTTAGGCACAGGGTTTCCATTTAGAGATTTTCAACACTTACCTGTGTACCTTAAAATTTTTGAAGAAGTTGTAAGAGGGACTTCGGGTGTCCGTCGCCCTGGATCAGCAGCCCTGGATTTAGCTTATGTCGCAGCGGGTTGGTTCGACGGTTTTTTTGAAATTAATTTATCAAAATGGGATATTGCTGCCGGGGGATTATTGGTTACTGAGGCAGGGGGGATAGTAAGTGATTTTTCTGAGAGAGATGGTTGGCTTGAATCTGGCAATATTGTAGCTACTAACCCTAAAATTTATGACCCTTTGATAAAAATAATACAGTCACATATTACAGATAATTTAAATTAGTGATGATGTCCACCAGCGCCGTGAACATGCTTGTGCCCAACTTCCTCTTCATTGGCTAAGCGTACATCTTTAACTACTGCTTTAAAAATTACTTTTTGGCCAGCCCATGGATGATTGCCATCTACGATGACTTTGTCATCCGTTATATCTGTTACTGAATAAATAATCACCTCTCCTGAGCTGTCATCCCCTTCAAATTGCATACCAATTTTTAATTCTGCTTCAGGAAATGCACTTTTTGGCTCAATCTGTACTAACTCAGCATCGTATTCACCGAATGCATCTGATGGCTCAAGGCCTAATTCTATGGTATCGCCAACCTCTTTCCCATGCATAGCTTCTTCTACTTTTGGAAAGACATTATCGTATCCACCATGAAGGTAAGCCACTGGCTCATTACTTGATTCAAGAATATTTCCTTCAGCATCCTTTATTTCGTAAGTCATATTAACAACAGTATTCATAGTAATTTGCATATTTAAAAAGCCTTATAAAATTTTTAAAATTAATATTCTAACTTATTGACTCAATCAGATTCTTTTTTTTGGATAGATTGCTTTTTTTAGTTTTATAGTTATTCGGAATTAAAATACTGGCCTTACTATCTTTTAGGAGCTTTGGATAATCACGACTGTAATGTAAACCTCTACTTTCTTTTCTATTAATAGCAGAGATAACAATTAATTCAGAAACTTGGAGAAGATTTCTAAGTTCAATTAGGTTAGCTGAAATTTTAAAGTTCGTATAAAATTCATCGACTTCATCTCTCCACATATTTATCCGATGAAGCGCCCTTGAGAGCCTTTTATTTGTTCTAACAATCCCAACGTAATTCCACATAAATCTTCTTAACTCATTCCACGTATGAGTAATTAAAACCTCTTCGTCTGCATCCGTTACCCTACTTTCATCCCATTTAGGCAAGGTATATTCGTGTTGAAAATTATCTTTTAAAATATTTTCTGAGACAAGATCAGAATAAACCAAACACTCCAAAAGTGAATTGCTTGCCAATCGATTAGCTCCATGAAGACCAGTATGCGCTACTTCACCAATAGCATAAAGTTGTTTTATATCTGTTCTGCCTTGACGATCGATCATCAATCCGCCACAACTATAATGCGCAGCGGGCACAACTGGTATTGGTTCTTTGGTGATATCAATTCCTAAATTGAGGCAACGTTTATAAATCATTGGAAAACGTTTTTGTATAAATGATTTGTTTTTTCCTGAGATATCAAGATAAACACAATCTAATCCTTTTTTCTTCATTTCGAAATCAATAGCACGAGCTACTATATCCCTTGGTGCTAGATCGCCTCTCTTATCGTAGTGCTTCATAAATAACTCACCATTTGGAAGTGTAAGCTTTCCACCTTCACCTCTTAATGCCTCTGAGATAAGAAAGGACGTATCTTTTGAGTGGTATAGACAAGTTGGATGAAATTGAACAAATTCCATATTTGCAACTCGGCACCCAGCTCTCCATCCCATGGCTAAACCATCCCCGGTACTTACATCTGGATTAGTTGTATATAAGTAAACTTTACTCGCACCACCGGTAGCTAAAATTGTATTATCAGATTTTATTGTAAAAACTTTATTTGTTTTATTTTCAAGGATATAAGCGCCTAAGCAAATATTTTGATCGGCTCTAATATTAATCTTGCTTGATGTTATAAGATCAACTGCAATATGGTCTTCAAATATATGTATATTTGGATGAGCCAAGACAGTTTCAATAAGTCTATCTTGAATTGCTCTACCAGTAGTGTCCGCTACATGTGCAATTCTTCTATGGGAATGCCCACCTTCTCGAGTTAGATGTAATTTTTTGTTGTTTGTATCCTTTGTGAAACTAACCCCAGTTTTGGTTAGCCAATTAAGAGATTTTTGCCCATTTTCTACAACAAATTTTGTCACTTCAGGATCACATAGACCAGCCCCAGCTATTTGAGTAT